>JBKJHT010000024.1:0-54626 GCA_046598945.1 Burkholderiales bacterium | reverse complement strand
AGGGTTGCATATCGTCCACGAGGGCCTACGTTGTCGTGACTTTGGGTGGTCCGGCTACTTACCTTCCGAAGGATGACCGAGAAAGCACGATACCTAATACGACGACAAGCAAGGTAGGAAGCCACAGCCCATTGATTCCGCTCATGCTTTCGCTCCCCATCATCCCGCCAGTCATCATTGTTCCGGTCACCAGTCCGCCGCCGTAGAGCAACAACAGCAAGGCGACGACAACAAACGCGATGACAAGGCTGTCTTGGTCGTAGTGTCCGTGATATGAGTTTCCTTTGAGAGCGCAAATTTGAAGCTGCGAGAGTATTTTTGTACATGCAAACTTTCTCATCGTCTGTGCGCTACCACACATAGTGCCTTTATGCCTTCGTGTTGCGTCAAGCTCACAACCTGTCGCGATTGAGCCGAATGATTCGTTCGATCGCCGGCGGCATCGCTCCGGGAAGGCCCCCTGCTCGCACCGAGAACAACGCCCATGCGGGTACCCGTTTGATTTCGCCGACAAGAGCGCTGCGGACACTTCACGGCAAGCAAAAACTCCTGATCCAAGGGCGCTAACTCCGGGCATCACGACAGCATCGGCGCAAGCGTTGGCCAAGCACGCATCGCCGCCGCATGGCCGGCTGCGATCAACTGGTCGTGGGAATTGTCCTTGCCAACCAACTGGTGCACATTCAGGCGTATTGCGACGTCGGCGCGGCGTATTTGCTCGTTGATCAACGCATTCCCCATGATGTGCATGGTCTGAAATGCGACGCCGGTCAGCCCCTGAAACGGCTCTTCACTCGGTCGAAAGGCGACGTCCACACCAATGACGATTTCGGCGCCCATTTCGCGTACCGCGATGACGGGCACCGGCTCGGTCAAGCCGCCATCGACCAGGTCGCGTCCGTCTATTTTGACCGGCTCAAATATCACCGGGATGCTGCACGATGCGCCGACCGCCGCACCCGCCGGCCCTTTGCGAATGATGACGCGCTCACCCGTCGCCACGTCCGTCGCGATGGCGCCGAACGGGAGAGGCAACTGCTCCAGCCGTCGACCACCCAGCGCCGTGTCGATCAACGATCGCAATTTGACATTTTGCATCAGCCCCTTGCCGGACCACGACAGGTTCAACATGCCTGGCCATTCGATACGGCGCGCGATCAGTTCGATTTGTCCGAGTGGCAACTGTGCCGCGGCTAGCACGCCGACGATGGCGCCCGCGCTGGTGCCGGCAATGAACTGAAATTTGAGTCCCTTCTCGGCAAAAGCTTTCAGCACACCCAGATGCGCGATGCCGTGAATTGAGCCCCCGCCTAAGGCGATGCCCACCCGGCGGCTGCGGCGGGTAGGCGTCCGCTTCGCGGAATTTTGCGGGACCGCGTGTGACGCGGATGCCGACAGTGCCGAAAGGCAACTCACCGCGCCCAGAAACGATCTACGTTGCATGGAAACCACCTGTCCGAAAAGGAAATGCATCGAAACCATACTGGCCTAGCTGCGTCGCGCGCCTGGCGGATGAATTCGCGAAATGGGGGTGTTTTGCGCATTGATAATTCCCTCATACGCAACGGTAGCCTTCGTCACCCCCCGAAGCGAAGGGGCGCCGGCCACCTCGCCGATCGCGGCGACACGCTTCTGTCGTACCTCGCACGCGCGTTCTCCAAACCCGGCGATCATCTTCTGGTTCGGCATGTAGCCGTCGCCGTAGGTCGGCTGCAGTTGTTCGGCCGCGTAATAGGCGGTGATCTTGGATCCGAGCGCATGTGCGAGGGCGGGCCGATGCGTCCGCCACACGAGATCTGGGCTGAAATCCGGTTGATTATTTGCGTGCTCGATCATGCTAATACTTGAACACCACCTGCCTCTCGGCACAGGCATCACCAGGAGACAAGCGGGACGCGCCTTCCGGCATAGTGTCCGGACAATAATGCGGATTAAGCGTTAATTGCTTTAGTTGCTACGCCCGCAGCCGCCGCTCGATTTTCAACACCCAGCTTTTCAAAGACGTGTTCCAAGTGCTTATTCACAGTGCGTGGACTCATGCTCAAAATGTCTGCGATATCGCGATTCGCTTTGCCGCGCGCCAGCCACAAAAGCACCTCCCCTTCTCGCGTCGTTAAGTTGAACTGGGTTTCCAATTTTCTTTCCAACGCCTGATCGTCGTGCAGCGAGGCGAGCGCATCGAGGCGAACTAGGTAATCGCTCTGGGTGATGCGATCTAGGCAAGTAAAGCGTATGCGCCCCAAACTACCGGTGGATTCCAGCCGCTGCGCATCGGACGTTAAGCCCGTTGCTGCTGAGAGATTAGTTAACCAACGCGCCACCGCGCTCCCCGCGTTTGCGGCGGAGCCCGGCGTCAGCGCGACACCCAGCGACTCGAGCAGCCGTTGAGCTTGTGTCGTATACCAGCGCAGTGTGCCATCGTAACGAATCGCGACGATGGCACGTCCGGCCGCGTCCAGGGCGACGCGTGCCCCATGTGCAGCCCGCGCGTTGGCAAGGTGGACACGCATGCGCGCAAGCAATTGCACCAAGACCACGGGTTTGGTGACGTAATCGACACCACCGGCGCCCAAGCCGGCGACGACGTGTTCGCTTTCCGCCAGACCGGTCATAAAGATAACCGGCACCCGGCTGAAACGCTCGTTCTGTTTAATTCTCCGACAGGTCTCGAAGCCATCCATGCCTGGCATAACGGCATCGAGCAGCACTAGATCCGGGGTCAAAAGCCCCATTTGTTCGAGTGCCATGTTTCCATCGACCGCGACTAACACCGACAGGCCCGCGTCTTCCAGGGCCTGGGTGAGGAAGCTCAGTGTCTCCGCTGAGTCGTCGACGATCAATACAATGTCGCGTGCGAGGTTGTCCATGCTATTAGTTACTGAGTTTTTTAAGTACATCGAGATAACGATTCAGTTGGAAAGTTTGAACCAAGCTCCGCAGTTCATGGACAAAATCCACCGACTGTGGAAATGCATGTTCGACCGCGTCCAGTTTGATGAGAACACCGCGCAAGTAACCAATCTTTCCGAGCGTGCGAAGTTCTTCGAGAACCGCAAACGGCAAGGGGCTGCCGGTAATATTTTTTTGAGCGCAGTGAATACTTTCTTGGGTGGCGTCATTCTCGGTTTGCCATTCCAGCCCAAGATGCAGGCGAACCAGCTCAATCAATTTTTTTAAGTTAATCGGCTTGACCAACAATTCATTATGGAATGAGTCGGGAGACACGGCCCGCTGATTTTCCTGGGCGTTCGCCGAAATCATGATAATCGGCGCGTAGTCTCCTCGAATTGTGCGCAGTTCCTCCGCAACTTGCCAACCATCCCGTCCCGGCATTGAGATGTCGAGTAAATACAAATCCGGCTGATGCTCTTGTGCTCGCGTCAAGCACTGCGCGCCATCACTGGCGTCAATGACTTCAAAACCAAGGGGCGCCAGCACGTCGCGCATCAACGCGCGATGCGCCGAGTCGTCGTCCGCCACTAATATTTTTCGCTTTTTACCGGCATAGCCGACGATGCGCAATTCATCCAATTGGGGCGGCGGGGAAGCCGCTAAGCCGGAAAGGAGTAGCTTCACCCGAAACAATGTCCCCTCGCCCGGTGTGCTTTGCAGAGAAATTTGACCGCCCATTATTTCCGTAAGCAATTTACTGATCGTCAGGCCCAAGCCTGTGCCGAGGCTAAAGCCATCATGCGCGGCACGGCCCCGTTCGAAAGGCTCGAAAATGCGTTCCATATCTTCTGGGTGAATGCCGATTCCGGTGTCCTGAATCTCGAACTGTGTAAGTTGGCGTGCGTAACTGACACGCAACACCACCGATCCTTTTTCCGTGAATTTGATCGCATTGGACAATAGATTGATCAGGATCTGTCGCAGGCGTTTTTCGTCGGTCGTTACGTAATCGGGTGTGCGGTCGCCGCACTCGAATCGAAATTCAATCCCTTTTGCTTGAGCTTGTAAACGGAACATCTGCACTATTTGCTCGAGAAAATCGCGCAGATGAATCGGACTGCTGGACAAGCGCAGCTTGCCTGCTTCAATCTTGGCGATATCGAGCATGCCGTCGATCAAACCGGAAAGATGATCGCCGCTGCGGCGAATGACACGGATTGCTTCGCGCCTGCGCGGGGGTACGGATTGATCGCGCTCGATTAGCTGCGCGTAACCCAATATGGCGTTGAGCGGCGTGCGCAATTCGTGGCTCATACCCGTCAAGTAGCGGCTTTTCGCCAGGTTCGCCGCCTCGGCGATTTCCTTGGCGCGCTGCAGTTCGGCATCGGTGCGTTCGTGGGCCTCGATCTCGTGCATCAGCAATGTGGTTTGGCGCGACGACTCCTGCTGCGCAATGCGTCGACTTTCGTTCGCGAGCACCAACAGCCAGGAAGTCACGCCGACGATCAACGCTAAACCAAAGAATACTTTCCACAGCACGGCGGCGACGGCCGCGACATCCCGGTGTAAGCCTAGCGTCTCTTGCGAATAAATCAGCGCGAGAACCGCGCCGATAATCGCGCTAATCATGGTGAACACGCTTAGATATTGGCCTAGCCGCGAGGTCAGTGCGTTCAATACCGGTTCGGGCAATACATGATCAAGCCAGCCGTGCAATTGTTGTGGCAACGCGGCGTGTGGCTTGCAGCGATCGCCGCAGCGCACATCAAGCGAACAACATAGCGAGCAAATCGGGCCGGCATAGGCTGGGCAACCGGCCATGTCTTCCGGTTCAAACGGCAATGCACAGACGCAACATTGAATCGGTTGGCGACTACCGCCACCCGGTTGCGTGACGGGACGTGCGAGGTAGTAGCGGCCCTTGGTGAGCAGCGCAATTATCGGCGCCGCGACGAATGCGACCACCAGCGCGGTAAAAGAAGACAGCGCTTGCAGCGTAGGCCCCAGCAGCCCAAGGTAAGAAACAATCGACACGATCGTTGCGATGAGCATTGCGCCCACGCCAACCGGATTCACGTCATACAAATGGGCGCGCTTGAATTCGATGTGCTTGGGGCTCAAGCCAAGGGGCTCGTTTACCACCAGATCCGCCACGAGCGCGCCCACCCAGGCGATGGCGACGATGGCGTAGAGTCCCAGTATCTGTTCCAGCGCTTTGAATACCCCCAACTCCATCAACAAGAGCGCGATCAGAACGTTGAAAACGACCCAGACCACACGGCCCGGATGGCGGTGGGTGAGACGGGAAAAGAAATTCGACCAGGCGATCGAGCCGGCGTAGGCGTTAGTGACATTGATTTTCAATTGCGACACGATGACGAACAACGCGGTCATCGCTATGCTCAGTTCCGGCGAGTGGAAAACATAGTTGAACGCCACGGAATACATCTGTGTTGGTTCGGCCGCCTTCGATGCCGGAATTTCGTGCTGTAACGCGAGGAAAGCAAGGAACGAGCCGGCCAGCATTTTAATGACGCCAAGCACCACCCAGCCGGGTCCGGCGCACAACAACGCGGTCCACCAACGCCAACGATTTTTCTTGGTTTGTTCTGGCAGGAAGCGCAAGAAGTCCACCTGCTCGCCAATCTGTGCAACCAGCGAGAACACCACTGCGGCGGACGCGCCGAACAACGCGAGATTCATCGTGTCCGCGCTTTCGCTTTGATAGCCGGTGAAGCGGCGCCAGTCATGAAGGGCGTCTGGGTTAGTGAACCCGATAAAGACGAAAGGTAAAATTTGGAACGCAATCCACAACGGTTGCGTAATGAGTTGGAACTGACTGATCAGCTTGATGCCGTGGGTCACCAGAGGAATCACCGCCAGCGCGCTGATGACATAACCAATCGGTAACGGAATTCCAAGCCACATCTCCAGCGCCAGCGACATAATCACCGCCTCGATGGCGAAGAATATGAAGGTGAAACTGGCATAGATCAGTGAGGTGATGGTGGAGCCGATGTAGCCGAAGCCCGCGCCGCGACTGAGCAAATCCATGTCGACACCGTACTTCGCCGCATAGTAACTAATCGGCAGGCCGGTCAGAAATATCAGAATCCCAACAACCATGATGGCGGCTACGGCATTGTTGTAGCCGTAGTTCAGCGTGATGGTGCCGCCGATTGCCTCAAGCGCCAGAAATGAGATTGCGCCGAGCGCGGTGTTAGCTACGCGTGCGGGTGACCAACGCCGCGCCGCCTTTGCGGTAAAGCGCAGCGCGTAATCCTCAAGGGTTTGATCCGCTACCCAGCGATTGTATTCGCGCCTGATAGGAATGATGCGTTGTGGTGCGGACATTCCGACATTTCTCCCTTTTGGTGCACGAAACAGCAGGACTAAGCTCATCCGCATCTAAGGAGATGCTCGTCGCAAGAAGCAGGCCAAGATCACATCGATCCTCTCTTTACCATCGAGACGCGCGTTGTACGTCATTCGACGTATGTTTTCATTTCGGCATGACACGTAGGATGCACTCGTCGGCCACCGCTTAGTGGCAACTCACACCGCGAACATTTTCTGAAAGGAGCACTCATGTCTGACCACGATGACGATCTAAATCTTATTTCCCCATTACGACGCAAGTTGCTTACCGGCCTCGCTGCCACACCCCTGCTGGGCCTGTCGCAGTTCTCGTTAGCCGCCACCTACCCCACCGCCGCGGTGAATACCACCCGACTAGCAGTGACCGATACCGAAGTCACGGTAGGTCAATTGCATTCGGCAACCGGCACCATGGCGATCAGCGAGACTGGTTCGATTCAAGCGGAACGCCTCGCGATCGATCAAATTAATGCCATGGGCGGCGTGCTCGGGCGCAAGATCAAGATCATCCAAGAAGACGGCGCGAGCGATTGGCCGAACTTTGCCGAGAAGGCGAAGAAACTATTGGTGAAGGATAAAGTCGCCGCGGTATTCGGTTGTTGGACTTCAGCATCGCGCAAAGCGGTGCTGCCGGTGTTTGAGAAAGAGAACGGCATGCTCTACTACCCGACCTTCTACGAAGGTTTGGAGCAGTCGAAGAATGTGATCTACACCGGACAAGAGGCGACGCAGCAGATTATCTGGGGTTTGGATTGGGTGAATAAGGAAAAGAAAGCCAAGACCTTCTTTTTGATCGGCTCCGATTATATCTGGCCCCGCACCTCGAACAAGATCGCGCGTAAGCATATCGAAGGTCACCTCAATGCGAAAGTCGTGGGCGAAGAATACTACCCGTTGGGCCACACCAACTTTAATTCGCTGATCAACAAAATCAAGGTTGCTAAACCGGATTGCATCTACGCAATCGTTGTCGGCGGTAGCAACGTGGCTTTCTACAAGCAGATGAAAGCAGCGGGCATGACGTCCGACAAGCAATTGCTGTTGACCATTTCCGTCACGGAAGATGAATTGCTCGGCATCGGCGGCGAGAACTGTTCCGGTTTCTACGCTTGTATGAAGTATTTCCAAAGTCTGGACAATGGCAACAACAAGAAGTTTGTTGAAGCGTTCAAAGCGAAGTACGGCCCGAAGTCGGTTATCGGCGATGTGACGCAGGCGGCCTATCTCGGCCCTTGGCTGTGGAAAGCCACGGTGGAAAAAGCTGGCAGCTTTGACATAGATAAAGTCGCCGCCGCCTCACCGGGTATCGAGTACAAGGAAGCGCCGGAAGGTTACGTCAAGATACACAACAACCACCATCTTTGGAGCAAGGCGCGCATTGGACAGATCAAGTTGGACGGGCAATTTCAGATGATTGCCGAGTCGCCCAACCTGATCGAACCGAATCCGTTCCCGAGGGGTTATCAGTAAACAACTCAGGTCTCAATACTGTTCGGTTAGCCGTTCGGGCTGAGCTTATCGAAGCCCATGCTCCCTTCGACAGGCTCAGGGTGAACGCGCTTAAGCGAACAGCATTGACTTAGGACTTAAATTGCAAGACGGGAGGGAAACGCCGATGCGTTTCCCTCGACCACAAATTGCCATTGGAAATTCGGAGAAAGCGCCGTGACCGCAGCGGAAATATTCAACATTTTTGCCATGCAAGGTTTTGCCGGCCTGAGCCTGTTCAGCGTACTTCTGCTGATGGGACTCGGGCTCGCAATCATCTTTGGCCAGATGGGAGTCATCAATATGGCGCATGGCGAGTTCATGACGATCGGCGCTTACACCATTTTTCTGTTTTCCAGTTTGACAGAGAGCTATGCACCCGCTTTCGCGCAGTACTACTTCTTAGGCGCAATCCTCGCCGCGTTCCTATTCGCGTTCTTAGTTGGGTATTTGGTGGAATTCGCACTAATCCAATATCTTTATCGCCGCCCGCTGGACACGTTGCTGGCGACTTGGGGTTTGAGCCTTGGCATGCAGCAAATTTTTCGCTCGACGTTTGGCGCGAAGGAAGTCAGCCCAACGTTGCCGAACTGGTTAATGGGCTCCGTTACGCCCGCGGCCGGACTGGACATTCCAATCAACGGTTTGTTCGTCATGGCGCTGACGTTGTTTATCACCGGTCTGGTGTTCCTTTTGCTATATCGTTCGCGCTGGGGTTTGCGGGTGCGCGCGACGGTGGCTAATCGCGCCATGGCGAACGCCACCGGCATCGACACCCGCAAGACCGACCGGCTTACCTTCGCCATTGGCTGCGGCATTGCCGGCGTGGCGGGCGCAGCGTTTACGACAATCGGCTCGACCGGACCCACCAGCGGTTCGCTGTACATTGTCGACGCGTTTTTGGTTGTGACCTTCGGTGGTACGGCAAGTTTGCTGGGCACCATTGCCTCCGCTTTCGGAATCGCGCAAACCCAATCGATTTCAGAATTCTTCCTGACCGGATCGATGGCCAAGGTACTTACGCTTTTATTGGTCGTGACCATCCTGATGTTTCGCCCGCAAGGGTTGTTTGCAGCCAAGATCCGGCGCTAACTTCTCCGACACTAATTGGAACTACGATGAATCGACTGTATACGTGGATGGCTCGTTCAAATTGGGGCTCCCTATTAATCTTGGCTGTCGTGCTATTGATCGTTTTCCCGCTGGCGCTTGACATCTTTCGCATCAATCTGGTCGGCAAATATTTGACATACGGTTTTGTCGCCGTCGGCCTGGTCATGTTGTGGGGTTACGGCGGCGTGTTGAGTTTAGGACAGGGTGTGTTCTTCGGCCTCGGTGGTTATTGCATGGCCATGTTTTTAAAACTCGAAGCGTCCGATCCCATCACCACGAAAATTCAATCTACGCCGGGTATCCCCGATTTCATGGATTGGAATCAACTGACGCATCTGCCGTTCTGGTGGGAACCGTTTCACAGCCTCACCTTTACCCTGATTGCCGTGATTGCAGTGCCGACATTGCTGGCCTTCATCATCGGTTTTGCGATGTTTAAACGGCGCGTGGGCGGCGTTTACTTCGCCATCATTACTCAGGCGGTGGCGTTGATCCTCGCCGTCTTGATTATCGGGCAGCAGGGCTACACCGGCGGGGTAAACGGCATGACCGACTTGAAGACACTTAAAGGTTGGGACGTGCGTACCGACAGTGCGAAATATGTTCTTTACTTCGTCAACGCGATACTGTTGATCGGCGCTATCGCGTTGTGTGCCTATATCCAGCGCAGCAAGCTGGGTGTGCTACTGCTCGCAATGCGCGACAAGGAAGATCGCGTGCGATTTTCCGGTTATGACGTGGCGAGTTTCAAGATTTTTTCGTTCTGTCTCGCGGCAGGCCTGTGCGGTATCGGCGGGGCGATGTTCGCGCTGCAAGTGGGTTTCATGTCGCCATCCTTCGTCGGTATCGTGCCGTCTATCGAAATGGTGATTTTCGCCGCGGTCGGCGGCCGCATGTCGTTGGTGGGCGCGGTGTACGGTACGTTGTTAGTAAATTTCGCCAAGACCTATTTTTCCGAAATCTTTCCCGAGCTCTGGTTGTTCTTAATGGCGGCGTTGTTCATCGGCGTGGTGATGGCCTTCCCGGATGGCCTAGCGGGCGTATATGAATCCCACGTGAAACCATGGTTCAAACGCCGACGTGAATCAAGCGCTGCGCGATTGGTCACGGCATCCGTAGCCGTTCAACCGCGCAGTTCGGCCGCGGCGATCGAGCGTCAGACCCTTAAAAATCCGCCGTACACTGCCCCCCTTCCCGAGGTGCACCCATGAGCAACACCGACTACACCCTCGCGGTCGAAGATCTGAGTGTCTCTTTCGACGGCTTCAAGGCGATTGATGGGTTGACCCTGTACGTCGACAAGGGCGAGTTACGCGTCATCATCGGCCCCAACGGCGCCGGCAAGACAACCTTACTCGATCTTATTTGCGGCAAAACCAAAACCTCCAGCGGCAGCGTCAAATTCAAAAACCGGGAAATGACTAAGCTGAGCGAGTACCAAATTGTTCGCGCCGGCATCGGTCGAAAATTTCAAACGCCTTCAATTTACGAAAATCTTTCGGTACGCCAGAACTTGGAAGTGTCGTTTCCGCGCGGCCGTGGTGTATTTGGCGCGCTGGCCTTTCGCACGACGCCGGATGTGACCGCTCGGGTTGAGGAAGTCGCTCAGGACATTGCGCTTGCGCAGGTTCTGGGCATGGAAGCGGGTTTGCTCAGCCACGGTCAAAAGCAGTGGCTGGAAATCGGCATGTTACTGATGCAAGACCCCGAGCTTCTGATGCTCGACGAGCCCATCGCTGGCATGAGCGTGCGCGAGCGGGAACAAACCGCTGAGCTACTGCATAAGATTTGTCAGAACCGTTCGATGATCGTGATCGAGCACGACATGGAATTCGTCAAGCGTATCGCGCACAAAGTCACGGTCATGCATCAAGGCAAGATTCTCGCTGAAGGACCGATGGAGACCGTGCAAGCCGATCCGCGCGTAATCGAAGTTTATTTAGGCCATTGATTCGGAGTTGCCATGCTAAATGTTGCGGATATCAGTGTTGCCTACAACCAAAGTCAAGTCATCCGCGGTCTATCGTTTGCCGCAAACGCAAACGAGACGGTGGCCGTAATGGGGCGCAATGGCATGGGCAAAACCACGTTGTGCAAGGCGCTTATTGGGCTGTTGCCGTTACGCGGCGGAAGCATCAGTGTCGACGGCAAGGATGTTTCCCACGATGAAAGTTTTCGCCGCGTCGCCAAAGGGATTGCTTACGTGCCGCAGGGCCGAATGATCTTCCCGACGCTGAGCGTGGAAGAGAATATTCAAGCGGGATTGGAGAACGCCAAGGTGCGGCGCATTCCCGATGAGATCTACGCGCTGTTTCCGGTGTTGTTTGATATGCGCAATCGCAAAGGCGGCAACTTATCCGGTGGTCAACAGCAGCAACTGGCTATTGCGCGTGCGCTGGTGAGCGATCCAAAAGTGCTGCTATTAGATGAGCCGACCGAAGGTATTCAGCCATCGATCATTAAAGATATCGCCAAGGCGCTGAACGAAATTCGCAAGTTACGCAATATCACTATTATTGTTTCGGAGCAAGTGTTGAGCTTCGCACTGGAAGTGGCAGATCGTCTTTTCGTCATCGAGAGTGGCCAGTTCGTCTATGAAGGAACGCGCGCCGATGTGGACCATGACCGCATCAAACAATTCTTATCGGTTTGACACAACCCAACCGCAATTTACTTAAGGAAGCGAGCCATGCCTGACAAAATCATTAAAATCGATTTATCGAAATCTCCCTACGAGAATGACATGATCCACAATCGTTGGCACCCGGACATCCCGATGGTTGCGTGGGTGAAGCCTGGTGATGATTTTGTCGTGGAGACTTACGACTGGACCGGCGGCTTTATTCAAAACAACGACTCGGCCGATGATGTGCGGGATATTGATCTTTCCATCGTGCACTTCTTGAGCGGCCCCATTGGCGTCGAGGGCGCGGAACCTGGCGATTTGCTGGTCGTCGATCTACTCGATATCGGCGCATTGCCGGAAAGCCTGTGGGGATTTAATGGTTTCTTCTCCAAGAAAAACGGCGGCGGCTTTTTGACCGATCATTTTCCGTTAGCGCAAAAATCCATTTGGGATATCAGCGGCCTGTACACACATTCGCGGCACATCCCCGGCGTCAAATTCGCCGGCTTGATTCACCCCGGATTGATTGGCTGTCTGCCCGATCAGGGTTTGTTGGACACCTGGAACAAGCGCGAGATAGACTTCATCGCAACGGAACCGAATCGCGTGCCGCCGCTCGCCAATCCGCCGTTTGGCAAGACCGCGCACATGGGCCGGCTGAAGGGCGATGCGCGCAATAAAGCAGCCGCCGAAGGCGCGCGCACCGTACCGCCGCGCGAGCATGGCGGCAACTGCGATATTAAGGACTTGTCGCGCGGATCGAAAGTGTTTTTCCCGGTTTACGTTAAGGGCGGTGGCTTGTCCCTCGGCGACCTGCACTTTAGCCAAGGCGACGGCGAGATCACCTTCTGCGGCGCGATCGAGATGGCCGGTTGGGTGCACATGAAAGTGGAAATCATCAAAGGCGGCGTCGCCAAATACGGCATCAAGAATCCTATTTTCAAACCGAGTCCGATCACGCCGACCTACAACGATTACCTAATCTTCGAAGGGATTTCGGTCGATGAACAAGGAAAGCAGCACTACTTAGACGTGCACATTGCCTACCGCCAAGCATGCTTAAATGCCATCGAATACCTGACAAAATTTGGTTATACGAAGGCCCAGGCTTATTCCATTCTAGGCACGGCCCCGGTGCAAGGGCATATCAGCGGCGTGGTGGATATTCCGAACGCCTGTGCAACGTTATGGCTACCGACGCAGATTTTTGATTTCGACATTCAGCCTTCGTCCGCCAGGCCGATCAAGCACATCAAGCCTGGCGTTGACCTGCCGATTTCACCGGACATTTGACGGAGCACATCATGCCAACCTACGACTATGAGTGCCGGAAATGCGGCGTGTTCTCCAGTATTAAGCCCATATCCGAGCATCGGGATCCGCAGCCGTGCCCTGACTGCGGCACAGAGGCCGAACGCGTTCTGGTAAGTGCGCCGGCTTTTGCCGGCATGGCGACAGGATTACGACAGGCCCATGCGACGAACGAACGCAGCAGCCACGAACCGCAAAAACACCAGGTCAAGCATGGCGCGGGGTGTGGATGTTGTGGCGGTAAATCGTCAGCATCGAGCGGACAAGCAGGCGCGGTAAAAAGTTTTCCGGGAAGTCGACCCTGGATGATCAGTCATTGAGGCGCGCATAGATTCAGGCACGGCCGATTGAGATTCGAGCGGCTGCGCTAGGAAATCAATCGCGCCACCCGGCGCGCCCCGCTTGCTTCGTGGCACATGCTTTGCCAGGAGCCACAAGGCAAGCGGCTCCTGGCAATGCCGCTAAATGACCTTGCCGGGATTCATGATTCCCAGCGGATCCCAGGCGTGCTTTACCGCACGCATCAGATCCAGTTCCAATCCGCTTTTATAGCGCGTAATCTCGTCGCGCTTCAGTTGTCCCAAGCCATGTTCCGCGCTGATGCTGCCGTTCATGCCATGCACCAGATCGTGGACGATCTCGTTGATACGTTGGGATTGTGCGAAGAAATCCGCATCGCTTTGCGCCAGTGGCCGGCTGCAATTGAAATGCAGATTGCCATCACCCATATGGCCGAAGGCGACGATGCGTATGCCTTGCAACGCCGCTTCCAGTGCGGCGCTCGCGCGGGTAACGAATTCCGCGATGGCGCTGATCGGCATGGCAATATCATGTTTAATGCTGGCGCCTTCAAAGCGCTGCGCTTCGGAAATATTTTCCCGCAGCGACCACAGGGCTTGGCTCTGGGCGGTACTTTTTGCCACCACCGCATCAACGGCCACGCTGCGTTCCAACGCGACGCCGAGCTCTTGTTCCAGCATGTCACTCGCGTTCAGCGCCACCGCGCTCTCCGACAACTCGATCAACACATACCACGGATAAGGCGTCGTCAGCGGGTCTTTGCTGTTCGGAATATGGCGCAGGACGAAATCCAGACACAGTCTGGAAATCAATTCGAATCCGGTCAAGCGTTCCGCGCAATTCGCACGCAATTGATTGAACAGTTGCAGCGCCTGCGACGGGCTGGTGAGACCGACGAATGCCGTGGCGCTGGATCTTGGTTGCGGAAATAGTTTCATCACCGCAGCCGTGATGACGCCCAGCGTGCCTTCCGCGCCGATGAACAATTGCTTGAGATCGTAGCCGGTATTGTCTTTGCGCAGTCCGCGCAAGCCACTCCAGACTTGGCCATCGGGCAAAACCACTTCGAGACCCAGGGTCAATTCACGCGTGTTGCCGTAGCGCAGCACCGCCGTGCCACCGGCGTTAGTAGATAAGTTTCCGCCGATGGTGCAACTGCCTTCGGCGGCAAGACTCAACGGAAACAAGCGATCGTGTTGTTGCGCGACTTGCTGCAATTGAGCGAGTACGCAACCGGCTTCGACGGTCATCGTGTTGTTATACAAATCGACGGCGCGGACTGTGGTCATGCGCGTCAGATTCAGCACAATGGCGTTACTCTTTTCCGCGGGAACCGATGCGCCGCACAGGCTGGTGTTACCGCCTTGTGGGACGATGGCGGTGCGGGTTTGGGCGCAGAGTCTTACGACGGCGGCGACTTGATCCGTATTGTTAGGCTTGACGACCGCGATGGCGTCGCCATGATAGCGGCCGCGCCAGTCGTTGAGGTGGGGCGCCATGGCGTCGGCGTCGGTAATGATCGCGTGGGAACCGACGATAGCGGTGAGTTTTTCTACGAGGTGTTCAAACATAAATAATGCATGATGAGAGCGAGAATAAAGTAGGTGTCATTCCCGCGAAAGCGGAATCCATTCGACCTTCGATTAACCGCTAAATGGATTCCCGCCTACGCGGGATGACACCTTGCCGGAAATAAATTCTCCCTACGAACGAATTTTCTTTAGCATTGCGGTAGTCGAACGCTCATGCAGGAATGGTAGCGAATAAACCGTCCCGCCCCAGCTTTGCACCTCATTCGCGCCGACGATCTGCTCGACCGGCCAATCGCCGCCCTTCACCAAAACCGCCGGTTTGCACGCAAGAATTAAATTCAGCGGCGTATCGTCTTCAAAGAATGTGACAACGTCCACCATCGACAGCGCGGCGGCGACGGCCATGCGATCCTCCAATGTATTGATCGGCCTATCGTCACCCTTGTTCAAGCGTTTTACCGAAGCGTCGCTGTTCAGCGCCAGGATCATGCTCGCGCCGAGTGCGCGGGCTTGCGCGAGATACGTCACGTGGCCGCGATGCAAAATATCGAACACGCCATTGGTGAACGCCAGCGGTCGCGGCAATAGTAAAACCCGTTGCACTAATTCCGTCGGCGAACAAATCTTCGCTTCAAAATCCGGCGCGCTGGAATTCACGAAAACTCTTTGCGGTAACGGCTCAGGTCATGGGCGGTGAGGAAGCTGCGCTGACACACCAACGAGAGATTCTTTAGGATGACTTGAATCACGCGCTCGTCCCAAGTCTTATCGAAGCAGATCTGCTGATCCAGCCAGCGATCCATCCAGCCCGGGTCCGGCAGACGGCTTTGCACGGTGTCGTTGGGAAATAAACTTCGATTCACATGCAGATTGGTCGGATGCATCGCTTTGCCGATTTTGCGGCTGGTCATCAATAATCCTATTTTAACGAACGCCAGTCGCGCCGGATCGCCATACCGTTCAATGGCGCGCAGCATGTAACGCCGATAGGCGCTGCCATGGCGCGCCTCGTCGTGGGACAGCAGGCCGTAGAGGTGTTTGATCACCGGTTCCGTATGCCAATGGGCGGCGCGGCGATACCATTGCGTCAACCGCACTTCGCCGCAAAAATGCAGCATCAGGGTTTCCAGCGCCGGCGCCGGATCGAATTCAAAGCGCACGGCGGCCAGCTCCGCTTCGGTGGGCGCCAAGTCGGGACGAAAGCGCGACAGATAGTCCATCAGCGCCAGGGAATGTTTTTGTTCTTCGTAAAACCAGATCGACAAGAAGGCGGAAAAATCGGTGTCGTCGCGATTGTCGCGCAGGAACATTTCCGTCGCCGGCAGCGCGGCCCACTCGGTGATGGCGTTCATTTTGATGGTTTGCGCTTGTTCGTCGCTCAAGCGCGTGGCATCGAAGCGCTGCCACGGCACATCGTCCGTCAGGCTCCAGCGGGCTTGTTCCAGTTGTTTGAATAGTTTGGGATAGAGCATGGGGGCTTTTCGAAAAGCCGCGGCCCAGTGGCAAAGGCAAGCGCGACGGTTAGGCGCCGTGGGAAACGACGGGTTCTTCGAACCTTGATTTTTAACATTCTACAGGATACACGGGCGCATGAATCGTGTGTCATGGGCGCCAACTTTACCGCGTAACCGGGCGACCGGCGCTTTTATTGCTCGAACAACGCGATGGATTCCACGTGCCCCGTGTGCGGAAACATATTCACCACACCCGCCGCTTTCAAGGCATAGCCTTTGGTATGAACCAACACACCCGCGTCGCGCGCCAAGGTGGCCGGGCTGCAGGAAACATAAACAATGCTACGCGGAAACGGCGCTTCGATCGCCTTCACTACTTCAACCGCCCCATCGCGCGGCGGATCGATCAACAGCTTATCGAATTTGCCCAGCGTGCGCAGGGTTTGATCCGTATCGCCGGCAAATAAATTCGCCCCCTGAAACTTGGCATTTTCCGCTAAACCATTCTTGCGCGCATTCTCGGTTGCCTGGCGAACAAGCCCTGGCGCGCCTTCCAGACCCAACACTTGCGCCCCGCTGCGCGCGATCGCGAGGCTAAAATTGCCCAGTCCGCAAAATAAATCGGCGATGCGCTCGCCCGGTTGTGGCGCCAACAAATTCACCGCACGTTTCACCAGCGCGCGATTCACGGCGTGATTCACTTGGGTAAATTCCGTCGGCGAGAAGTGTAACTTGAGATTGAACTCGGGTATTGAATAGTAGAGTGGCGCACAATCCAGCGGCCAAAACGGCTGCGTTGTCTCAGGACCCTTGGGTTGTAACCAAAATTGAATACCGTGAAGCTCCGCGAATTGCTTGAGTCGCAGGCCATCCTGCTCCAAGATCGGCTCCAGATTTCGAAGTACCAGCACGGTGACCTGCGAACCGCATGCCAACTCAATCTGCGGCAAGCGCTCGCGCAAATCCATGCTCATGATTAAATCGCCTAACTTCGGAATCAGCGCGGCAATGTTCGCCGGCAATACCTCACAGGTTTCCATCGCGGCAACAAAGCTGGATTTTTTTTCATGGAAGCCAACCAGCACCCTGCCCTTTTTTTCCACGTAACGCACCGACAGCCGCGCGCGCTGGCGATAACCCCACGCCGGGCCGTAGATCGGCGGTAACAACACATCGGGCGTGACCTTGCCGATGCGTTTCAGATTGTCTTCGAGAATGCGCTGCTTCGACGCCACTTGCGCGGCAAATTCCGCGTGTTGCATATTGCAACCGCCACAGACACCGTAATGCTGGCAGCGCGGCGTGGTGCGCACGGCGCTGGATTTTTCGATCGAGATGAGTTGCGCGAACTCGAAGTTTGGCTTTTTTCGGTACGGCGAATAGGTCACGGTTTCGCCAGGCAATGCGCCGTCGATAAAAATCGCCTTGCCGTCGTGGTGCGCCACGCCACGGCCTTCTTGGTCTAAGGATTCGACAAATACGCTCATTGAATTGAAAGGGTCCTGATTGGGATTGTCATCGAGGGAAACCGCAACATAACGCGGTGATCTCGGTGTGGGTTGGCTCATAAAAAACGGGATTGCTTCGCTGCGCTCGCAATGACGAGAAGAAATCTTTTACAAAAGATATTGGTTCCCCTGACGATACATGATGAGATCAGCAATGCTGCTCGCCCAATCGGAAAATTCCGGCGATTCGAGTAACGGCGAACCAAGGGCGCGCTGCAAATCGCTCACCAACATGATGCCCAGCTCGCGTTGCGGAAATAGTTTGGCGTCGCGCAACACGTGGCCGACCATCGCGTCGCTATTGGGCTTACCCGATTCGCGCACCACGCGATCGGCAACCTCCCAACTATCGCCATCGCGAAATGGAATGCCGCGCAGATCCGTCGGTTCCATTTGCGATAAGCGAATATCGATAACCGGCACATCGTGTTGTTTCGCGACTTGCGCCACGATCTGGGATTTGCCGATGCCCGGTGGCCCCCACACCATCACGGGTGTGGATTTTTCTGCGGCCGTGGACATAAATTCACGGTCGAGAATCACTATCGGGTGGGACGGGCGCATCGGGTCGGCAAGTCAATTCGTTGGCAACCCGTATTCTGGCGGGTGGCGAGCACTTGAGCAAGCGCCGACGCCAAATTCACCCTCGCCAGCAGGCAAATAGAGCGCGCCTCACCAGGCATGCATCGCCACGACTGGGTGGCCTAGGGCCAGCCAAGCCCGGTGCGGCGCCTGGCGATGCCTCCGACTTCCCGGCAAACGGTCACATCCATTAGAATCGGTGTAACGATAATCTCCTGTCGCCAAATGGATAACGATCTGCACTACCTTGAATTAACCGACGCGGCTCTCCTCATCCAGACCCGGAAGCTATCGCCGGTGGAATTGACCGAGGCGATGCTGCGTCGAATTGAGGCTCTCGATAAGCGGCTGCATTCCTACGCCTTAGTCACGCCCGAGCTCGCGCTCGAGCAAGCACGCCGCGCCGAAGACGAAATCATGAAGTTTCGCTATCGCGGCGCGCTGCACGGCATTCCAATCGGCCTGAAAGATCTTTGCTACAGCAAAGACATTCCGACCGCGGCGGGAATGACGATCCACAAAAACTTTCGCCCAACGTTCAACGGCGCCGTCGTGCAACGTTTGTTCGATGCCGGCGCGGTGTGCCTGGGAAAATTACAACTCACGGAAGGCGCGTTCGCCGATCACCACCCGGCCATCACCGTCCCGCTCAATCCGTGGCGCCAGGATCATTGGGTCGGCGCCTCGTCCAGCGGCTCCGGCGCAGCGACGGCGGCGGGCCTGTGTTTCGCCTCGCTCGGCTCGGACACCGGTGGCTCGATCCGCTTCCCATCGGCGGCAAATGGCGTCACCGGCGTCAAGCCTACCTGGGGCCGCGTGTCGCGTTACGGCGCATTCGAATTGGCAGCGTCGCTGGATCACCTCGGCCCCATGTGTCGCTCGGCAGCCGACGCCGGCGTGGTGCTCGGCGCCATCGCGGGCGCCGACGCGAACGATCCCACCGCAGTGCAAAAATCCGTGCCCAACTATCTGGACGGCGACGATCGCAATTTACGTGGCATGCGCATCGGCATCGACGAGCGCTACGTCGGTGACGGCGTCGAACCGGCGATGGTGCAGACCGTACACGACGCAGTGGAGATTCTGAAAGGACTCGGCGCCGACATCCGCAACATAAAATTTCCTGACTTCGACCAGGTGTTGCGCGATTGGGCGCCGAACTGCGCCGTGGAAACCGCCGTTGCCCATGAGGCAACTTATCCATCGCGCAAAAACGAATACGGCCCCGGCCTCGGTGATTTCATCGCCTCGGCACAGAACATCAGCGCCAGCAAATATCAAAAAATTCTTTTGCGCCGCCGCGATTTTTCCGGTCGCCTTGCCGCGCTATTTCAGTCCATCGATTTGTTGATCATTCCGGCGCAATTCATCGCCTCGCCGACCAAAGCAAAAATGGACATGCTGGGCCGCGATGCCGACGCGCTGTTAGCGTTGATGCGCTTCACCTCACCCTTCAACATGAGCGGTAGCCCGACCATCACCCTGCCGTCGGGATTCACCAGCCGTGGCACGCCCATCGCGTTTCAACTAGTCGGCCGGCATTTTTCCGAAGATCTACTGGTGCGCGCAGGGCGAGCTTATCAACGGGAAACCGATTGGCATCGTAAGCACCCGCGGCTTTGATTGCAAACATACTCTGCCGCGAGGCAAGCAGGAAGCGGCGGCTGGCAAAGACCCCAGCTAGCGAACTCGGGCTGCACGACAACGCAGGAAATATCCCATTGTCATTCCCGCGAAGGCGGGAATCCATTTGGCCGTTCAAAGTTAACATGGATTCCGCGCCTTCGCGGGAATGACAAGATTTTGTGGAAGCGGTCAAATTGAGCGCCGAACTAGCGCGAGTTAATCAGTAACGGATCTCCACCCTAAGACGCGCGCGCTTCCAAAAAAACTACAAATCGATTTCCAAATTATCGATCAGCCGCGTGGCGCCAAGCTTTGAAGCCCCAAGAACAACCAAATGTTTTTCTAGCGGCTGCGGCGTCAACAAATCTTGCTGGCGGCGCACGGAAATGTAATCGGTTTTCCAGCCGTGCTCGTCTAGGTGTTTCACCGCGGCGTGTTCCACTTTGGCCAAATCCCATTCGCCGGCAAAAATTGCGCTGCGCACTTTTTGCAATTGCTGATTGAGGCGGGCTGCTTCTTTGCGTTCGACCGCGGATAGGTAACCATTGCGTGATGACAACGCCAATCCATCTTCAGCGCGCACCGTTTCCGCGGGGATGATGTCGATGGGTAACTCGAATTGCCGCACCATGTCGCGCAGCACTAAGTATTGCTGATAATCTTTTTTTCCGAAAATCGCGATCTGCGGTTGCACCATGTTGAAGAGTTTCAGCACCACGGTCGCGACGCCACGAAAATGCCCGGCGCGAAACTCGCCTTCGAGAATGTTTTGCAGGCTCGACGGCTCGACGGTGAAGCTCTGCGGTTCGGGATAAATTTCGTCTTCCGTTGGCGCGAAGACGACATGGCAACCGGCGGCATCGAGCTTTTCGCAATCGCCCGGCAGGGTGCGCGGATATTTGTTGTAGTCGTCCTTCGGGCCGAATTGCAAGCGATTGACGAAAATACTCGCGACCAGGCATGCGGCCTTGGGCTTGACGATGCGAATGAGTTGGATGTGCCCCTCATGCAGATTGCCCATGGTGGGCACTAGGGCAACGCGCTCACCGCGCAGGCGTTCGCGCAATTCTCGTACGGTATGGATAACGTCCATTTATTGTTCTTTTCTTAGTAACAATGCTCGGGGCCGGGGAAGGTGCCGTCTTTCACTTCCTTGACGAAATTTGCGAAGGCGGCGGAAACGTTGCCGCCGGTTGCCATGAAATTTTTCACAAATTTGGCTTTTTTTCCGGGAAAAATATCCAGTAAGTCATAGGCCAGCAACACCTGGCCGGAACAATCTGGCCCCGCGCCGATGCCAATGGTGGGAACGTTGAGACTCGCCGTGACTTCTTTGCCCAAGGTCGCCGGAATCGCCTCAAGTACAACCATGGACATGCCGGAGTTCTGCAAAGTTATTGCGTCGTTAATTAAACGCTGCGCCGCTTCGTCGCTCTTGCCCTGCACGCGGAAACCGCCGAGTGCATTGTACGATTGCGGTGTCAGTCCGAGATGACCGCAGACGGGTATTCCGCGCTTGGTCAAAAATTCCACCGCTTCCGCCATCACCGCGCCGCCTTCCAGCTTGACCATGTTGGCGCCCGCCATCATCAGTTGCGCGGCATTGCGAAAAGCCTGCGCGGGACTTTCATGATACGCGCCGAACGGCAAATCGCCGATCACAAAACCTTGCTTGCTCCCACGCACCACGGCGCGGGTGTGGTAGACCATGTCTTCAACGGTCACCGGCAGTGGGCTGTCGTGGCCCTGCACCGTCATGCCGAGGGAATCACCGATGAACAAAATGTCGACGCCGGCCTGTTCCGCCACCGCGGCGAAACTGGCGTCATAGATGGTCACCATGGTGATCTTTTCTTTTGCTTCAAATTTCTTCGCCAGGTCTTTCAAAGTCAGTCGCATAATCTATCCATCCAAAATAAAAACGGCATCGCCTCAGGAGCTGCGGTTAAAAAACTCGCGTCCGCCGCGCAGCGCATTGATGCGCTGCAATAGTAATTCAAAATCGTCGCTGCGATCGACAAAATTTAAACGGCTGCTGTTGACAATCAGCAGCGGCGAGCTGTCGTAGCGATAAAAATACTCCGTGTAGCTCGCCGCCAGGCGGCCCAGGTACTCCTCGGAAATATTGCGCTCGTAGTCGTTGCCGCGCCGATTGACGCGACTGATCAGCGCTTCTACCGGCGCCTGTAAATAAATGACCAGATCCGGCGTCGGCGCTTGCGGCGCAAGATGTTGGTAGATGCGCTGGTAGAGGCTGAATTCCTCGTCAGTCAAAGTCATGCGCGCGAACAGCGGGTCTTTTTCCAGCAAGAAATCCGAGATGGTGAGCTTTTCGAACAGCTCGCGCTGTTTTAGATCGCTCACTTGGGCGACGCGCTGAAACAGGAAAAACATTTGCGTCGAAAAAGCGTGGCGGCGCATGTCGCGATAAAACTTCGGCAGGAAGGGATTGGCATCCGGCTCTTCCAGCAACGCTTCCGCGCCCAAGTGCTCGGCCATGCGCTTGGTAAGACTGGTTTTGCCCACGCCAATGGGGCCTTCAATTACGACGTAGCGGTATTTTTCGGGTAGTGCCATATCCAAAAATTAGTTGTTTGAACGCCCCTTCCCCTTGAAGAGGAGGGAATATCTTGTCGTTGCATCTCAGTCCACAATCCGTTTCAAACTCGGATCATTGCATCGCGCAAGCAACTGAGCGATCGCGCCCTGCCCCGGAATCACTACCTCCGGCGCAATCTCCGCCAGCGGCGCCAGCACGAACGCGCGCTCATGCATGCGTGGATGGGGAATCGTCAAATTTTCCTCGTCGACGACTTCTTCGCCGTACAGCGCGATGTCCAGATCCAGGGTGCGCGGCGAGTTCGGGAACGCGCGCTCGCGGCCATGCCAGGTTTCGATCTTCAGCAACTCTTCGAGCAGGCGACGCGGCGGCAACTCCGTTTCGACCGACGCGACGGCGTTGACGAAATCCGGTTGATTCGCATAGCCCCACGGCGCGCTGGCGTAGAGCGACGATGTCTGCAACAAGCGCGAATCTTCGATTTCATCGAGCTCGGCAAAGGCATCTTGAATCTGCATCTTTGGATTGTCTAAATTAGAACCCAAGGCGATGTAGGCGACCGTCTTCATTCCGCATCGACCGGGCTCGTCGTGGCGCTTTTGCGTTTGCGGCGACGGCGTTTTTTTATTCCCGGCTCGGCGGTTTCCAGCAGCAACATACCTTGGCGCTCTTCTTCCTCGGCGCGTTGGAATTTCTCCCACCACTCGCCCAGTTCCGCGTCGAGTTCGCCACTTTGACAACGCAACAACAAAAAATCGTAACCGGCGCGAAAGCGCGGATGGCTCAGCAAGCGAAACGGCTTGGCGCCGGCACGATCGAGAAAGCGCGGTTGCAACTGCCAGATTTCGTTCATTACCGCATCGTAACGGCGCGGAATATTCAGTTGCGCCGACTGCTGTTTCAGCACGTCGTCCATGGCTTGCTGCAGCGCCAGCGATTTGCGCAGGCCCTGCTTCAGATTGACATCCCACGCCGCGAGCACTTCGTGCCACAGCAAGGTGGCGAATAAAAATCCGGGCGACACCGGTTTGTCCTGCTGGATGCGTAAATCGGTTTGCTCCAAGGCGAGCTTGACGAAGCGCTCGCCCATGGGTTGCTCCAAAATCACATCGAGCAGCGGTAGCAAACCATGATGCAAACCTTCCGACTGCAAGGTCGTCACGCAGGCCCATGCATGGCCGGACAACAGCAGTTTCATCATTTCGTCGAACAGGCGCGACTTCGGCACATTCTTGAGTAAATCGGCCATGTCGCGAATCGGTTTTTGCGTTGGGCCGTCGATGTGGAATCCAAGCTTGGCGGCGAAGCGCGCGGCACGCAGCATGCGCACCGGATCTTCGCGATAACGCGTCGCCGGATCGCCGATCATGCGCAATTTTTTCGCCCGAATATCGGCGACGCCGTGGTGGTAATCCCACACTTCTTCCGTGGCCGGATCGTAGAACAACGCGTTGGCGGTGAAGTCGCGGCGCGAGGCATCTTCGGCCTGGTTGCCGAATACGTTGTCGCGCAACAAGCGCCCGTGTTCGTCGCTGCGCATTTCGTTGCTTTCGGCTTCGCCTTCGGCGATCGGCACGGACATGGCGCGAAACGTCGACACTTCGACGGTCTCGTTGCCGCACAAAGCGTGCACAATTTGAAAGCGCCGGCCGATAATGCGCGAACGGCGTATGGCGGCTTTGACTTGTTCAGGTGTGGCGTCGGTCGCGACATCGAAATCTTTCGGCGCGCGGCCGGTGAGCAAATCGCGCACGGCGCCGCCGACGACAAACGCCTGGTAGCCGGCCTGTTGCAACTGGGTCGTGGTGCGCAACGCGCAGGCGCTGATCATGTCGCGCTTGATGCCGTGTTCCTTGACTTTGAGGAGGCGCGGCTTCGATGTTTTCGGATCCGATGATTTTTTGTCTTTACCAAATACCCGCTGAATGAATTTTTTAATCATATGGGCAGGGAGAATTCGAAACTATCCATTGAGCAGGAATATAGTTGAGCTAAGTTGGTTTTAGTGATCAGGGCATCGGCCGCGCCGAAGCGGCAAGTGCCGTTATCATAAAGCATCAGCGCGCGGTCGCAAAACCGGCTCGCCCAGAGGCTGTCGTGTACCACCATGATCACGGTCTTGCCGTTTTCTTTTGCAAGTGCGCGGAAGCACTGCAAAACCGCCAGTTGATGACGCAAATCCAGATGCAGTAGCGGCTCGTCGAGCAAGAAAATGTCGGGGGCTTGCGCCAACAACTGCGCCAAACGCGCTCGTTGCCGTTCGCCACCGGAAAGTTGCTGCCATGGGCGATCGGCCTGAGCACCAATCTGCATGCGGCTCATGGCGGCATGTGCCTTGGAAGCCGCGTGGATGTTGCCTGACAGCCAGGTGCCTTGCGAGAATAGACCTAGCTCGACGTATTCGCCGACGTTGCCTTGAAATCCGCTGCTCTCTTCTTGCAGCAGCAAGCCGATTCGTCGCGCAAGTTCATGCCGGGAAACGTTAGCGACGTTTTTGTCATCGAGCTTGATCAAGCCGTCTTGCGTCGCGCGCAGGCCGGCCAGCGCGTGTAGCAATGTGGTCTTGCCGCTGCCGTTGGGGCCGAGCACCGCCCAACATTCGGCCGGCGCAAACGTGATCGACAAGTCGCACAGCAAGGTTTTGCCGGGATGAGCGAGCGTGAGGTTCTCGGTGCTGAGCGTGGTCATCGCCGCATGAGCAAGAGCAGCAGCAAAGGCACGCCGAGCAACGCCGTCACCGCGCCCACCGGCAATTGCAGCGGCGCGGCGATGCTGCGCGCAAGCAGATCGGCCCAGACCAAAAACGCGCCGCCGGCAAAAATAGAAAACACCATGAGCGCGCGGTGGCGCGTGATGCCCAGCAAGCGAATGGCGTGGGGAACGAGTAACCCAACAAAGCCGATGGATCCGGCGCTGACCACCACAACCGTCGTTGCCACGGCGGCGAGCAAGAAAAGCAAAATCTGGAACGGCTTGGCGCTTAATCCCAAAGTCGCCGCCTTGGTTTCGCCCAGGGCGAGAATGTCGAGAGAATGGCCCAGTAGTACGCTGATAACCGCCACGATGCCGAGCGTGACTAAAGCAATGTCGGCGGAAATCACACGCGATAAATCGCCCATCAACCAGAACAACATGCCGTGTAATTGCGCGGCGGGCGCCAACACGAGAAACAAACTGATAATCGCGGCGAAGCCGGCGGATAACACGACACCGGCGAGCAACATACGCTCCGGGCCTATACCGCGCCCGCGCCAGCCGAGGGCAAACACCCATGCAATCGCCGCCACTGCCCCAAGAAGCGCGCCGATATTGACTGACAGGGCAGCCATGCCCAAGGTCAAAGCGGCGAGCGCGCCTACCGCCGCGCCGCCGGAAATGCCTAGTATGTAGGGATCGGCAAGAGGGTTGCGTAGCAAAACTTGCAATAAAGTCCCGGCGAGTGCGAGTAATCCGCCGCAAGCGAAGGCGGCGAATACGCGCGGCGCACGCAACTCATTCACTATCTGTCGATGAACGTCGCTGCCATTGCCGAGCAATGCCTGCCACACCTCTTCGCCACTGAGATGAACGCTACCGACCGACAGCCCGAACCATAGGCTGGCTAGGGTGACGATGACTAGCGCTACAGCAACGACGGGGCGTTGCATTTAGTGGATTTCTTGGGTGTATCGTACGTCCCCCTCATGGCCCGAGGCCACCCCGCCCCGGCCTACGAAGTGGCCTAGGGCCAGGGCCATGGGGGGGACGCTAAAAAGAACCGTCAAGTCCGACAACTCAATCCCGCAAAGAAATCACCGGCCAACCCTTACTGTGCGCATGACTGCGTAAGGTATCATCCGGATCGACGGCAATGGGCTCCTTGACTATATTCAGCAGCGGCAAATCGTTCAGCGAATCGCTGTAGAAGCGCGTCGTGTTGAACGAGTGCACCCCCAAGCCCCGCGCCTGGAGCCATTCTTCAAGCCGCGTAATCTTGCCTTCGCGAAAACTTGGCGTGCCAGCGACTCTTCCGGTGAACTCGCCGTCGATCTCTTCCGGTTCGGTACCGATTAGATATTTAATACCGAATTCCGTGGCGATCGTCTCAGTGACAAAACGATTGGTCGCCGTGATGATCAACACATATTCTGTTTGGCGCAGCGCCGCGTTGACCAATTCCCGCGCCTTGTCGGTGATGATCGGTAATATTTTGGTCGCCACATAGTCCGCGCGCCATTTCTTTAATTTTTTCTGCGGGTGACTGGCCAGCGGCTGCAACTGATAGTCGAGAAACTCGTGAATATCGAGCGTACCGGCTTTATAGGATTCATAAAAATGCAGATTGCGCACTTCATGTTCTGCGCGGTCGCGCACCCCTTTTTCGATCAAATACTGCGCCCACTCGTAGTCGCTGTCACCGGCGAGCAGCGTATTGTCCAAATCAAACAAAATTAAATCCAAGTTACAACTCCAATGTGGGTTCTTGATCGATGACTTCTTTGAGCAATGGTACGGTAATCGGGCGTTTGTGTTGCAACGAATACAAATCCAACGCCGCGAGCAAACTTATCAGCGCGGGTAAATCGCGCGGGTAGTGGGACACGAGATAGCGAATCACCTCCGGCGTAAGTGAAAATCCGCGCGCCGAGGCCTGCTGCGACAGCGCGGCATATTTTTCCGCGTCGCTCAACGGCTTCACCTCCAACACCAAGCCCCAGCCCAGACGCGACTTAAGATCCGGTAACAACGTCAACTGCGCCGGTGGCAGCGTGCCGCTAACGACGAATCGTCCGCTCGCCGTGCGAATCCGGTTATAGGCATGAAACAACGCCGGTTGGCCGGTGGAGCTGAGGTGATGGACGTCGTCGAAAATCACGGTCTCATCGCCACGCACCAGGGAAATCTGTGGCGCCGTTGAGTGGCTGTCCAAACGAACCACGGGGCGCGCGCTCGCAGCCGTAGCGAAGGCGCCGAGCAAATGGGATTTACCGGCGCCCGGCGCACCCCAAAGATAGACGAAGCGTTCGTGATATTCTCCGCTCGCCATCGCCTGCAACAGCGTGCATAATTCTTGATTCCGGCCGATGATAAAACTGGCAAACGTGGGCGGCGGCGCGGGGGAAATATTCAGGACGAGCTGTTTCATTGCGCGACGAATTTTATCATGAAGGCCGCGCCACTTCGACGCTTGCGCGTGTTTCGACCCGTAAGAAACGCCTTACCGTCATAGACTTTCCGATTACTTTCCTTCATAATTAAGGGCTTATGAAGCTTCTATTCGATATATTCCCGGTCGCGCTGTTTTTTGTGGCCTACAAGTTCGCCGACATTTACGTCGCGACCGGCGTTGCCATTGCGGCCAATGTGTTGCAGATTCTGTGGCTGCGGCTGACGGGGAAAAAGGTTGAGCCGATGATGTGGATCAGCCTGGCCATCATCGCGGTGTTTGGCGGCGCGACGCTCTATTTGCATGATGAGACTTTTATCAAATGGAAGCCCACGGTGTTGTATTGGTTGTTCGCCTCTGCATTACTGATCGCCCAACTGGCGTTCCGCAAAAATCTCATTCGCGCCATGATGGAAAAAAATATCGCGCTACCGGAACCAATTTGGCGCCAGCTCAACCTAAGCTGGGTCGTTTTTTTCCTGGTAATGGGTGTGCTCAATTTGTATGTTGCGTTTAATTTTTCCACCGATACCTGGGTCAACTTCAAATTGTTCGGCAGTTTTGGTCTGATGCTAGTGTTCGTTATCGGCCAAGGATTATTACTTTCTAAACACGCCATCGAAGAAAAGGATCCCTCTTAGTGCTGTACGCAATCATGGCAGAAGATGCCCCGAATTCTCTGCAGCGCCGCATGGCGATTCGCCCGCGGCATCTGCCGCGGGTGCAACAACTCGTTGACGAAGGTCGCTTGTTATGCGGCGGCGCATTCCCTGCGATCGATAGCATGGACCCGGGCCCGGCCGGTTTTACCGGCAGCTTGATTGTGGCCGAATTTAGCTCGCTGGAAGAAGCGCAGGCGTGGATTGAGGCCGATCCGTTTTATGTCGAAGGCGTATACGCGAAAGTGGTCGTCAAACCCTATCGCAAGGCGTTACCTTGAACGAAACCATCGCATTGATGCAACAACGGCTCACCGAGTTGCAGCCGGAAAGCCTGGATATTGTCGACGATAGCGCGAAGCATGCCGGCCACGCCGGTGCGGCCAGTGGCGGCGGCCACTATCAACTGACCATCGTCTCGAAACTGTTCGCCGGTAAACCGCAACTGGCACGTCATCGTTTAATCTATCAAGCCCTCGGTGACATGATGCAACGGCAAATTCACGCTTTGTCGATTGTCGCCAACACGCCCGATCAGTTGTAATTTTTTATTCTCCCCTAGTTAAGGATTTAGTCATGAAATTAAAACGTTCCCCTATTGCTTTGCTCGCTGCATTCGGTCTGTTGGCCGTGGGCATGAGTTACGCCCAAGATAGCAAAGCGCCCGCGGCTGCACCGGTTGCGGCCAAGCCGCCGAAAATCACTGTGAACGGCATAACGATTCCCGTCTCGCGCTTCGCCATCATGACGCAGCAGGCCGCCGGCCAAGGACAGACCGACAATCCGCAAGTGCAAGCGCAGATCAAAGATAACTTGATCAAAGGAGAGATTGTGGCGCAAGAAGCGATGAAAGCCGGCATGGACAAATCCCCAGAAGTGATCGAGCAGCTCGACTTCGTCAAACAGCAGTTGCTGGTGCGCGCTTACGTCGCCGATTACATGAAGAAGAATCCGATTAAGGATGAAGCGCTGAAGGCCGAATACAACAAAGCAAAATCGGCGGAGGGCGACAAGGAATACAAAGCGCAGCACATTTTGGTTGAAGACGAGAAGGACGCAAAAAACCTGATTGCGCAAATCAAGAAGGGTGGCAACTTCGACAAACTGGCGAAAGAAAAATCCAAGGATGCCGGCTCTAAGGATCAAGGCGGCAAGCTGGAATGGACGATGCCCGGAAACTTTGTGAAACCGTTTAGCGAAGCCATGGTCAAATTGAAGAAGGGCGAAATGACGCAGGAGCCGGTCAAAACGCCTTACGGTTACCACATCATCAAGCTGGAAGATACACGCGGCGCAAAAGTGCCGACGTTCGACGAAGTGAAAGATAAAATTCGCCAATCGCAACAGCAAGCAATGATGACGAAACTGCTCGACGATTTGCGTGCCAAAGCGAAGGTTGACGAGAAGTAATCTTAGCTGGGACTGGCGCCCACCCAACCAACCGATAAGGTAAGTTATGAATCTAAAACAGTGTTTGTTAGGCCTGGCGATGCTGGGCGCGAGTATCGGGGCTGCATTCGCGGTGGATTTGGGTTCCGCGCAAGCGGCCTACGACAAGGGTAACTTCGAAGAAGCGTTCAAGCAATTTTTGTCGATGGCCGAAGAAGGTAATGGCCTGGCGCAATCCAGCACCGGTGTGATGTACGACATGGGCCAGGGCACCAAGAAAGACTACGACAAGGCGGTCGAGTGGTACAAAAAATCCGCCGAGCAAGGTAATCAATTCGGCCAATTTAATCTCGGCACGATGTACTACATGGGCACCGGCGTGGCGAAAGACGTGGTGACCGCGTGCAAATGGTTCGCGCTCGCCACCCGCCAAGGCAATGGCCAGGCGCGCATTCACATGCACATCTGCGAGAAATATTTGAATGACACGCAGCGCGCCGAATCAAACCGTCTGGCCGATGAGTTCATGGCGCAGCACAAAAATTAGTTGGAATTTCTTAAGACCCTCCTCGAAGCAACAACCCAACTCGATGCCGGATGGCGCAACGAGTTGGGTTTCCCGTCCATTCCCGTATTAAGCCACGGCAGCCTGTTAGTAAAAGTCTACGCCCCGCGTGGATCGGATCAGCAACAACCGCACAGTCGCGACGAGGTCTATGTTGTCGCTCGCGGCAACGGTGAGTTTGTCTGCGGCGACGCGCGCAAAAAATTCCAAGCAACGGACTTATTGTTTGTCCCGGCGGGAAAAATTCATCGCTTCGAAAATTTTACCGATGATTTAACGTTGTGGGTCATTTTCCATGGTTCCGAAGGCGGCGAAAAACCAAATAGCGAGCCGCATATATATTCTTAAGGGCTGCGCCAGGAGCCCATGGCCCAAGGCCACCCAGTAAGGACAACGCTTTCCTGGCATGCAATGCCACGAAGCAAGCTCGGAGCGGCTTCTGGTGCTACTGCGTTTTAGCCGTCATTGCGAGGAGCGCAGCGACCAAGCAATGACACCTCACCTAGGGTTAATGATGTTTTGCGCGGTTCGTCTTGCAAAACAAAGATCCGCCCATGCCTTCGCCTTATCCGGCAAGCTGCGCAGCAGATAGGCCGGATGGTAAGTCGCAACCAGCGGAATGCCGCGATAGTCGTGCAGCTTGCCGCGCAAACTGCCGATCGGCGCGTCGGTTGCGAGTAGATTCGCCGCCGCCACTTTACCCAGCGCAACAATTACCTTCGGTTGAATCAGTTCGATCTGCCGCGCAAGATAAGGCGCGCAGGCCGATGCTTCCGCCGCTTCCGGATTGCGATTACCGGGTGGCCGGCATTTGACGATGTTGGCGATGTAGGCATTTTCGCCGCGCTTCAAGCCGATGGCGCCGAGCATGTTGTCGAGCAATCGCCCGGCCTGGCCGACAAAAGGTTCGCCGCGCTGATCTTCTTCCGCGCCCGGCGCTTCGCCGACGAATAGCCATTGCGCTTTTTCATCACCAACGCCGAATACGGTTTGTGTGCAACCGGCGCGCAGGCCACAGGCGGTGCAATGCTTCACCGATTGTTTAAGTTGCGTCCAATCCATATTTGCGATGGTGCTTCGCCGCTCATCGCCGCTTAATGCCAGAGCCGTATCGCCGTCCGGTATTTCGGCCTCGCCGCTAGCTGCGCGTTCGACAACGGTGGAACGCTGGCGATACAGCGGCCACAACCCGATCTCTTTTAGGTAGGCGTCGGAACGATTCATAGCTTCAGTTCCATGACCACCGCATCCTCGCGGCCGGCGTGGGCGGGGTAGTAATTGCGCCGCCCGCCGATAGCGTTAAAGCCGATCGACGCATACAACGCCTGGGCGGCGGCGTTTGACGGCCGTACCTCAAGGAAAAAACTTCGCGTGAACTCGGTAACCGCAATACAAATAAAATGTAACAAAAACGCTCGTCCGTAACCCTTGCGCCGCCACGCCGGGGCGATGGTCAGATTGAGCAAATGCGCTTCGTCCGCGGCGAACAACACCACGGCATAGCCGACTAATGTTTCGCCGTAGCTCAGCATCACACAACGGTGTCCGGCCTGAATCGAATCGCGAAAATTGCCTAACGTCCACGGATAGAGGTAGGACTGATTCTCGATCTCGATCACCTGCTTGAGATTCGTCGACGCCATCGGCGCGTACTGCAGCAAAGAAATCGGCGCCGCGCTCACGATGCTGCGCGCCTTTCACTTTCGGTGAATGCGACTTTGTCACGGATATATAGCGGCAGCGCATCACTGGCGCAAACCGCGCGTCCCGCCTGCCACTCAGCGTGGGCCAGGGCAGCGATGTGTCGCGCGTGGGGAAACGCCTGCGCATCGACCGCACCGAGTTCCCGGGCATAGTGCTGGCGCAATTTCTCACCATGGGCGGCGAAACCACTACCGACGCCGAACCAATTCCCACCCGGCAACGGCGGCGCCGCATCGGGATTGCACAGACACGGCGCAATTATCGTTTGCCATCGTCCGTCTATTGTTTCATAGGCGGCGAGATAAATTTCCCCCATACGCGCATCGAGGGCGGCGAGGACGCGCGGCGCATCGGTTGCCTGTGCGAGTGCGAGTAACGTAGGCACGGCCACCACGGGCCGGCTTGCGCCAAACGCCAAGCCCTGCGCCACACCGCACGCGATGCGTAGCCCCGTGAAAGCGCCCGGCCCGGCGCCGAATGCGATCGCATCAAGGTCTCGCAAGGCGAAACCGCTCTCGGCGAGGATCGCATCGACCATCGGCAAGAGCAATTCGGAATGGCGTTGCCCGGCGCGCTCGGCGCGTTCGATATATGTGCCGGCGGCGAGCAAGGAGACGGAACAGTAATCCGTCGAACAATCAAGCGCTAGGATTTTGCCGGATGACATGGGAAAATTTTCTCAAGTAAACTGCATTATATTCGTTTCGATCACACCCTTTGAAGGACATCACCATGGAAACACTCAGCGAAGAAGAAATCGTTGCCGCGTTCGGCAAATCCACCGTCGCCAGCGTCTCCGATGCGATCGACGATGTCATCGGCCAGCGCGGTTTCATGCGGCCCGATATGCGGCCGCTGTTCAAAACCAAAATCGTCGGCCGCGCCGCGACCGTGCAACTTAAACCCGCATTGCGCCCAGGCGATGGCATCAACTATGGTTTACAAGTTCTCGACGAAGCGGCGCCCGGCAGCATCCTCGTTTACGTGTTGGAAGACGGCCTGGAAATCGCCGGCATCGGCGAACTCATGGCGACCACGGCGCAAGTGCGCGGCATCGTCGGCGCGGTGATCGATGGCGGCGCGCGCGATGTCGACGAGATCACGCGCATGGGTTTTCCGGTGTTCTGCCGCGGCATCACGCCGGCTTCGATCATCGGCCGCCATATCAGTGTTGCCGGCCAAGTGCCGGTGCAGTGCGCCGGGATTTTGGTGCGCCCCGGCGACTACATCATGGGCGACATGGACGGCGTGGTGGTTATTCCCCATGAACACGCGCCGAAGATAGCCGAACTCGCGCTGCAATTCGATGCTAAGGAAATCAAGATGCGCGAGATGATAAAAACAACGGGATCAATCAGGAAGGCGATGGAAACTTATGGAAGATATTAAGCAACAAGAACTACCAAGCCTCCTTAATACGTCGTCCCCGCGTAGGCGGGGACCCAGTGTATTTGTATTACGACGCTGGATTCCCGCCTTCGCGGGAATGACGCTATTGTTTGGATCTCTTTATGCAAGTACCGCGCGCGCCGACGAACCCAAAAAACTAACGCCAAGCGAAATCATCACTATCCTAAAAAACAAAGTAAACAGCACCGGTAACATCGCCGACGCCGTGGAAGAAGCCACCGGGCAGCGCGGCTTCATGACCCACGACATGAAGCCCATATTCAAAACGAAAATAGTTGGCCCGGCTGCGACCGCATTAATGCGCCCAGTATTGCGTACCGACAAGCGCACGTATCCCAACTACGCGCTGGAAATTCTCGATGAAGCGGAACCCGGTAGCGTGTTGGTGTACGTGCTCGAGGACGGCCTGGAGATCGCCGGCATGGGCAATCTCATGGCGACCACGGCGAAAGTACGCGGCCTCGCCGGCGCGGTGATCGATGGTGCGGCGCGCGACGTGGAAGAAGTCACGGAAATCGGCTTTCCGATTTTTAGCCGCGCCATCAGCCCCGCGACATCGGTTGGGCGCTACGTCAGCGTCGCGAAACAAATTCCGGTCAAGTGCGCGGGGATCATGGTGAAGTCCGGGGATTACATCGTTGGCGATTTGGACGGCGTTGTCGTCGTTCCGCAAGAGGCTGCGGAGAAAGTCGTCGAATTTTTGAAGCTTTACGACGACAAGGAAAGCAAAATGATTTCCATCATCAAAGAAGAAAAGTCGATATTGAAGGCGTTGGAGAAGTACAACCGCTATTAGAAAGTTAGTCGTTAACTTGTCATTGCGAGGAGCGTTTTTTGCGACGACGCAATCTTGTCTTTTGTCACCCTGAAAAAAGGAGATTGCTTCGTCATTTCATTCCGTTCCATGAACCCGATTTGACCGACGCTTGTTTTAAGGATGGCTTGCCCCTCAACCCCACCCCTCTCCCTCCCCCGCTTCGCGGGAGAGGGTCGGGGCGGGGCAGCCTTGGGCTTTGAGGGTGGGCTTAGGTTTAAGACCGTTGCGGTTCATGGTCCGTGAGCAGTGTCGGCAGCGCCGATACAGGCAGCTCGCAATGACGATGGATGTGCCAGAAGCCGCACCAATACTGACTCTCAGGCCAATGTCCCAGCGTATTTTAGCTATGCAACCGGCTATGCCGCGGCACGCTCGCCATTAGATATTCCATCTGATCGGCCAAGATGTTGCGATTTTGCAGAATGAAATGTTCGTGGCGATTCGGCGTGTAGGGAACATACAGCAATTCCATGCGCGCCTGTTCCGGCGTGCGATTGGCTTTGCGGTGGTTGCACGGGCGGCACGCGGTGACGACGTTGACCCAATTGTCGCGACCGCGTTTTGAAATCGGAATGACGTGATCTTTCGACAACTCGCGCTCGCGATATTTGCCGCCGCAATAGGCGCAGATTTGGCGGTCGCGGGCAAACAAGGTTTCACGGCTGAGTAAAGGCGGTCGCGACACATCATGAACGACCTTATCGCTGCCCTTGAGCGCGATAATGCACTTGGTGGAGAGGGTGGAGCGTTTACCCGTTGCGCGGCACACACCGCCGTGAAACACGCCCGCCACGCTGCCGATGGACCATGCCACCATGTTACGAGCGGCGTACATAATGGCATCCTCCATCTCGACCCAGCGAAACGGTAAGCCTGCCATATCCAACGTCAGTACTAGCGGGTACGACATTTCCCAGCCTCCTGAAGAATTTACCCCCTCTAAGATACCGCAAAAATCGTTCCTGCGGAAGGTGGGCTAGTCTTGGCGACGGAGGAAGGCGATTAAGGCGTTGTTGAACCCCTCGGGCTGTTCGATATTGCATAGATGCATGGCATCCTCCAGAACCACCAATTCCGCGCTCGCGATTTCCCGTTGGATCACCTCGGACGCCGCGACCGGCGTGCTCGGATCGTCGCGCCCGGCGATCAATAGCGTGGGCAAGGCAATTTGCTTCAAGCGCTCGGTGAAATTGAGCATTTTGATCGCACGGGCGCAGCCGACATAACCATTCACCGGTGTAGTGGAAATCATTGTGCCGACGCTTGCTACTTCGGCCGCGCGGGTGGCGCGAAACGCCGCCGTGAACCAACGCTCCAACGTGCCGTCTGTCAGACTTCCCATGCCTTGCGTTTGCACTTGTTGAATGCGCGCCTCCCAAACCTTATGCATTTCCGCGGGCATGCGGCTCGACGTGGCGCAGAGCGCCAAGCTGGCGATTTCCGCCGCGCCGCGAATGCCCAGCGCCTGCCCGATCATGCCGCCGATCGACAGGCCGACGAAATGACAGCGGCGAATTTGCAATGCACGCAGCAAGCCGAGCGCGTCGTCGGCGAGCATATCAAAACTGTAATCGCCGGGCGGCGCTTCACTCTTACCATGACCGCGCAGATCGTAGCGCAGCACCCGATAACGCTCGGACAGCGCGGCCATTTGCGCATCCCACATGGCAAGCGTTGCCGAAAGCGAGTGGCACAACATTACCACCGACGCGCCTTCTGGCCCGCTCAATTCAAAGTGAACGGAAATACCGTTAGATTGGATGTTCATGGGTTGGCTTGTTGCAAATTCGATGACGTCATAATTTTCTGCCCTTAAATGATGTTACATGTTGGCAAAATTTGCTTGCGATCAAATAACGATGGGCCCACGCTCGCGATCAACTTGCCACGCCAGATACTTCATCGCCAGTACAGCGCCGCCGATAATTGCGAACAGCGTGACAAACGAGCCAAGGGCCAACGTCGACACGCCGCTGATGCCCTGACCGATGGTGCAGCCCAGGCTGGTGACGCCGCCGAATCCCATAAGAGTTCCACCGATGATGTGGTGGCGCATATCGGTGGTATTGGTAAAACTTTCCCAGCGAAAACGCCCTGTAATGATAGCGTAGGCAAACGATCCGAGAATCACACCGGCGACCGATGCGATGCCGAAAGTTGGCGCAAGAGAACTATCACTCCACAACATCAGTAATTCTAAGGAATAGGCGACCGGCGCGACGAACGAGAATGATTCGGCAGCGCGCGAGTTGGTGCCGAAGAAAACCATTTCCAAAGTATCGGGATTTTCGCCGTAGCCGATATGGCCGGTGACGTACCAACCCGCGACCACCAATGCGCCAATGACCATGCCGCCGAGAAATAAATCAGAATCTCGACGAAAATCACGATCTTTGAAAACGAATAGCAATAAGGGGATAGCGATCGCGGCGGCGATAATGATTTGTAGATCCCGCTTGCTCGCGCCGAATAAATCATGCGCGATAGCGGGCAAATCTTGGCCACCCATGGCGGAGAAATTCAGCGAAAAAGGCTCGATCCAATTCACTCGCGCCATGCCGAACAGGCCTTTCAAAGTCATGTAGCCGGATATCGCGAGGAAGGCCAACACTACCAAGGATTTCAAGCTGCCGCCGCCGATGCGCACCAGTGTTCTGTTGCCGCAGCCCGATGCAAGCACCATGCCGAAACCGAATAGCGTTCCGCCGATGATATGCGCCAGCCAGATGAAACGGGGCCGCGCATAAATTGATTGCGATAAGTCGACTAAGCCAAGCAATGAAAGCGCATTGGCGCCGAGGATCGCCACGGCAATCGCCAGCAACCACATGCGCATGCGACCCCACGAGCCCATATGCACGATGTCGGAGATCGCTCCCATGGTACAGAAGTGAGCTTTGTTGGCGACCGCGCCGAAGACAAAGGCAAGCGCGAAGCCGAGGGCTGCGACGGTTACGGTGAGATTAATTGGATCTATCATCAGGCCTGTATTTTACCGCGCCATCAACCGTTACTTGGTTTGATTTGGGCGTAACGTCGCGCGAACTCTCAATTGGTCACTGCGAGGAGCACGGCGACGAAGCAATCTTGATTTTTCGGCACTGCCAATTACGAGATTGCTTTGTCGCAAAGACACTCTCGCAATGACAGCCCATTTATCGATTGCCCGTAGACCCAATAGGGGTGCGCCTCCCAGGCAATGCATCGCCAGGAGGCAATGGCCCAAGGCCACCCCGGCAGGACACGGCTGGTGGCACAACACATCCGGCGAATGCCGGATGATTATTTGTAGCGTTCGCGGGCGAGTGCGGCGCCGGCGGCGAGGGCTTTGAGTTTGCCTTCGGCAATGCCGCGCTCCATGGGCGCCATGCCGCAATTAGTACAGGGAAACAGATGTTGTTTCGGCACGTATTTGAGCGCTTCGCCGATGGTTGTCGCGACTTGCTCTGCGGTTTCGACTTCATCGGACGCGACATCGATGACGCCGACAAGAATATCCTTACCCTTGAGCAAACCCATTAAATGCGGCGGCACTTTCGAATGAAAACATTCGAGGGAAACTTGCTTCACGCTGCTCTTGGCTATCACTGGGAAAATCGCTTCGTATTGCCGCCACTCTTCCCCAAGAGAATTTTTCCAATCGATGTTGGCCTTGATGCCATAGCCGTAGCAAATGTGCACGACCGTCGTACATATCAGTCCGGCGATGGAACGCTCCAGCGCCTCGATACCCCAGGTGCTGACCTCATCGAGAAACACGTTGAACGCCGGTTCATCGAACTGAATCACATCGACGCCATCGGCCTCTAAGCCGCGCGCTTCCTCATTGAGCAAATCGGCGATGGCCATGGCCATTTTCACTTTGTCGCCGTAGTAGCGATCAGCAATGGTATCGACGATGGTCATCGCACCGGGTAGGGTTATTTTGAGTTTTTTCTGGGTGTGGGCGCGGGCAAATTGTGCTTCTGTTTGATGCACACGCCCCTTGAGTCGCAGCGGCCCGACGACCGTCGGCACCATTGCATCATAGCGATTGTTGCGAATGCCCATTTTCACTTTGTTCTCGAAGTCGATGCCGTCGACGAACTCAAGAAAACCGTGCACGAAATGCTGCCGCGACTGCTCACCATCAGTGACGATATCCAGGCCCACATCTTCTTGCACTTTGAGCCATAGCAGCGTCGCATCGCGCTTGGCCGCGGCCAACTCAGGGCCGCTCAGTCGCCACGACGGCCAGAGTCGATTGGTCTCGGCCAGCCAGAAAGGTTTCGGCAAGCTACCGACTATGGTTGCTTCAAACATTGAAAATCCTACGGGCGTTTTGCCAGCCGGCTTCTTGCTTTCGTCGCGGCTTCAGAATTGGGATACTTAGAGACGATGTCTTCCAATGTAATTTTCGCCGCGCTTTGATCGTTGAGATCGGCTTGGATGGTGGCGATGTTCAACATCGAGTCCGGCACTTTCGGCGAATCCGGATAGCGCTTCAACAATTGCTGGTGACTGCCGAGCGCGGCTCTGAGATCTTTGAGATTGTAAAAACTGATGCCGATCCAATATTGTGCGTTGGACGCCAAAATGCTGTTGGGATATTGCTCGACAAATCCACGAAAAGCATTGACCGCGCCTTGGTAGTTACCGGAGCGAAAAATCTTGTGCGCATCTTCGTAGGATTTGATGTCGCCGCCACCTTCCGAGGCGGGCGCTGAAATCGGCGGTTTGGGCGTTGTCGCGGTCACCGGCGGCTTCGGCGTCGGTTTAGGCGTCGCAACCGGAGGTGTCGCGGCAGGGGCGATCGTCACCGCAGGCTTGGTCTCTTCCTTCACCACAGGCGCGGTGGGTTCCGTCGGCGGGGTATCCGGTTTCGCTTCGGAACTGGTTGTACTAGGCGCGCGCGCATCGCCCGAAGTCGAACCGGGTTTTTCCAGCGAGCGTAAACGGCTATCCAAATCGAGATAGAGTTCACGCTGACGCTTTTGCGTGGTCTCGATCTGGTTATTCTGCAGTTCGATTTGCCCGCGCAGCTTGCCCATCTCCTCCTTGAGTTGGTCGATCTGGTTCACCATCTCGACCAATCCTAGGTTTTTGACGCCCAGTTCCAGCGAATTCATGCGCTTTTCGATGCCCTTGAATTGTTGCTGCATCTCCGAGCGCGTATCGGCGATCTCCTGCCGCGCTTTGTCGTCCACATCTTCGCCGAAGATGGCGGCAAGACTCGCGTGTTGCGCACCGAGCAGCGCAACACCTAGTAGCCACGCGCGGTTCATCGATTATTCGCCTTGATAGACGATGTCAGCGCGACGGTTCTGGGCGTAAGCACTCTCGTCGTGCCCGCCATTCTTCGGCTTTTCTTCGCCGTAGCTCACGCTCTCGATTTGATTGTCTTTCACGCCGAGCACGGACATGATGCGGCGCACCGCATCGGCGCGTTTTTGTCCCAAGGCGAGATTGTATTCGCGGCTGCCGCGCTCGTCGGTATGCCCTTGCAAATAGGCTTTGGAAGTTGGGTTCTCGACCAAGAATTTCGCGTGCGCCTGAACCACCGGCTTATAGTCTTCTTTGACCGAAAAACTGTCGTAGTCGAAATAGATGCTGCGTTGCGCCAGATTGCCCGTGGCATTCGAGCCGGGGGTCACCGCTTTACCGCCCGCGCTGTTGCTGTCTGCGCCGCCCTGTCCGTCAGCACCTGCCGTGGTGCCGCGAATGCCGTCAGCACCGGTGCCGTCCTGACCGCCGGCGCCGCCGCCCTGTCCATCCTGAACGCCCGTCCCGCCTTGACCGCCGGCGCCGGAAGCATCACCGCTACCGATGCTTTTATCTTCTACTTGCGCTCTCTTGCCATCGCTAATGGGGGCGGGCTTGCGCGTGGCACAACCGATAACCGTTACCGCAATCAAAAGCGCCAATAGAATTTTTTTCATTACGTTTCCTTTTTGCATAATTTTAAAGAGGTTGAACCGCTCTACTTCAACATCGGGCCCCACGCTGGCTCGCGAATATCGCCCGCCTGAGTCGTGAGACGCTGCCGAATGCGGCCATCATGTGAAACGGTTGCCAACAAGCCGCGGCCATTAACGTTGGTGGCATACAATATCGTGCGGCCATTCGGCGCGAAACTGGGCGATTCGTCAAGCCCGGTATCGGTCAAAACTTGAATCTGTCCGGTATCGAGCTCCTGCATGGCGACGCGATACTGGCCACCGTTACGCTGGATATAAATCAAATTCTTGCCGTCCGGACTATAGCGCGGCGAGACGTTATAAGTTCCGCTGAAGGTCATGCGTTGCACCTCGCCACCGGACGCCGAGGCGCGATACACCTGCGGGCTGCCACCACGATCGGAAGTAAATGCGATATAGCGTCCGTCCGGCGAAAAGGCTGGCTCGGTGTCGATGCCCGCGCTGCTGGAAATGCGGTTTGGCGTGCCGCTACCATCGGCATTGATCAAATAAAGCTGCGAACCGCCGTCCTTGGTCAGCGTCACCGCCAACTTGTTGCCATCGGGTGACCAAGCCGGTGCGCTGTTATTGCCCTTGAACGCGGCTACCACGCTTCGCGCACCTGTCGCGAGAGATTGCACCATGACAATCGGTTTTTTCTGCTCAAACGAAACATAGGCAATGCGCGTGCCGTCCGGCGACCAACTCGGTGAAATCACCGGTTCCGTGGAAGCCAACACGGTTTGTTCGTTGAAGCCATCGGCATCGGCGACCTTCAGCAAAAAGCTGCTCGCCTGCTTGACCACATAGGTAATTTTGGTGTTAAAAGCGCCGGGCTCGCCGAGCAGCTTTTCGTAAATTACATCGGCGATCTTGTGTGCCGTCGGACGTAATTGCGCCGCGACGCTTGAATAATCGAGCGAGGTCAAATGCGCTTGCTTGGCCACGTCCATCAGATGAAACCGCACTTGGAACTTTCCCGCTGCGCCAGGCTCAACCGTGCCGATGACCAACGCGTCCGCGCCACGGCCGCGCCATTCGCCGAAGGCGACGTCCTGCGGGCGTTTTAAGTCGGGCTGCAGAGCAGTCGAATCAACCAGCTTGAACAAACCGGTGCGGGCGAGGTCAGCGCCGATGATTTTCGCTAAATTCTGTTGCGCCGCCGTCTGGCCGCTGAAAGGCAAAATAGCGATGGGAATTTGCTTCGCCCCTTGAACGCTAATCTCGATCGTCAGTTCGGCGCGCGCAGCGAGGCAAACAAAAAGCCCCCACAAGATAACAACATATTTGAGTTGTTTCATATTTCAAAATCGCGATTGGCGTGAGCGATATTGTAACCCTCGGCGCAAAAACCTCAAGAAAAACTTTTGCTATCCGATAGTTATGCTTGAAATGCTGATGTAACTTAAGGGTATTAATAGCAACACTAATTTTTCACTTCATCGAGCCAGGGGGCAAGCAGGGAGCGGGTTTTCATGGGGTATACCCGGAGAGGAAAGATAGGCGCGCCTCCTGGCGATGCGACCATCAATGCCGCACATAAGTAAACGGCAAACGCAATTCGCGAAACTCGCGGAACAATTCCGGATTATTCGGCGGCACCGGCAGTGGCGCCGATTTAAAAATACCGCGCTCGACCGCGCCATCGTACGCGATATTGCCGCTGGATTTGACTAACTTCACGCTTAACACTTCACCGGTCGGCAATAACACGATGCTAAATTCCGCCCGTGGATTACCGCTCATGCCTTCCGGCGCGGAGGTATTCTGTTCGATCTTGGCCTTGATCTTGGCGATGTATTCGTCTTTCAACCGCTTGGCTGCTTCCGCCTGCTGGCGCGCACGCTCGGCGCCCTCTTTCGCGGCACGTTCTTTGGCGGCGCGTTCTTCGTCTTGTTTACGCTTTTCTTCGGCAACGCGCTTTTCGTCCTCTTGCTTTTTCCGTTCTTCTTCCTTGCGCTTTTCCTCGGCAACGTGCTTTTCGTCCTCTTGCTTTTTCCGTTCTTCTTCCTTGCGCTTTTCCTCGACAACGCGCTTCTCTTCCTCTTGCTTCTTGCGTTCGTCTTCCTTGCGCTTTTCTTCCGCCGTGCGTTTCTCCTCGTCGAGTTTTTTCTTTTCTTCCTCTTTGTGTTTTTCTTCCGCTAGTTTTTTCTCTTGCTCTTTCTGGACTTCGTCTTTACGTTTTTCCTCTTCTTCGCGCCTCAGCTTCGCTACCGTCTCGAGTTTTGCGCGCTCTTCCTGAGTGAATTTTTTTTCGTCTTCTTTTTCTTTCTCACGCTTGCGCTCTTCTTCTATTTTTTGTTTCTCGCTTTCCGCTTTGTTCTTTTCCTCGACCAGGCGTTTTTTCTCCTCGTCGGCTTTTTTGCGTTCCTCTTGCGCGCGTTTTTTGTCTTCTTCGCGTTCGCGCTTGCGCTCTTCTTCCACCTTGCGCTTTTCTTCTTTTTTCTCTTCCTCGGTTTTCTTACGCTCCTCTTGCAGGCGACGTTTTTCCTCTTCCGCTTTTTCTTTTTCTTCGACGAGCCGTTTCTTCTCCTCTTCGGCTTTTTGTTTCTCCTCGATCACGCGACGCTTTTCTTCCTCAGCGCGGGCTTTATCCTCCTCGGCTTTGCGTTTTTGCTCCAACGCAAGCTCCGCCTCTTGCAACAATTTTTGCCGCTCGGCATCGTGCTCTTTGCGCGCGAGGTCCTGCGCCAGCTCAAGTTTCTTTTTCTCTTGTTCGTAGTGTTGACGCAGGCTCGCCTCCTCTTCTTTACGCTGCCGCGCGTAATCAGCCGCGGCCTGCTCTTGCTTGCGCCGCTCATTCGCCAATTCATCCTTGAGCTTTTTGGTCTCGGTGTCCGGACGTGGCTTTTCCACCTTGGGCGGCGCGACCTTGCTTTTTGGTTCGGGTTTGGTCTTGATATCCGCGGCGCTCGGTTTGGCAGCGGGCGGCGGCGGTTTAGCCTGCGCCGAGGGCAGCGGCACGGCGGCATCGGGCGCCGCCGCCTGAGACAGGGAAATTTCGTCCCACAACTCGACTTCCACGGGCTCGGGCTGCTTGTTTTGCCAACTCACGCCGAACAGCAGCAGCCCAAAAAATAAGCTGTGAATAATCGTGGCTAACAGCAAGGCTCTCAAGCGGCCCCGCTCACGCGGATCTTGCATTAACCCTTCCTCGGTTTTGCCAGCAGCCCGATTCGTTTGACGTTTGCTTCGCGTAGCGCATCCATCACCTTGATGACTTCCTCGTAGCGAAGGGTTTTATCGGCGGCGATCACCACGGCTTGATTGGCGTTTTTTTCTTGCCGCTTTTTCACCATGGGACCAATTTCGAACCGCACCACCTCGATCTCTTTATCCTGGGTGGAGCGATCGCGAAACCAGATCGTGTTATCGGCGCGCACGGTGATTTCGATCGGTGCGATCACCTGACTAGTGCCGCTGCCCACGGCGGGCAGTTCGATCTGTCCGGGATTAACCAGCGGCGCCGTCACCATGAAGATGACTAGCAATACCAGCATGACGTCGATATACGGCACGACGTTGATTTGGTTCATTAGACGACGAGGTTTGCGCAGCATGGCTCGGCTTACGGAACGTATTTTTCCGAGACCGTGCTGTGCAACTGGCGTTGCAAAATGTTGGAGAATTCTTCCATGAAACTTTCGAAGCGAATCGACAAGCGATCGATGTCGTGGCTGTATCGATTATAGGCGACCACGGCGGGAATCGCGGCAAACAAGCCCATCGCCGTGGCGATCAACGCCTCGGCGATACCGGGCGCGACATGCGACAGCGTCGCCTGCGCGACATTGGCCAGGCCGCGAAACGAATTCATGATGCCCCACACCGTGCCAAACAGACCAACGTAAGGACTCACCGAACCGACCGAGGCAAGGAACGACATGTGTGCTTCAAGCATATCCATTTCGCGCTGGTAGGTCGCGCGCATGGCGCGGCGCGTGCCGTCCATCACCACACTTACATCCATGCCCGGCTGGCGACGATGTTTTAGAAACTCGCGAAACCCGGCCTCGAAAATCCGTTCCAAGGTGCCGGTTTCTTTGCGACCGCTGGTGGCGCCCTGAAATAACGAATTCAAATCCGAACCGCCCCAGAAGTCGCGCTCGAATTTTTCTGACTCCTTCTCCGCACGGCCAATGGCGAACATTTTAGTAAAAATGTACGACCAGGAAACAAATGAGGCGAGCAGCAACAAGGCCATGACGATCTGCACCAAGACGCTGGCGCCGGTGATCAGGCTTAGAAGGGACATGTCGGTATTGAGGTTCACAATCAACTCGCCTTATTCAATTTGTTTCGAACCTGCTCCGGCAGAACCACCGGCTTCAACCTGTCTATATCGATATAAACGATACGAACCTCCGCTTGGGTTAACAACTCCGCGCCACGCCGCACCGTCTGGCGCAACTCCACAAAACAACTGCGTATCGACAGCACTTCGACCGTCGCCTCCAGCCTATCGCCCAGCGCAGCGGGTTTAAGATATTCGATATTGACTCGATGCACAACAAAAGCCTGCCGTGCCGCCTGGGCGATCTTGACTAAATTGACATCAATGGCGTTGAGCCACTCAACACGGGCGCGCTCGAAATATTTTAAATAATTGGCGTGGTACACCATGCCCAACGTATCGGTGTCCTCGTAGTACACCGAAACGGGGAAAGCGAACACAGCGCCATTTTCAAATTCGCGATTCAGTTGATAAGTCGGCTTTAGCGCCACATGTCCCCCGTTCCGGGTAGGACTTGGCCGGGCAAGCCGAGGTGCCGATAGGCCAACGGCGTGGCCATGCGACCGCGCGGCGTGCGCTGTAAATATCCCTGCTGAATGAGATACGGTTCCAGTACGTCCTCGATGGTATCGCGTTCCTCGCTGATCGCCGCAGCGAGATTATCCAGGCCAACCGGACCGCCATTGAATTTTTCGATAATAGCCACCAGCAGTTTGCGGTCCATCACATCCAAGCCGACCGCATCGACATCCAACATCGCCAGTCCCGCGTCGGCGATCTCTTTCGTGACATGACCGGTGCCTTTCACTTCGGCGTAGTCGCGCACGCGCCGCAGTAAGCGATTCGCGATACGCGGCGTGCCGCGCGAGCGTTGCGCGATTTCAAAGGTGCCGTCGTCGGTGATTTCGACATTCAACAGGCGCGCCGAGCGGCTGACAATGCGTTTTAATTCCTCCGGCGTGTAAAACTCCAGCCGCGCGACGATGCCGAATCGATCCCGCAGCGGATTAGTCAACATGCCGGCGCGGGTGGTCGCGCCGACCAGGGTAAACGGCGGCAGATCAAGCTTCACCGAGCGCGCCGCCGGGCCTTCGCCGATCATGATGTCGATCTGAAAATCTTCCAGCGCCGGATACAAAATCTCTTCGACCACTGGCGACAATCGATGGATTTCGTCGATAAACAAAACGTCATTGGGCTCAAGATTGCTGAGGATCGCCGCCAGGTCACCGGCGCGCTCCAATACCGGCCCCGAGGTTTGGCGCAAATTCACGCCCATTTCGCGCGCTATGATGTGGGCTAGTGTCGTCTTGCCCAACCCCGGCGGGCCGAATAGCAGAACGTGATCCAGCGATTCTTTACGTTGGCGCGCCGCCTGAATGAAAATTTCCAGTTGACCGCGCGCCTTTTCCTGGCCGACATATTCGTCGAGCAGCTTCGGACGCAGCGCCCGTTCCTGGGCCTCCTCTTGCGGGGAAGCGGGCGTCGCGGCAATCATGCGGTCGGTTTCAATCATGACGCCGTGGAATTTTCTTCAGGTTCGACTTACTAATCATTGTCATTCTGAGACCCATAGGCCGAAGAATCTGCTTCTGTTCATTCGGAAAAGCAGATTCTTCGCTTCACTCAGAATGACAGACTTCTGATTTTTAGATTTCTCCACTATTGTTTGGACAGTTGTTTGAGCGCCTGTCGGATGCTTTCCGAAACGTTCAAATCATTGGGGATTTGCTTCAGCGCCCATTGCGCTTCGCGCTCATTATAGCCGAGGGCTAACAGCGCATTCAGCACATCGCCGCTGTTTGCCTTGGGTGTGGCGGACGAACCTGCGACGCTCGGCACGTGATCCAATTTGTCACGCAATTCCAGCACTAAACGCTCAGCTGTTTTCTTACCGACGCCGGGAATTTTCGTCAGCCGCCCAGTCTCTTGCATCGCAACGGTCTGAGCCAAATCGGCGACCGATAGACCACTCAATACCGACAGCGCCAGCTTCGGCCCCACGCCGCTGATTTTCAGCAACTGGCGAAACGCGCGGCGTTCATCATCGCTGCCGAAACCATAGAGCAAATGGGCGTCTTCGCGCACCACCAAATGGGTGAATAAAGTGATGGTTTCACCTAAGCCCGGCAAATTGTAGAAGGTGCTCATCGGCACATCAATCTCGTAGCCGAGTCCCTGTACATCGACAATGATTTGCGGCGGTTGTTTCTCGATCAACTTTCCGCTCAGACGCCCAATCATCGGACCAGTCGTCCATTTTTCATGCGAAATCCTGCTGTCGCCAGCCCGCCCATACCCATGCCGCCGTGGGCGTGGCAGATGGCGCAGGCCAGCGCATCGGCCGCATCCGCTTGCGGCGCGGCGGGTAGGTTTAACAATCGTTTCACCATTTCTTGGACTTGCTCCTTCTTCGCGTGACCATTTCCAACCACCGCTTGTTTAACTTGCAGCGCGGTATATTCAAACACCGCCAAATCGACCGCCACCGCCGCACAGATCGCCACGCCGCGCGCCTGCCCGAGTAGCAAGGTCGATTGCGGATTGACGTTGACGAATACTTTTTCCACCGCGACGTGCTGCGGCTGATAAGTGGCGATGATTTCGCGCAGCCCCTCCCATATGGTTTTCAGCCGCGCCGGCAAATCTTCGACTTTGGTTTTAATGGAACCGCTGACTACATAAGTCAAGCGATCGGATTTATCGAGTACGCCGAAACCAGTCGCGCGCAGCCCTGGATCCAAGCCCAGAATACGGGTCGTCGTGGACGCGATGGGTTAAACTCCAATCACCGCAGTCGTGTAAACATCCTGCACATCGTCGATGGCTTCCAACGCATCCAACAATTTTTGCATTTTCACCGCATCGTCTCCGCTCAACTCCGCTTCGTTGGAGGCCTTCATACTGACTTCGGCGAATTCGGCCTTCAGGCCCGCCGTGGCCAATGCATCCTTCACCTGCGCGAAATCATAGGGACCGGTGACGACTTCGAAGCTACCGTCGTCATTGGCGATGACATCGTCGGCGCCCGCCTCCAGCGCCGCTTCCACGAGCTTATCTTCGCCGGTTCCCGGTGCGAACATTAGCTGACCACAATGCTTAAACAAAAATGCAACCGAACCGTCGGTGCCCAAATTGCCACCATATTTAGTAAACGCGTGGCGCACGTCGGCGACGGTGCGGGTTTTGTTGTCCGTCAAACAATCCACCATCACCGCCGCGCCGGCGATGCCATAGCCTTCGTAGCGGACTTCTTCGTAGTTCACCCCCTCCAATTCACCGGCGCCGCGCTTGAGCGCGCGCTCGATGGTGTCCTTCGGCATATTGTTCTCATAGGCTTTGTCTACCGCCAAACGCAGCCGGGCATTGGAGCCAACATCGCCGCCGCCGATGCGCGAGGCTACGGTAATTTCTTTGATCAGCCGAGTAAAAATCTTGCCGCGCTTCGCGTCCGTTGCGGCTTTTTTGTGCTTTATATTCGCCCACTTGGAATGCCCTGCCATGAATCACCTACTCATATGTTTCTAAACATGTAATCATAGCACCTCGAATCTTCCTCCATGATTACCGAGCTGCCATGACTGAACCCTTATTGATCGCCAAAAGCAAAGTTGATTTGTTTCTTCTACCCCAGATGGCCAATCGCCACGGCCTCATCGCCGGCGCCACCGGCACTGGCAAAACCGTGACCTTGCAGGTGTTGGCGGAACATTTCAGCGCCATCGGCGTGCCGATGTTTATGTCTGACGTGAAAGGCGATTTAACCGGCATCAGCCAAGCGGGCGGCAACAATCCCAAAGTGGCCGAGCGCGTCAAACAACTCGGTTTGACGGATCACAAATTTAGCGCCTGCCCCGTCACGCTGTGGGACGTATTCGGCGAACAAGGCCATCCGATCCGCGCCACCGTGTCGGAAATGGGCCCACTGCTATTCGCGCGCATTCTCAGCCTGAACGAAACGCAAGAGGGCGTGCTCGCCATGGTGTTCAAGATCGCCGACGACAACGGCATGTTGTTGCTCGATTTGAAAGACCTGCGCGCGATGCTGCAATTCGTCGGCGAAAACGCCAGCCAATTCACCACGGCGTATGGCAATGTTTCCGGCGCCAGCGTCGGCGCCATTCAGCGCGGACTCTTGACCCTGGAACAACAGGGCGGCGACAAGTTCTTCGGTGAACCGGCTTTAAATTTAGATGACTTGATGCAGACCGCCGACGGCGGTCGCGGTGTAGTCAATATTTTAGCCGCGGATAAATTGCTGCAAGCGCCACGCGTCTATGCGACTTTCTTACTGTGGATGTTATCGGAACTGTACGAGCGCCTGCCGGAAGTGGGCGACGCCGATAAACCGAAAATCGTGTTTTTCTTCGACGAAGCCCATTTGCTGTTCAACGATGCGCCCAAACATATGTTGGAACGCATCGAGTTGGTGGTGCGGCTGTCGCGCTCGAAAGGTGTCGGCGTTTATTTCATCACGCAAAATCCCCTCGACGTGCCGGAGTCCGTGCTCGGCCAACTCGGCAATCGCGTGCAGCATGCGCTGCGTGCCTTCACACCCAAAGATCAGAAAAATGTGAAAGCAGCAGCGGAAACGTTTCGTGCTAATCCCGAAGTCGATGTCGAAAAAGTGATTACGGAATTGGCCGTCGGCGAGGCCTTGGTGTCCTTTCTCGACGAAAAAGGCCGGCCAACGGTGGTGGAGCGCGCGTTCGTTTTGCCGCCCACTTCCCAGATTGGACCGATCACCGCGGCGCAGCGCACGCCGCTACTGCAAGGTTCCATCGTCGCCGGACATTACGAAAAAACTGTCGATCGCGAGTCCGCTTACGAAATACTCAAAGCTAAAGCGGCGCAAGGCGCCGCCGCTGTCGAGCAAGCCCAGAGCGGCTCCGGAGGCATGCTTGGCGGCGTGTTAGATTCCATCGGCCTCGGCGGGCGAGGTGCCGCGACGGGCAAGCCTGGCGTGCGTCAACGCGAAGGTATCTTGGAGGCAACGGCGAAAAGCGCGGCGCGGGCCATCGGCAGCCAACTCGGCCGGCAAATCCTGCGCGGCGTCCTCGGCTCGATACTCGGCGGACGACGCTAGTTGAGAAAATTCGCCCGCTGGCTGCTGCTGGCGGTTCCGGCCGTTTATATTTTGGTCTGCAGCGGGCTGTATTTTCAGCAGAACGAACTGATCTTTCGCCCAGAAGTATTGCCCGCGGATTTTCGCTTCAGTTTTCCGCAGAACTTTAGCGAAGTGAGCGTGCAGGTCGAGGGCGCAAATTTAAATGCGCTGCTTTTCACGGTTCCCCGGTCGCGCGGCGTGGTGCTGTTTTTCCACGGCAACGCCGGCAGCCTGCGCCGCTGGGGCGAAGTCGCCGAGAGTTTCACCGGCCGCGGTTACGATTTGTTCGCGTTCGACTATCGCGGCTACGGCAAAAGTAGCGGCAAGATAAAAACCGAGCGCCAACTGCACGACGACGCCGATCGAGTTTATGCCTATGTGCGCGAGCGTTATGCGGCGGAAAACATCATTGTGTACGGACGTTCCCTCGGCAGCGGCATCGCCGCGCAACTCGCCGTTCGCCATACGCCGAAAATGCTCATTTTGGAAACGCCCTACTTCAGCCTGAAAGATTTGACCGCTACGTTTTATCCCTACGTACCGGGCTTTTTGCTCAAATTTCCGCTGCGTACCGACCTCGCCTTGCCGCAGGTGAAAAGCCCGGTGTATTTGATCCACGGCACGCGCGACGCCGTTGTCCCCTACTCCTCCAGCGAACGGCTGTTGCCGCTGATTGCGTCTCCTAAGGAAATGGTCACCATACCCGGCGGCGAACACAACGGCCTGCGTCTGACGCCGACATACAACGCGGCACTCGACCGCTTCTTGCGCTAAGATAGGCCCTAATTTGTCAGCCCATACTCATAAGGGAACGCCCCATGCCCGCCAAACCCGGTGAGCGCAAGACGCAAATTCTGGAAACCCTCGCCCACATGCTGGAGCAACCGCAAGGCGAGAAAATCACCACCGCCGCGCTCGCCGCCAGGCTTGATGTTTCCGAGGCTGCGTTGTATCGCCATTTCGCCAGTAAAGCCCAGATGTTCGAAGGGTTGATCGAGTTCATCGAACAAACCGTGTTTTCGCTCATCAACCGCATCGCGATGGAGGAAACACGCGGGTTGAAGCAACTGGAATCGGTTATCGCATTGCTGTTGGCATTCGCGCAAAAAAATCAGGGCATGACGCGCGTGTTGATCGGCGATGCGCTGGTAAACGAAGACGTTCGATTACAAGCGCGCATTAACCAACTGCACGATCGCATCGAAGCGAGTCTGCGCCAAAGCCTGCGTATCGCCGCCTCGCAAAACGATCTGGATCCCAACATCGACAGTAATGCCATGGCGAATTTGTTGATGTGTTTTGTTACCGGGCGGTGGCATCAGTTTGCCAAGAGCGGTTTCAAACGCATGCCGACAGAACTCTGGAGCATGCAATGGCAAGCGCTCGGCCTCGGCTCGTCCGCGCCCGTCAGTCAGGATAGCTAGGTGATCCTCAAACCGGTATTCGCCATGATGGCCGCGAAGAAGGCCTCGGATCTGTTCATTGCCGCCGGTGCAGCGATCCACATGAATGTTGATGGCAACGTGATTCCCATTAACGACCAGAAAATGACGCCCGAGGGGATTCAAAAGGTCTGCTACGAATTGATGTCGGCGCAGCAAATTAAAACCTACGAGGAGACCCTCGAGCTCAACATGTCTCTGGTGATCCCCGAGGTCGGCAATTTTCGCATCAACATCTACCGCCAGCGCGGTAGCCTGGCGTTGGTGGCGCGCTACGTCAGTTTCAATATCCCCAACCTAAAGGATCTGAATCTACCGTTGTTCTTCAACGATTTGATCATGGAAAAACGCGGGCTGATTCTGGTGGTGGGCCCGACCGGCAGCGGCAAATCGTCCACTCTCGCCGCCATGCTCAACCATCGCATCGCCACTAAAACAGGCCACGTGTTGACTTTGGAAGATCCGGTGGAATTCATATTTCACCATAACAAATCCATCGTCAGCCAGCGCGACATCGGACTGGATTCGCTGTCGTATCCGAATGCGCTGAAAAGTGCGCTGCGCCAAGCGCCGGACTGCATGCTCATCGGCGAAATTCGCGAAGCGCAAACCATGACCATGGCGATCAATTTTGCACTATCGGGCCACCTGTGCCTGGCGACGTTGCACGCGAACAATACTTACCACGTGCTGAACCGGATGATTCAAATGTATCCGATGGAAAACCGCAATACCCTGCTGCAAGATTTGTCGGTCAGCTTAAAAGCGGTGATTGCCCTGCGCCTGCTACAAAGCAAAGACGGCAAGCGCATTCCGGCCTTCGAGTTGTTGATCAACACCCAGCGCATCGCCGATCTCATCGAACGCGGCGCCGTCGGCGAGATCAAAGAGGCGATGCAAGAAAGCCTCTCGCCGAGTTTGATGAACTTTGATCAATGCCTGCTCAAGTTATTCCGCTCGGGACGCATCACCTGGGAAATGGCGCTTGCGAATGCCGAATCGCCGACCAACTTGTCGCTCCAGGTGAACAGCACCGAGGTCGATACGGCGCGCAAAGTCGAGGCTGCCGCACCGAGGCCGGGCGAGGTGTCGTTTGATTTCAGCCTACCCAGCGGTGAATAGCGCGTTTCTGTCGTTTCGTTAAGAAGGCCCGATCACTGTGTGCCTGATCGTGCTGGCCTATCGATGCCATTCTGAATTTCCGCTAATCGTCGCGGCGAACCGCGATGAATTTTTTCAGCGTCCGACGGCTGCCGCCGATTTCTGGCCGGATCATCCCCAGGTACTGGCCGGACGCGACCTTGAACAAAATGGAACGTGGATGGGTGTCAGCAAAAGCGGACGCTTTGCTGCCCTGACCAATGTTCGCGACCCGAAATCTATTCAACCCGCGGCGAAATCCCGCGGCTTGATCGTGTCGGATTTTCTGATGGGAGACATCGCGCCGGCGACCTTCGTCGATGATTTAAAGGAGCGCGGCCAGCACTACAATGGCTTCAACGTGATCGTCGCCGACGCTGACAACCTTGCCTATTTCAACAGCGTCACTTTAGATTCCAGAACGTTGATTCCAGGCGTCTACGGCCTTAGCAATCATCGGCTCGATACGCCTTGGCCCAAGATTACGCGCAGCAAGGCGGCCCTCGAACGCGCATTGAGCAAAGATGAACAGGGATTGGAAACCGATCTGTTTGCATTGTTATTGGATCGCGAACGCGCCGACGATGCCGCGCTACCCGATACCGGCGTTGGATTGGATAAAGAACGTTGGCTGTCGCCGGTGTTTATATCAGGACAAGAATACGGGACACGGTGCTCGACGGTGGTAATGGTCGGTGCGCGCCAAACGTCGTTCGTCGAACGTAGCTTCGACAGCACAGGCGAGGTGACGCAGACGCGCCGCTTTAGTTTATGAAACGCCCCGCCACCAGCCGCATGGATACGGGCTGGGGGGGCTGGCCTAAGGCCACCTAGGGCCACCTCGGGCCATTGCCGCCAACAGCGCATCGCGCCGTATGATTGGAATTGAAACGCGCAGTACGTTCAACACTGACTCCACATCAAACGGGATGGGGACTTGCTAATAGTGTTGGGGCGCAAGCCCCGGATGGAATAAAATAAAAACTGAGATCAAACTAAAATGCAATGACTTAACTCATTGAAAGAATGGGGTCAGACCCGATAATTGGATAAGCCCGCGTAGGTCGGCTAAGTGAAACGTAATCCGCCGCATGAAGCGAGAGGGATGGCGAAGGTGATAGCAAGCGTAGCGTGGGCAGAGGGTAGGTTGCGGCTGAACGAAGAGAAGCCCAACGATTAGCGGTGAAGATGTCGCATCCACCAAACGGGTGAGGCAACCGACGTACCACGCCAGAACCCTCATCCCGCTTGCCTCGTGGCACAGCATGCCCGAATCGCCGCATCTCGCTTGCCTCTCAGGCCATGCCGTGTAGGATGCCGGCGGCCCCTTAACGGCCCTGACCACCGGCAGCGTCAACCAATACGGCGTCAACGGCCTGGGTCAACGGGTGACCAAAGCCGGTACCGGCTATACCGGCGCGATCCGCTTTGTGTACGGTGAAGACGGCAAGCTATTGGGTGAATACAGCAACACCGGCGCCTTGATCACCAACTACCCCTACACCTACGCCGCCAACAGTAATAAGCTCACCGCCATTGCCGGGCCGGCGGCGCGCAGCTACACGTTCGACGCCAGCGGTAACGTCGCCACCACTTCGACGAACTATAACTTCGGCTATGACGCCCGGGGACGCATGACGGCCATTTCGGGCGCGAAGGCCAACTGCGAATTCCGCCGCGAGTCGGTCCACGATTCCGCCGCATGGGGGTCCACTGTTCCGGCTGATGCCGGTCCACGAGGTGGCCTAGGGCCATTGAGGAGCGGGATAACCCTGCGATCGTTTTGCCCATTTGATGGGAGCGACGGTGGCACAAACGAGGTTATCCATGCGCAAGATTCACGAAGTACTTAGACTCAAATACGACCACCAGTTGGCCGAACGCAAAATTGCCGTAGCCTGCGGCATCGTGCGTTCCACCGTGCAAGACATTCTCAAACGCCACCGCGATGCGGATCTGGGCTGGCCCTTACCCGCCGCGCTCGATGACGTGGCGTTGATCGCTAGACTCTACCCGCCTGCTGTGCGTGCCGTCGCGGCGCCATTGCCCGACTTTGCCGTGATGATGCAAACGGAGCTGACTAAAAAGGCCCCCACGCTCACGCTGTTGTGGCAGGATTACAAAGCCACGCATCCCGATGGTCTGCAATACAGCGCGTTCTGTGAACGCTTCGCTATGTTTCGCCAATCTCAAGATGTGGTCATGCGCCAATGCTACCGACCCGGTGACTTGTCCCCTTCTCGAACGTCGCGAACGTCGGGGGCGGACGTCGGGGTCAGGTCTTGCAATCACACTCGCTTTGAGTTCGCGTTGATTGCTTGGCTCATAGTTGCGTAATGCACACAAAAATGCGCGGTAATCTGCTGCATCGTGTGTAGTCGCCGCCACGCACAGATGCAGCAAGAAAATGTTGTAATGCAAGACCTGACCCCAACGTTTGGCCTCAACGTTCGCCTTGCAAGATCGCTCTTGATAGGTTTTTTACTCACGTTCGTTTGCCTTTCTCAAGATGAGACGTACTTAAGGTCGCTGCAAATCCTACAATGGCGGCGCGTAGGGTTTGACTGTAATCGTTGCGGATTTAGCGCGGGTCGCGGCAATGTCGTAGGAAGATTGCATGCGTAGCAAGGTGTCCATCTTCACACCAAAAGCCTTTTCAAGGCGCAGCGCCATATCACCAGACAAACCGGCCTTGCCGTTAAGCAAA
>JBKJHT010000209.1:0-60959 GCA_046598945.1 Burkholderiales bacterium | reverse complement strand
CAACTGGAGGAGATTTTGGTTTTGAGATTCGCGCAATTTGGCAGCGCTATCACGACAGCATCGGCGCAAGCGTTGGCCAAGCACGCATCGCCGCCGCATAGCCGGCTGCGATCAACTGATCGTGGGAATTGTCCTTGCCAACGCTTGCGCCGATGCTGTCGTGATAGCGCTGCCAAATTGCGCGAATCTCAAAACCAAAATCTCCTCCAGTTGTTTTGCGAGTTGTCACGGACGGCTAGCGGGCTTTTGGATTGGGCGCGTTCATCGGGCCGGCGTACGGGTCGTGGAATTACCCGCGTTATCGTACGACTACCCCTGAGGTGTCGATGCCCTATCGGCACCGCGTCTTTACTTCAATCTCATGTGAAACAGTTTGGCGTGTTTGGCTGTCAGGTACGCCTCATGTCCCGTTGGGACTCGCGCTACCGCCATCACGCGAAACAGATCGGCGCACCCCAATGTGCACACACCGGCGTCGCAACGGTGATGTTCGACGATACGTCCAAAGGTCTTCCACGGTAAGGACTCCATGACTTGCGCAAATAGCCTAGGCCAGCCACCAGCGTGTTGCCTACGTTCATGCCATACCCCCTGGAGCATGGCAAATGTACAATCTAAAATTCCAATTTTGGATACCCATAACCCTCTCAAACCCGCGTCACTATTGCGTTGGCAGCATCGCTGCCCTAAATAAACCGGACATTACTGAAGTGCGGTACGTGTTTTACGGCTCAACTCTATGAAGTCAGGAATCCCTTGATGTTCGCCCTTCAGGAACCCAGCACCTCATTTATGGATTAAGGCGTGGTCACCAGCACAAACCGCGCGGCATCCGCACTTACGAGGCCATTGCTGTCCTTTACTTCAACAAAGCCCGTCTTGCCTGCGGCGAAGCTGTAACGTCCGACCAAGACCCACTTTCCGCCATTGATTTTTTGGTCAAACAGAACGGTCGATGTGCCGCCCTGATGCGTGATACTGTACGGTGCGTTGCTGATGCGGTTGGTGTGAGTTGTCCACCAAACGTACACATCGTAGCTGCCGGCCGTAACGATTTGCGGTGTCCAGCGATAAGCATCAGCGACCGTCCCACAGCTATACAGCGACGTTGCACCATAGGGGCCGGTACCGCTGGAAGCACACCAAGTTCCGACGAAGGTTTTTCCGCCGGTCGCATCTTGTACGCCCAGCGCGGCGTTATCCAGGACAATTTCCACTGAAGCCGAGTTAGCGATCGTCACGGACAAACTGGTGGAGTTGGCGATATTCCCGGCGCCGTCATACGCTTTGGCGACCAAACTGGCGGCGCCATCAGCCAATTTACTGGTGTCCCAGCTAAAACTATAAGCCGGGGTCAAATCCGTCGCGACCAATACGCCTTTGGCATAGAGTTCAACTTTCGTGACGCCGATATTGTCCGTTGCGCCCACGTTAACGGCGACGATTCCATTGACGGTTCCCGTGCCCGGCGCGGTGATGGCGACTTGCGGTGCGGTCACATCAGCCGTGGTGGTAGTAGCGAGGCTGCGCGCCTTTTGCACCGCGGCGGCGGCGTTAATGCGGCCGACGCCAAACTCCCGGTCCGCGCCGGCGGCACCCAGATCGACAGACGTGGTTTTTAGAATGTTTTCCAACTCACTCGGCTTGAGCGCCGGATTGGCCGACATCATCAGCGCGACTACGCCCGCGGTAATAGGACTGGAAAACGACGTCCCACTCACTGCCGCATATCCCCCACCACGCACCGTGGTCCAGATTCCGGCGCCGGGTGCGGAAACGTCCACATAGTCGCCAAACGAAGACCAACTGGCTCTAACATCGCCGATTGCAGTGGCCGAAACGGAGATCATGGCGCTGTTCGCCAACGTAGCGTCGAGCGCGCCGCTGTTACCCGCCGAATTGATGAGTAAACCGCCTTTGGTTTTGAGGTAGTTGGCCGCAGTTTGTACCGACGCACTGCCGTGAACCGCATAACTGACGTTGACAACTTTGGCGCCATTGTCTGCCGCCCAGTAGATGCCTTCGGCGATCGTACTGTAATACGCATATCCTGCGGTATCGCTAATGCGAACCGGCATGATCTTGGCATACCAGGCAACGCCGGTGACACCCGTCGCGTTATTGCTTGCCGCTGCGGCTGATCCGGCAACTTTAGTGCCATGCCCATAGACATCCGATGTGTTCGCGTTGCGATCGAAAAAATTCCAGCCCGGCACCAGTTTGCCCTGCAGATCGGGGTGGGCGCCGTCGACGCCGCTATCCAAGATCGCAATGGTTACGCCCGCGCCGAGGGCGGTATCCCATGCGCTCGGTGCTTGAATCGTGAATAGATGCCATGCGCTGGCATAGTAGACATCGTTACCGACTTGGTCAGGTGCGAGTAATTTGTCGATTTCAGCCGATTTGATTTGCGGGTCGCGGCGCAACAACTCCGCAGCGACACGCTCATCTGCACCGGCAGGCAACGTCACGACGTGGACTTGAGTTTTATGCATGCGGCGGGCAGAATGTCCGCCATGGCGCGACAAAATCTTATTCAGTTCGGTATCATCTAAACCCGCTCTGGTTTCAACCAGAATGCGGCCTTTGGCCCAAAAGCCGGTCTCTCCGGCGGACGCCGGGACACTCGCAAAAAAAGCGCTAGCCAGTGCGAGTAGGGTAAGTTGGGATAACGCAGAGCGGCGCGTGCTGAATTGAATCATTGCTGCAAATTCCTCTTTTTTCGGTGGAACAGGTTGCCGGCCTTTGGGAATTCGCACGCGGTGATTGCCAACAACCCGGAAACCCTCATTTTTATTGAGGTGGTGTCCATGACTGAATCTGGCAATTCCGCTGTCATGGGGCGAACCCGTTAGACCGGTGATTTTGCGCCGCTACCTTTCGGTAGGTTTGCCGTTACAGATGTGAACAACAAAGAAGCAAACAGCGTGCCAACACTGACGATCGGCCGACAGAAATGTCGATTTGGTGACGAATGCGGCGCTGAGCGCGCCAGATAAGCGGGAATCCCGACGCATTAACTTAAAGCCAGGGCTCGACTTCGCGCCTGACGCTAACTTAGTCCGCGATTCAGCGGCAGTTGCTGACGCCGCGCGGCAGCGCTTGCGGTCGAAGGATGCGTTCCAGTGCCGCGCAATGCAAAAACTGTCCCCGCAAAGAGACGGTGGTGTGAGCGCATATCGTTAAGGCAATGATTTTTAAATGAATTAGGTTGTCTCCCATTAGAGACGAACATATCGCGCCAAGGCGAACGACGCGATGTTGCAAAGAATTAGCTTCTGATGGATAGCCTCCCGCGCTCGACGTAGGCGGGTTGCCGAGGATGTGAAGAATAGTGTCCGCGACAGCGCCGGGCGTCGTAGAATAACCATCCACTTATTCCTTGCTGCCTATGGATCCTATTACCCGACTCGTCCACGCCGGCCAGGAACTCGATGCCGCGTACAACAGCATCACGGCACCGCTTTATCAAACCTCGGTGTTTCGTTATGAAGCGCTGGGCGTCAGTAAAGGCTATGAGTATTCCCGCGCCAGCAATCCCACCCGCCATGTTCTAGAGAGCCTAATCTGCGACTTGGAAGGCGGTCTCGGCGCCGTGGCCTGCGCAACCGGCGTGGCGACCTTCACGGCGGTGCTGGCGGCGTTCGACGGCAATATTCACATCGTTGTTAGCCACGATTGTTACGGCGGCGCGGCGCGTTTGTTGGGACTGATGCAAGAGCAAGGAAAGTTGACGTTTTCCTTTGTGGATCTGAATGATCTTGCAGCGATCGAAGCAGCGATTCGGCCGCAGACCCAAATCGTATGGGCCGAGTCGCCCACCAATCCGCTGCTAAATATTGTGGATTTGGCCCAACTAGGCCAATTTTGCGAGCAGAAAAAACTGACGCTAATCGTAGACAACACCTTCATGACGCCGTTGTTGCAGCGGCCGTTCGAATTCGGCGCCGACATCGTCATGCACTCGACCACGAAATACATCAATGGTCATGCCGATGTTATCAGCGGCGTGGTCGTGGCGCGTCGCAAGGAGCAGTTAAAGAAAATCCAGTTCGCCGTAAAAACCTACGGGCTTGCAGCCGGGCCGTTCGATTGCTGGCTGACCCTGCGTGGCAGCAAGACCTTGCCGCTGCGCTTGAGGCAGCATCAGGAAAATGCCGCGGCGGTCGCGGCGTTTTTGACTAAACATGAGAAAGTTGCCGAGGCCTACTATCCGGGCTTAGCTAGTCATCCCGGTCACGAAATCGCCAAGCGTCAGCAGAAGGGTTTCGGCGGCGTGGTGTCGCTGAAGTTGAAAGGTGGTTTTGCCGCCGCGAAGGCGATGGCCAACGCAACGAAAGTATTCGGCATCGCCGATTCGCTCGGCGGCGTCGAATCCACCATCAGCCACTCGGCGACCATGAGTCATGCTGGCATGCCCAAAGCGCAGCGAGAAATTGCCGGCATTACCGACGGCGTGATTCGGCTGTCGGTCGGGATCGAAGCCATTGAAGACTTGCTTGCAGACCTCGTACAAGCGCTGGATCAAGTTCACGCGTAACCTGCCGCGCGCCTCAATCTCGAGCTAGTGCCCTGAGAGCCCATGGCCCAAGGCCACCCGGTATTGGTGCGGCTTCCAGGGCATGTTCCATCTGTTGAGCACTACGCGTCGCGTGCCAGACGGATGCCGCTGAATTGCCAGCGCGCGTCCGGCGGAAAGAAGTTGCGATAACTTGCACGAATATGCGACTGCGGCGTCACGCACGATCCGCCGCGCAATACCATTTGGTTGGACATGAATTTCCCGTTGTATTCACCTAAAGCGCCGGCAGAAATCTTGAAACCCGCATAGGGCAGATACGCACTCGCAGTCCATTCCCAAATATCGCCGAACAGGTGCTGTGGCGCGCCAATGGATTCGTTTGCACGAACGTCAGTGGGATGAAAGCTACCGCTTTCGAGAAAGTTTCCCGTCGTTTCCAAACTCGATGCCGCATGCTCCCATTCCATTTCAGTGGCCAAGCGCGCGGCGGCAAAGCGCGCATAGGCATCGGCTTCGTAATAGCTAACATGGCAAACCGGTTCAGTCGGGTTCACTGGCAAGAAACCATTCAGCGTGTGGGTGTACCAGGCCTTGTCATGGCGCTCCCAATAAAGTGGTTGGCGCCAGCCCTCCGCGCGAATTTTACTCCAACCGTCGGAAAGCCAAAACTCCGGTCGCTCATAGCCGCCGGTTTCCATGAACGCCAAATACTCCGCATTGCTCACAGCGCGCGACGCCAATTGAAACGGCGCTAGGTAAAAGGGGTGCGCCGGACCTTCATTGTCAAACGCGAAACCATCACTCTCGTGGCCGAGCTTAACCAGTCCGCCCGCATAACTAAACCACTTCGTCGGCGAAGGTGACACAGCGCACGCCACTGAGCGGGTTTGATAAGCAGGATGGGTCGGATTGAACGAGAATAAATGTTTCACGTCGGTCAAAATTAATTCTTGATGCTGTTGCTCGTGGTTGAGTCCCAACTCAATGGCGGCCGCGAGTGCGTTGGGCAATACTGTCGATTTACCGAGAAGCCTCGTCATGCCCTCATCGACATGGCGGCGATAGCGCAGTACGTCGTCCAATCCGGGGCGGGTCAGCAACGCTCGACGTGGGCGCGCGTATTGCTCGCCGACTGTCTGATAGTACGAATTAAACAGTACGCGAAAGGTGGGGTTGAAAACCTGATAGGACGGTAGTGAAGGCTCGAGAATAAAAGTTTCAAAGAACCAACTGGTGTGAGCTAAATGCCATTTCGTCGGACTGCAATCGGGCATTGATTGCAACGCGCAGTCTTCCGCAGACAGCGATGCGATTAGTGCTTCAGTAGCGCGGCGAACCGAAGCGAAACGTAACGCAAGCGAGTTCTCGGATTGGGCAGGCCATTCGGTGCGCCGGAAAGGTGGGATCAAGTCGAGGGCGGGACGCAAATTATTTCCTTTCCATTAGTTAGGGAATTAGTCTTGTCATGCGTACTATTCTTACGCCTTAGATTAGATAAACGTGCGGCCGTATTGCAGCGTAAATTTCAATCCGACCAGCAACGTCTAAGGCGGTTATGAGGCAAAATTAAATTGAGTCGTCAATAGCTGAAGCATTTTTGTACCGCACTGATTGTCAAAATTTTATCATCAATAATCGGCGCCTAGCACAAAAACCTAAACCGGCGCTGTGTGCCAGAGTCAGTAAACTGTAAGTGTTTCCGGCGCAATTCGACAAATCCGAATTACCTCCAGCGGCTGCAATCGACTGCGGGGTGGCCTTGGACCAGGGCCAGGGTTACAATCCGGATGGGTTGGCCTGCACTTACTTTAGGCATGCCTGTAAAGGCAGCATTCATGCGGCTCTTGGCGCATGCATTGCCAGGAGCCAAGCGCCGCGCGGCTCCTGGCAATGCAAAAAAATACAGAGCGCAGATTAACGACGCCGGTCTACTTGTCCGGCGGTGTGATGAGTGGAATCGCGTCGCGTTTGTTGCGACGGTAAACCCGAAAATCAGCGCGATCCACGGTGATGACACTGTGTTTTGGAAAAAGCTCGCTCATTCGGATCAAGCAAAGATCCGCGAGGTCGGGTTGGCGGTCACGGTAGCGTTGCGTCAGCGCAGTAAGTTGCGGCAAATGATCGTTGCAGTCAAAAGCCAGGCAGACAAGTCCGTCCTGAAGCATGGCCAATACCAACGCAGTGTCTTGAAGGTGAAAGGCGGTTTCTGCGAGCACCGCCTCACGACTGAGCAACGGTTCGGTAATTTGCGCAGCCAGATGCAGCGCCCACTGGTGGTGGGCATCACCACGATTAACAAACGCGACCAGAAAACCGCTATCGGCGATGCCTTTCACGCGCGGGAGAAGCCCTTGCGACTGGAAAGGTTTTTCGGCCCTTTCATGCTACCAGCAAGGCGCATGAATCCCTGGTTGGCTGCGGCAGTTCGCGCCTTCTCCCATTGCTCGCGCACTAACTTACCTTTCGATACGCCGGATTTAGCGGCAGCATCTTCAAGCCAGGCGGTTAAGCCTAATGATCGAAAACAGTAGATATAAACCCTCATCCGGCGCTGCCGCGCCGGGACTTTCTTTAAGGTGAGCAATAACGTCACCAATGCTTCGGCAGATTCTGCTTGATCACGATACGCCCGCCATCGATCGAGAGATAACCGCCTTCTTTTAAATCGCTCAGGATGCGCGACACCATCTCACGAGATGAGCCGATGCGCTGCGCGATTTCCTGCTGCGACATTTTTTCAGTAACGACTAGTTTTCCCGATTCGACGCTGGCATTGTCGATGAGCAGGCGTGCAACTCGCCCATATACGTCAAGGAGCGCCAGGTTGCCGATGGTGCGCGTGAGATTTCGGGCACGTCGAATTAGCGTGACGATGAGGGCAAGCGCGGCGTCCGGGTTTTCCGCAAGAAAGCGCTTGAAATCTTCGCGCTGGATCACCGCCAGTTTGGACGCTTCGACGGTCATTACCGACGCCGAGCGGGACTCCCCATCCAACGCCATCTCGCCGAAATATTGCTTCGGACTCAACATGTCGACGACGATTTCCTTGCCGTCGTCATCGGCGAGAAATACTTTCAGTTTGCCGGCGAGTAAGATGTAAAACTGGTCGCTTTTATCGCCTTCTTGAACCAGCACGCTATTCTTTGGAAAGGAACGAACTACGCCGAGCGCGATCAACGCGTCGATATGGTTTTCACCGAATAAATCAGAGGCCATAGGTAATCCTTTATTGTTTTCGATTGGCAGCCGCCCATCTCATCGACCTCAGCGTATCTTTGCGGAGCGATGCGGTCAGTCGCCGCAGTGTTGATCCGATTGTCTAAAGTTTACAGTCAATTTTGAATGGGCATTTCACGCAGACTTGATCTCCCAGCCAAACAGCAATTTATCGTCGGACTGGGGAAGAGTCAATCGCGAGAGGAATTTGGCGGGTGATCTTGTAACATTTTCGTAGACGACTTAACTTTCGGAGAAATTGATGAATATGATGAAGATAAGGAGTCATTGTGTAGAAGTTATCGCGTCGAGCGTTTACCTCTGAGTTCAAGATTGAAGCGGTGAAATGGGTCGCCGAGAACGGGCTCAGTTATGCAGCAGTAGGTCGTCTGGATGAAATACCCAAAGGGACCAAAGTGTGAGAGGGCGCATACCGGACCAGGAAATTGATGACGCCTCGCGATTACGAGTCACGGTCGAGCAGATGGAACTGTCGAAGCTGCGCAAAGAAGTCCAAAAATTCAAGATGGAGCGAGATATTTTTAAAAAGACTGCGGCGTCCCGCGGGTTTCCTTTGGGCATACGTTGCGAGGACGAGCAAGTGGCGCTAGCTTAGAAATTCAATAAATAGGTTGGTTTTGGGGAGATGAATCAGAGTTTGCTTTTGACTGACGTCCTAAGAGGGACTCTTGGAAAAACAAAAGGGTTAGTCGCATTTGACTAACCCTTTGTTCTTTATGGTAGGTCGTGGCAGGCTCGAACTGCCGACCAACGGATTAAAAGTCCGCTGCTCTACCGACTGAGCTAACGACCCGTAACCGGCAAAACACGGATTATAAAATTGTTTGCCCCTCTAGGTCAATTTTCCTGTGACTTTATGGCGTTTTAGTCAGTCTCAACTCGCGGCCAAGATAAATCCAGGTCTCGACAACCGTGTCGGGATTGAGGGAGATGGTTTCGATGCCTTCGTCCATTAGCCACTTGGCGAGGTCGGGATGATCCGATGGGCCTTGGCCGCAGATACCCGCGTATTTGTTGGCTTTGCGGCATGCTTGGATGGCCATGTGCAGCATTTGTTTTACGGCGGGATCGCGTTCGTCGAAAGAATCGGCCACTAGCCCGGAATCGCGATCAAGCGCGAGCGTGAGTTGTGTCATGTCATTCGAGCCGATGGAAAACCCGTCGAAGCGTTTGAGAAACTCATCTGCAAGAATGGCGTTTGATGGCACTTCGCACATCATAATGATGCGCAGGCCATTCCTGCCGCGTTCCAGGCCGTTTTTCTTCAGTATCTCCAAAGTCCGATCTGCTTCGCTGAGTGTGCGTACGAAAGGCACCATGATTTCAATGTTGGTGAGGCCCATGTCGTCGCGCACTTTTTTCAGCGCGGTTAGTTCCAGTTCGAAACAATCGGCGAATGAGGCGGCGATATAGCGCGCCGCGCCACGAAAGCCGATCATCGGATTTTCTTCGTGAGGCTCGTAAACGCTGCCGCCGATCAAATTTCGATATTCGTTGGACTTGAAATCCGACAGGCGCACGATGACTTTTTTCGGATAAAACGCCGCCGCCAGCGTCGCGATGCCTTCGGTGAGCTTATCGACGTAGAAGGTTTTCGGATTGGCGTAACCGATGCAGCGGTTCTCGACTTCTTTGCGCAAGTCGGGCGACAAATTCGGATAGTCGAGCGCCGCGCGCGGGTGCATGCCGATCATGGCGCTGATGATAAATTCCAGCCGCGCCAGGCCAATGCCGTGATTCGGGAGGCCCTGAAAATCAAACGCTAACTGTGGATTGCCGACGTTCATCATGATTTTTACCGGCAGGTCGGGCAATTTATCCAGGGCTAAATTCAGAATCTCAAACTTAAGGCTGCCACGATAAATATTTCCCGTGTCGCCTTCCACGCACGAAACGGTGACTTGCGAACCGGCCTTCAATACCTCCGTCGCGTCGCCGCAACCGACAATGGCGGGCACGCCCAACTCCCGCGCGATGATGGCCGCGTGGCAGGTGCGTCCGCCGCGATTGGTCACGATCGCCGACGCGCGTTTCATCACCGGTTCCCAGTTCGGATCAGTCATGTCGGTGACGAGAATGTCGCCGGGCTGAACCTGATCCATCTGGCTGGAGTCGAAGATGATGCGCACCGTGCCGACGCCGATTTTCTGGCCAATGGCGCGACCTGTCGCAAGCAAGTCACCTTTTTCCAACAAGCGGTAGCGGCTGTATTTTTCCTGTTTGCCCTGCGATTTGACCGTTTCGGGGCGGGCCTGCAGGATGTACAGTTTGCCATCGCCACCGTCGCGTCCCCACTCGATATCCATCGGGCGCTCGTAATGTTGCTCGATAATCACGGCGTAGCGGGCGAGTTCTTCCGCTTCGGCATCGCTGATGGAAAAGCGATTGCGGTCTATTTCCGCGACATCCAGGGTGACCGTGGATTTTCCCGCTTCGCGTGCGTCGGAAAACACCATCTTGATCGCTTTCGAGCCAATGCCGCGACGCAAAATCGCCGGGCGCTTATTTTTTAGGCAGAATTTCCCGACGTAAAATTCATCCGGATTCACCGCCCCTTGAACCACGGTTTCGCCAAGGCCGTAGCTGGATGTGATGAACACGACATCTTTAAATCCCGATTCCGTGTCGAGGGTGAACATCACGCCTGCCGCGCCGATGTCGCTTCTCACCATGCGCTGAATGCCCGCTGAAAGCGCGACTTCACTGTGAACGAAACCTTTGTGAACGCGATAAGAAATAGCGCGATCATTGTACAAAGAGGCGAACACGTGTTTCACGGCGACGAGAATATTGTCGAGGCCATGAATGTTGAGATAGGTTTCCTGCTGCCCGGCAAACGAGGCATCGGGCAAATCTTCCGCCGTTGCGGACGAGCGCACGGCAACGGAAATGTCAGTGCCGGCTTCACTCAACATTTGCTGGTATGCCACTGCGATCGCCGCGTTCAATGCCGGTTGGAACGGCGCGTCGATCACCCATTGGCGAATTTTCTTGCCGGCTTTTGCGAGCGCGTTCAAATCCTCAATGTCGAGTTCACTCAGCACTGCTTCGATGCGTTCCTCGAGCGTGTTGTGCGTTAGAAATTCGCGGAACGCAAACGCCGTGGTTGCAAACCCACCGGGCACGCGCACGCCGGATTGCGCCAACTGACTGATCATTTCCCCGAGGGAGGCATTCTTGCCGCCGACTTCATTGACGTCGGTCATGCGCAAATCGCGAAACCAAGCAACGTATTGGTGTGCCATAGTTGTATCCGGTAGATTAATTGCGTGGAAAACCCGCTATTATAAACAACTCTACTTTTTAGACGGCGCTAACCCGCCAGCCAAGCTATGTCCCCTCAGCGCAGCGTATTTTTTGTTTCCGACGGCACCGGGTTAACGGCCGAATCATTGGGGCAATCGATGATTACGCAATTCGATGACGTAAGTTTCAATCGCGTTACGATTCCTTTCATCGACAGTATCGAAAAAGCCAACTCCGCCGTGGGCGAAATACGCTTAGCTTCCGAGCGCGATGGTAATCGTCCCATTGTATTCAGCACCCTGGTCGACGCCGAGTTGCGCGCGATCATCCATAGTGTCGATGCGCTGTTGTTGGATTTTTTCGAGATTTTCATCGGCCCGCTGGAGCGAGAGCTTGGTGCGAAGTCCAATCACCGCGTCGGTCGTAGCCACAGCGCGAGTAATTCGGTGACCTACGATGCGCGCATCGAAGCGGTTAATTACACCATGGCTCACGATGACGGCATCACCGAGAAAAATTTAAGTGAGGCGGAAGTGATTCTCGTCGGTGTGTCGCGCAGCGGCAAGACGCCGACCTCGCTCTACATGGCGCTGCAGTTCGGCATCAAGGCGGCGAACTATCCGCTGATACCCGAAGATATCGGGTTAATGAAACTCCCGCCCGCCCTGCAACCGTTTAAACGCAAAATGTTCGGCTTGACCATCTTGCCTGAGCGCCTGCGCCGCATTCGCGAGGAACGCCGGCCCGGTAGCAAGTATGCCGCGTTGGACAATTGCCGTTTCGAAGTGTCGGCGGCGGAAGCGCTAATGCGCTCTCACGGTATTCCGATATTGAATTCGACCGACAAATCTATTGAAGAAATATCGACGACGATTTTGCATCAGGCACATTTAGTGCGACGGATGTTTTAGAAAATTTCTGGGAGTCAGAAAATATCGAAATGTCATTCCCGCGCAAGCGGGAATGACACGAGGAAAAGTTATCGCATGGATAAGACGAAAAACAGGTACTCAAGGCGTATTAATCTGCCGAACTCGCTCAAACAAACAAACCGCCGCCGCGGCGGCCGCATTCAACGATTCCATCTTTCCCGGCATGGGAATGCTCACCTGGAAATCGGCGAGCGACGATAATCCTGGCGATAGCCCCGCACCTTCGTTGCCGATCATCAGCGCCAGCGAGCCTTTTAAATCGATGTCGTACAGTAACGATTTCGAGCGCAACGTCGTGGCAACTTTCTTGCCTTTGAAATTTCCGACTACGCTGATCAAATCCTGTTGTTCGTAAACATCGAGCAAAAAATGCGCACCCATCGCCGCGCGAATCACCCGCGGCGACCAGGCGAACACGCAGCCTTTTGACAGCACGACGTGTTTCACATTGGCCGCGGCAGCACTGCGCAAAATCGAGCCTAAGTTGCCCGGATCCTGAATATCTTCCAGCACGACACAACAATCCATCTGCGCGGGAATCGGCTTGTCAGCGGGCGTGTCAATCAGCGCAATCACGCCGAGCGGAGAATCGAGTGTCGATAGTTCGTGAAACATCGCATCACTCAGAAGCGTCGGCACGAGCGGCTGCAATTGCTCGATCAAGGCGACGACCACAGCGTTTTTCGCTGCGCTCGTACTGACCACCAAGGCTTTCGGCAGACCGATCGCCTCGCGGTAGGTCTGCGCCAGATGAATGCCTTCGATCAAGGTCTGATGGGCCTTCTTTCGCTCGCGCGATGATTGCGCCAGTTTGACCAGTTGTTTGAAAAACGGATTGTCGTGGGAGGTAACGGCCTTCATCGTGCGCAGGTTCTAAATCCGGCGAACACATCGCGGCGATCGGGTGTGTAGAAATTACGCCAGGTGTTTCGCAGCAAACGACTGCGCGTGGCGAAGCAGCCGCCGCGCAATACTTTGTGATCTCCGAACCAGGGCTCGGAGTATTCTTTATAGGGATCGCGAATGAAGCCGGGGTAGGGCGCGAACCAATCCGCTGTCCACTCCCACACGTTGCCCCACATTTGTCGCACGCCTTCCGGTGTGTCGCCCGCGGGAAACCCGCTCACTGGGCTGGCGGTGGCGGATGTGCCGTCAAGACTGGCTCTGGGAGCGGCTTCCAGGTCGAGGCGTTGTTGTGACCATGGGCAATCGCGCTTCGCGGAACCACTCGCTGCGAACTCCCATTCTGCTTCCGTCGGCAGCCGGCGTTCGGCAAAGCGGCAGTAGGCGTCGGCCTCAAACCAATTCACAAAAATCAGCGCATCGTGTTCGCGCTCATGCAGCGGAACCCACTGATCGAATTCGCGCAGATACCATACGTCGTCGCGCGATTGCCAGTACAGCGGGTGACGGGCGCGCTCTTTTTCGCGCCATATCCAACCGACGTCCGACCAAAATTCTCGACGCCCATAACCCTCGGCGGCGACGAAATTTAGAAACTCGCCGTTCGTCACCGTCGCCTTGGCCATGCGAAAGGGCGCGACCGCAATTGCGTGCCCCCACTTTTCGTTGTCGAACACAAAGCCGGGGCGATCGCGCTCGGCGCCGAGCAAAAAATGTCCGCCGGCAATGTCTGCGTCGCCGCCAAACGAATCGCCAGAAACCACGTGGCCCCAGGCCAGCCCCTGGATTCTGGCTTCCCGCCTAGGCGCGGGATAGCCGAGGATCTGTCGCGTATAGTGAAATGCTTCGCCGTGCATGTCTTCATGAAACACCGCGAGCTCGGCAAAGTAGCGCAATGCTTCGTTGTTGGGTTCGCGATCCAAGCGCTGCAAGACGCGTTCGGTGACATTATTCAAATACCGTTGCGTCGCTTCGATACTGGCTAAGGGCAAATCCCAACGCGTCGAGTGGGGCACCGTTGCGGAGTTGTATAGCGCGTCGGCGTTAGCAATGATCGACGGCAACAATGCTTGATCGACAGCGCGAAAACGCAAACACCAATATTCCTGGAACCAGCCGAGGTGGCCGATTTCCCAAAGTGGCGGATTTAGAATATCAAGGCGCGGGCCGAGTAACTGTGCGCCGTCAAGATCGGCGTACAGCGCGCGTGAGTATTGGCGTGTGTCGAGCAGCCAATCTTTAAGCGTTTCTGGGTTGGAAGTGAGTGGATTTTTCATGGCGGGCTAGTGTACGCTCGCGAGTGTAGCTTGAAATCGAGTCCGATGAAAATCGCTTTAATCACACCCGCCGCGTCGCGCATGCGCAACGGCAATCGGCATACTAGCACTCGCTGGGCGGCGCTGTTGCGCGCGCTTGGGCATCGCGTTTACCTACAGGTGAGCTGGGACGATAAGCCGATCGATCTGATGCTCGCGTTGCACGCGCGGCGTAGTTACGATTCAATCAAGCGCTTCGCGGCTGCCTATCCCGAGCGCCCGCTCATCGTCGCGCTGACGGGGACGGATTTGTATCGCGATATTCGGGTTGACGCCGATGCGAAACAATCCATGGCGCTGGCGACGCGCATGATCGTGTTGCAGGAAATGGGTCTCAAGGAACTCTCCGCTAAACTCGCGGCAAAGACGCGCGTCGTGTATCAATCGGCGGATGCCGTTGCGCCACAGCCGCCGCTTAAGAATTGTTTCGAGGTTTGCGTGATCGGCCATTTGCGCGAGGAGAAGGATCCGCTACGGGCGGCCATGGCGTTAGCGCATGTGCCAGCGGATTCGTGTATTCGGGTGACGCAGTTGGGCCGTTCGTTGGATCCGGAATTGGAACGAGAAGCTAAACGCATCATGGCTGAAGATCCGCGCTACCATTGGCGCGGGGAAGTGCCTCATTGGAGAGCCGCGCGGGTATTGGCTCGCAGCCGCATCATGGTGATTAGTTCGCGTATGGAAGGCGGCGCCAATGTTGTTTCGGAAGCGTTGATGGCGAACGTGCCGGTGATTGCATCGAAAATGTCCGGCAACATCGGCATGTTGGGGGCCGACTATCCGGGTTATTTTCCGGTGGGGGACGAACGGGCGCTGGCGCGACTATTGGTTCGCGCGGAACAGGATTCGGATTTTTATCGCGCGTTAAGGCGTCACTGCGCTGAGCGCAAAAAACTCATTTCCGTGGCGAAGGAAAAGCGCGCGCTGGCGCTGTTGTTAGATGAGGTGAGTTCGGGCGATTAGGGGTGGTGGACTCTGGGGAGCCACGCCCTCATGGCCCTAGACCAGGGCTACCCCGTATCCCCCCCTCTCCCTCTGGGAGAGGGCTAGGGTGAGGGCGGGCTAATCACGTCAGCTACGATGTCTTTGAATTTTCCGGTTCTGCCGCCAAGGATTTCGACAATTCCGCTAGGTCTTCGCCAATTGATTCGGCTGCTTTTTTTTCGATCGTGCGAAAGCGGCGCAACACGTCGCGGCCCAGTTCGGTAACCAGCGCCCCGCCGCCGCTGGCGCCGCCGGTGGCAGTTTCCACCAGCGGTTGTTGGAAGCAACGATTCATCGTGTCGACCAACAACCAGGCGCGGCGGTAAGACATTTTCAGCTCGCGTCCCGCCGCCGAGATCGACCCGGTGCGCTGAATTGCCTCCAACAGGTCAGCCTTGCCCGGCCCGATGGCATAATCGTCGCCGAAGGGAATGCGGATGCGAATGTGTGGTTGGATTTTCATGAGCGCCGGATAGGGAACAATGCCGCAAGCAGCTTATCAAAGTATGATAGGCGCTCCAAAATCAACTTGTCCAATGAATCAAGGAGGTTCCATGAATCGATACCATCTCGCGGTTTTGACATTGAGCGGCGCTATCGGCGCGTTGGCAGGATGTACTCAGGAACAACAAAATCAGTTCTCGCGCGGCGTGCAGAATTGGACCGGCACCAACGGCGTGCTCGATATTTACACCGGCGAGAAGCTGGCGATGCGCTTCATCAAAATCGATAAGATGACGACGGCGGTCGGCACGAGCGACGGCGGTTCGCGCTCCTACCGCTACGGCTATGGCTATGTCGACGAGAACCAAAATTTTAAAGTGGATTCCGGGGAGAAGAAAGTTTACTTCGAGATCAGCGATTATTCGACTAACTACGTGTTCTACGAGAATTACAAAGACTAGGGAAGCACCGCGGATGTCGTGGCAATGCGATTCGGCGACGGCGCGGCGCGCTTATTGGCCTCGATGATTTGCACAAAAATCTCGTCGGATTTCACCATGCCGAGTTCGGCGCGGGCGCGTTCTTCGATCGCTTCGGTGCCCGTTTGCAAATCTTTTACATCCGCGCTCAGGGCGTCATTGCGGCCCTTAAGCGTGGCATTGGCGTCAAGCTGCGCTTGGACATGTTGCTCCAATTCCGCTACGCGAAACCAGCCGCCTTTGCCGATCCACAGCGGGTATTGAATGATAACTAGCAGGGCGGCCAACGCGACGCTGAGCCAGCGCATCATCTCTCGCTATTGCAGTTGAAAAAAAGCGTCGCGACCGGGGTAGCTGGCGGTTTCACCCAGTTCCTCTTCGATGCGCAACAACTGATTATACTTCGCGATGCGATCCGAGCGAGAAAGTGAACCGGTTTTGATTTGGCCGGCGTTGGTTGCGACCGCGATGTCGGCGATGGTGGTATCTTCGGTCTCGCCGGAGCGGTGGGAAATTACCGACGTGTAACCCGCGCGTTTCGCCATCTCAATCGCAGCGAAGGTCTCTGTCAGCGTGCCGATTTGATTGACTTTAATCAATATCGAATTGGCGATGCCTTGGCTAATGCCTTCACGCAGGATCTTGGTATTGGTGACGAATAAATCGTCGCCGACCAACTGAACTTTTTTACCGAGTTTGTCGGTTAAAATTTTCCAGCCCGCCCAATCGCCTTCGGCCATGCCGTCTTCGATGCTGATTATCGGATATTTCGCTACCCACCCGGCAAGCATATCGGTGAGTTCGCCGGCGCTGAGTTTGCGATTCTCCGAGGCAATGTCGTATTTTCCGTCTTTGAAAAATTCCGAACTGGCGCAATCCAAACCGATCGAGACTTGTTCGCCCGCTTGATAGCCCGCGGCGGCGATCGCTTCCATGATCAATTGCAATGCCGATTCGTTATTCGGCAGATTCGGCGCGAAGCCGCCTTCATCGCCGACCGTGGTTGGCATGCCTTTGGCGTCGATGAGTTTCTTCAGTGCATGAAAAATTTCCGCGCCACAGCGTAGCGCCTCGCGGAACGTTTGAAAGCCATGCGGAATCACCATGAATTCTTGCAAATCCAAGCTGTTATTGGCGTGGGCGCCGCCGTTGATGACATTCATCATCGGCACCGGCAACTGCATGCCACCGGCGCCGCCGAGATAACGATACAGTGGCAGGCCGGATTCTTCCGCCGCCGCTTTCGCCACTGCCATCGAGACCGCCAGTAACGCGTTCGCGCCGAGGCGTGATTTGTTGTCCGTACCGTCGAGGTCGATGAGAATTTTGTCGATGAAGGTTTGCTCGAAAGCGTCAAGTCCGATAATGGCTTCGCAAATTTCCGTGTTGATATTTTCTACCGCTTGCAACACGCCTTTGCCGAGATAGCGTTGCTTGTCACCATCGCGCAGTTCAACGGCTTCGCGCGAACCGGTCGAGGCGCCGGACGGCACAGCAGCGCGACCGATGACGCCGGATTCGAGTAACACGTCGGCTTCGACGGTCGGATTGCCGCGCGAATCGAGAATTTCCCGCGCCATTACTTCAACGATTGCAGTCATGGATTTTCCTTATTTAGTTACTAATTTTTCTGTCAGTTCGCGGGACGCATTCCCCTCATGGCCCTAGGCCACCCCGCCCTAACCCTCTGACCAGAGGGGAGAGGGTATTACACTGCTAGGCCAGCAAATCGTTTTCGGCAAAGCCCTGTTGCTTCACCAACCGATCGATCGCTTGCAGCGTCTGTAGTAGCTGTCTAATTTTTGGCAGCGGCCAAGCGTTCGGGCCGTCGGACAACGCCTTCTCCGGATCCGGATGGGTCTCCATGAATATTCCCGCGATGCCCACGGCGACGGCGGCGCGTGCCAGCACCGGCACGAACTCCCGCTGGCCTCCACTTTTCGTGCCTTGCCCGCCGGGCAGTTGCACCGAGTGGGTGGCATCGAATACGACCGGGCAACCGGTCTCGCGCATGATCGCCAGCGAGCGCATGTCCGACACCAGATTGTTGTAACCAAAACTCACGCCGCGCTCGCACACCATGATGTTGTCTTGGCCGCTGGCTTCGCGCGCCTTATCGACGACATTTTTCATATCGCCGGGGGCGAGGAACTGGCCTTTCTTGATGTTGACCGGTCTGCCGGCGGCGGCTGCGGCGTGGATGAAATCCGTTTGCCGGCAGAGGAACGCGGGCGTTTGCAACACGTCGACCACGGCGGCAACCGCGGCGATCTCATCGATTTCGTGAATGTCGGTCAACACCGGCACGCCAATTTGCGCTTTAACTTCGGCCAGAATCTTCAAGCCGGCATCAATGCCCGGGCCGCGAAACGAGTTGCCGGAACTACGGTTGGCTTTATCGAAAGACGATTTGTAAATGAATGGAATGCCAAGCGATCCGGCAATCTCTTTCAATTGCCCGGCAGTATCGAGCGCCAGTTGGCGCGATTCAACGACGCACGGGCCGGCGATTAGAAAAAATGGATGTTCAAGCCCGACCTCGAACCCGCACAGGCGCATCAGTTAACCGTGCTCGGTTGCGCGCCGGAATAAACGGGCGCATTGCCGCTGGCCACGCGCAACGTGGCCTGTTCGAGCGCCGCTCGAATGAAGGACGTAAACAGGGGATGACCGCCGCGTGGCGTCGAGGTGAATTCCGGATGGAACTGACAGCCGAAGAACCACGGATGACCGGGCAGCTCGGCAATTTCGGTCAATGCCTCCGATTGGGTGCGGGCGCTGATCAGCATGCCCGCTTTTTCCAGACGCTCGATGTAGTGATTGTTGACTTCATAGCGATGTCGATGGCGCTCGGCGATCACGTCCTTGGCGTAAATACGATGGGCCAGCGTCCCACGTAGGACATTGCAGGGCTGCGCGCCAAGTCGCATGGTGCCGCCGAGATTGGACGTTTCGTCGCGCCGTTCGACCTTGCCGTCGTGATTTTGCCATTCGGTGATGAGAGCGATAACCGGATGCGTGGTATCGGGGTCGAATTCCGTCGAGTTGGCATCGGCCAACCCGACCACATTGCGCGCGTATTCGATCACGGCGATCTGCATGCCAAGACAAATTCCGAGGTAAGGAATTTTGTTTTCGCGCGCATATTTCACCGCGGTGATTTTTCCCTCCGTGCCGCGCTTGCCGAATCCGCCGGGCACGAGAATCGCATCCATGGCGAGCAGAGAATTGACGCCATTGGCCTCGATGTTTTCCGAATCGACGTAGTGAATATTCACTTTGGAGCGCGTGTGAATGCCGGCGTGGATCAACGCTTCAGAAAGGGACTTGTAGGATTCCGTCAGATCGACATACTTGCCAACCAGCGCGATGTTGACCTCGTGCAACGGATGTTCCAGCGCTTCGGTGATTTTGCGCCACGCCGTCAAATCCGCCGCGCGGGCGAGAATGCCGAGTTTGTGGCAAACGATTTCGTCGATCATCTGGTCGTGCAACATCACCGGCACTTTATAAATGCTATCGACATCGTGCGCGGAAATAACCGCTTCTTTGGTGACGTTGGTGAACAGCGAAATCTTGCGCCGCTCTTCTTCCGGAACCGGGCGATCGGAACGGCAGATCAAAATATCCGGCTGAATGCCGATCTCGCGCAATTCCTTGACCGAATGTTGCGTCGGCTTGGTTTTTATTTCGCCGGCCGAGGCGAGATAGGGCACCAGCGTCAGGTGAATGTAGCAAGTATTGTTGCGACCTTCCTCGATGCCCATTTGCCGAATGGCTTCGAGGAAGGGCAAGGATTCGATGTCGCCTACCGTGCCGCCAATTTCGACGATGGCCACGTCGTGGCCCTGCGCGCCTTGCTTGATGTGCAGCTTGATCTCGTCGGTGATGTGCGGAATCACCTGCACCGTGCCGCCGAGATAATCGCCGCGGCGTTCCTTCTTGATCACGCTCTCGTAAATTTGGCCGGTGGTGAAGTTGTTGCGCTTTTCGGTGCGCACATTCACAAAGCGCTCATAGTGGCCCAAGTCGAGATCGGTTTCGGCGCCGTCGTCGGTGACAAACACCTCGCCGTGCTGAAACGGACTCATCGTGCCGGGATCGACGTTGATGTAGGGGTCTAACTTAAGCAGAGTGACATTGATGTAACGAGACTCAAGAATGGCGCCAAGTCCCGCAGCGGCGATGCCTTTCCCAAGTGAAGAGACCACACCTCCGGTCACAAAGACATATTTAGTCATGGGAAATAGGCTAACTTGAAAAATGAATTTTAGCTTAAAAGACGTTTTGGAACAATGAAGCGCGGTCATTTTTGCGCGCCTGGCAGAGCAAGAAATTCGTACGATGCGTGAGCGCCACGACGCAATGCCCGCTTACCTCCTGGCAAGGCATGCCCTGAGAGGCAATGGCCACGCGCCTGTCAGCGCTGCTTCAGTGAAGCGCGTGTCCCTATCGACATCACAGCGCAATGAACTGCACCATCGCACGTGCCGTCATGCTAGGCGCATGGTGGCGATTTCCAAGGCGCCATTTGGTAAACCGGCCGCAAGCATTAAGGCGAATTCGTCCGCGCACACCGGACGGCAGAAGTGGTTACTTTGTCCCTCGTCGCAATTGTGCAACTGAAGAAAAGCAAGTTCTTCCGGTGTTTCCACCCCCTCGGCAACGACGCGCTGATTGAGACTTTTGCCCAAGTTAATCATTGCGCTAACAATAGTTCTACCGCTCGGGTCGTTGGTCGTTTTGCGTACAAAGGACTGATCGATCTTCAGCGTGTCAATTGGGAAACAGCTTAAGTAGCTTAAGCTCGAATAGCCGGTTCCAAAGTCGTCGATCGCTAATCGCACCCCCATTGCTTTGAGCTCGTTCAGCAGCACGGCAGTGGATTCGGCGTTGCGCATCAGGACGCTTTCCGTCAACTCCAGCTCAATGCGGTGCGGATCAAAACCCGTGTCGTCTAAAATTGCCGTAATATTTTCGAGAAACCCCTTGGATTGGAACTCCACCGCGGATATATTGACCGCTACTTGATCTAACATGAGGCCGCTGTCAGACCATGCCTGAGCTTGCCTGCATGCTTCCCGCAGAACCCACTGGCCGATCGGGATAATGAGGTGGCTTTTTTCGGCAACGGGAATGAATAGTCCAGGTAGAAGTGTCCCTCGAATGGGATGATGCCAACGCAGAAGTGCTTCGGCGCCGCTAACGGCCCCGCTCTTAAGATTGACCTTCGGCTGATAGTGCAACTCGAACTCACTGCGTTCCAACGCGCCGCGCAGGCCGGTCTCGAGCATTCGCTGCTCGACCTCGCGGCGGTTCATATCCGGCTTGAAGAACTGCGAATTGTTGCGGCCATTTTCCTTGGCGTGATGCAGCGCTAGGTCGGCATTCTTGAACAGCGTTTCCGCGTCCAGCCCGTCGTACGGGAACACGCAGATGCCTATGCTTACCGTCACCTGAAGATCGTGGGGCGTGAAGTGATGCGGCAACACGACCGCAGCGCGCATATGATCAGCAATGACAACGGCATCCCTGGCGTGCTCGATTTCCGAAAGCAACACTAAGAATTCATCGCCTCCCAGCCGGCCGACGGTGTCCGTGCCGCGGACGCAGGCGCAAAGTCGTTCCGCGATGGAGCAAAGCAATCGGTCACCTATCGTGTGGCCGAAGGTATCGTTGACCAGCTTGAAACCATCTATGTCCACAAACAACACGGCAATTTGTTTGCTGTGGCGTCTAGCTAAGGCAATCGCCTGAGTAATACGGTCGTTCAGCAACGTCCGGTTCGGCAAATCGGTTAGCGCGTCATGTAGGGCGAGGTGGGACAGTCGGGCCCGCGCCGCCCGCGACTCGCTGACGTCATGAAAAACGACTACGGCGCCGGCAACTTGCCCGGTAGGATCGTGAATGGGCGCAGCGGAATCTTCAATTGCACATTCCACGCCGTCGCGGCGAATCAGCACGCAGTCGGCGGACAGTGCGATCGGTTTGTTTTCCCTAATGGCGCGTTCCACCGGGTTTTGCGCCACGATGCGCGTGGTTCCTTCGATGATCTGAAACACGTCGGTAAGCGGCCGACTTGTCGCTTCCGCCGCCGACCAGCCGATCATTTTTTCGGCCACTATATTGAGGTAGGTGACGTTGCCCGAAATGTCGGTGCTGATGACGGCATCGCCAATGGAGTTGAGCGCGACTTGGGCGCGGCTTCGTTCCATGAAAAGTGCGTCCTCGATTGCTCGATGCGACACCGCACTGCGAATTGCCCGGGGGAGGGTATGTTCGTTGATATGATCCGTAAGGAGATAATCGTTGGCGCCGCGCTGCACGGCTGTTCGGGCGATGTCCTCGTCGTCTTCGCCACCCAAGACTAGGACTGGGACGCGCGGGTTGGCACACAGCAGCTGATCTAACACGCCTATTCCATTGATCGCGACTATTGAAAGCATCAGCAAGACGGCGGTTTTCTCATTGGCGGGGAATGGCACCCGGCTGTCAGCAAGCGGATGAACGCACTGAAGGTCGAACAGCCCCGCCTGCTTCCCATTCAGCGCGTTCCTAATTAAGTCCGCATCGGCTGCATCGGGTGTGACAAGCAATACTTTTATGGCCACTCTGATTCTCCTTGGGAAGTCCCTGCAGTAGTTTCAGAGTAGAACAAGGGGCCGCCCGACAAGCCAACCGGTGGCTCGTTTTCGGACAGCGCAGCGAGGGTAGGTATCTGTTTATTCGCCAAAATCATCCAGCTTGTGGTGCAATCAATTCGGACTGGGCGTTTAGCCCCTAAATTTGATGCGCGCAAAAGACAAGGCCCATTCTTGGTAACGCCTCTGTGAACAAAAAAAGCGCACCGGCAGGAAACCGAATACGCGTGCCGTTGAAAGAATGAGGCTGGCATCCATTCCCGCAGCGCTTATTCATCGTACTGCCTACGGTACGCAACGCTACGATGCACTTTCGGCTACGCCTTGTCTGTGCGCTAGCGCACATACAGTGCGTCGGATTGGCAACTATAATTTTCCTAAAGGAGGCTATAGGTTGTTGAATCCAGACTGCAATCTTATTATAATTTGAGGTCCTCAAGTTGGTAGGGAGGTTAAATTGGAATCAACTCACAATCCGCAACAAAATCACCTTCTCGCGGCTTTGCCGAAGAATATATTTGAGCGTTTCTATAGGCACTTGGAATCGGTGCAGATGCCGCTCGGTGAAGTGATTTACGAGTCCGGTGCTCAAGTTGAGCATGTGTATTTCCCTACCAGCTGTATCGTTTCGCTTCTATACGTGTTGGAAAGCGGCGCGAGCGCCGAGATTGCCATCGTCGGCAATGAGGGAATAGTGGGGATCTCGTTGTTCATGGGCGGCGAGACCACCCCGAGTCGAGCCGTGGTCCAGAGCGCTGGTTTTTGCTATCGCTTAAAGGCAACGCTATTGATGCGGGAATTCAATAAGGGCGGGCCCGTGCTGCAGCTTCTGTTGCGCTACACTCAGGCGCTCATTACCCAGATGGCGCAAACGGCCGTTTGCAATAGGCACCATAGTTTGGATCAGCAACTTTGCCGCTGGCTGCTACTGAGCCTGGATCGGCTGCAATCGAATAACCTGGTGATGACTCAGGAGCTCATCGCCAATATGCTCGGGGTGCGGCGTGAAGGCGTGACCGACGCAGCCGGGAAATTGCAGGACGCCGGCCTAATAAACTACAGCCGCGGGCACATTACCGTCACCGATCGGCCGGGATTGGAGGCCATGGTGTGCGAATGCTACGCCGTGGTCAAGAAAGAATTCGATCGGCTCCTGCCCCGTTCAATCGACCCTTGATTGATCTTTCGGGTGTGCTGTTCTATCGTACCATCGTGCGATAGAACAGCGCCATGAGCCTATTCACGGGCTGGCCCGAGGTGGCTAGGGCCATAAGGTCATGCGCTATTCCAAACGAGTAAAGCAAATCGCGGCAAAGCATGACTCTGGGGCCTAATGTGAATTACGTTAACGCGCTACTTGCCGATGTTCGAAGTTGTACCCTCTGCGCCGCGCACCTACCATTCGGCCCGCGGCCGGTATTGCAACTGCATCCGAACGCGCGCATCCTCGTCGCCGCTCAAGCGCCGGGGCGCAAGGTCCATGAATCCGGTGTGCCCTTTGCAGACGCGAGCGGAGATCGTCTTCGCGAGTGGCTCGGCGTAACCCGCGAGGTCTTTTACGACCCGCAACAGATCGCCATCGTTCCCATGGGCTTTTGTTTTCCAGGCACGGGCAAGTCGGGCGACAATCCGCCGCGTCCCGAATGCGCGCCGGCGTGGCGCGAGAAAGTTCTGCGGCACCTAGGAAATTTGCGGCTTACGCTAGTCATCGGCCAGTATGCGCAGGCCTATCATTTGTCCAGCCACGGTGCGTCGGTTACCAGCATGGTCCGATCTTGGCGCGACCACTGGCCAACCATCGTGCCATTGCCGCATCCCAGCCCGCGCAATAATATTTGGCTGCGTCGAAATTCGTGGTTCGAGGATGAGTTGCTTCCGCTATTGCGGGCGCGAGTCGCGGAAGTGCTTGCCGGTGAAGTAAAATGATTTGCGACAGACTTCAGTTTTTTGTAGTGAGTCTTTAATTTTGAGCAATGCCCCATTTTATCGAATGCCTATCCAGATAAGAGTGCTTGCGTTAACCATCCAACGACGATCGATGAGGGCTGAATATGGTTAGGTCGAATCAAACAGCGAATCCAAGAATTTGGCGTGTTATGGCGCTACTATGCGTGTTCCTCGCATCGTCGGCCCATGCAGACATGAACAAAATCAAGTTTGGACAAATACGAATCAGCTTCTACGCGGTCGCCGGCGCGGTGGTTCAAGAAGTCCTCACTAAACTCGGACACGATTTTGAGGTGGTGGAGGGGCTGCATCCCGACATCTTTCCCAAGCTGGGCGCCGGGGAAGTGGATACGTTGGTTGCTGCGTGGCTGCCCTATGGCCACGCTGAATATTGGAAAAAATATGGCGATTGCTGCGTCGAGATCGCGACGCTTTATGAGGGCGCGCATTTTTTCTGGGCGGTGCCGGATTATGTTCCGGCCGATGTTGTGGCGAGTGTGAATGATCTGGCCAAGCCGGAGGTCGCCGCGCGCATGCAGAAATTAATTAAAGGCACTGGGCCGGGCTCGGGGCTGATGATGCAGTCACGCAAGATGATTGATGAGTATGGCTTAAGTGCGGCGGGCTACACGCTGGAGCCGAGCCCAGGCAACGAATGGATAGTTCGCTTGCGCGAATTGGTCACGCAAAAGCAGTGGGTGGTCACGCCGCTGTGGCAGCCACAATATTTGAACCAGGCGATCAGCCTGCGCAAATTGGACGAACCGCTCGGTCTGATGGGCGGGAAAAATCGCGCTGTGTTGGTGATTAGCAAGAAGCTCGCTGGCGAACTGCCCGAGTCAACGCTCAAGGTGCTGCGGCGCATTCATCTCGGCCTCGATGCGGTGACGCAGATGGATTACCGCGTGAACGTCGAGGGTAAGACGCCGCGCGAAGCGGCGCGAGAATGGATGCAGGGCAATCGAACAGTTGTTGACGCGTGGAATTAGAAGAGCCGCCACAAGCCGCGTCCAGCTTGCCTCCTGGCGATGCATGGGCTGATAGGTAGTATCCATGAGGTTCTTGGGCATGCTGATTTTCTGGAACGATGCCATTATTTGTCCTGTTCCTGCCGCGATTTTGTAAACTTTTCCTCGATAAGCCGTTTTCACGGCGCTGCAACATTGCTTGTGGTATGATCCGCGCCTTCGCTTAAAGCCCGAGTATCCTATGTCCCGCGCCATTCGTAACATCGCTATCATCGCTCACGTTGACCACGGCAAGACCACGCTGGTCGATAAGCTACTACAACAGTCCGGCACATTTGCTGCGCATCAGCATATCGCCGAACGGGTGATGGATAGCAACGATCTCGAACGCGAGCGCGGCATCACGATCCTGGCGAAGAATTGCGCGGTGACCTACGAGGGCACGCACATCAACATCGTCGACACGCCCGGACATGCGGATTTCGGCGGCGAGGTGGAGCGCGTGTTATCGATGGTCGACAGCGTGTTGTTGCTGGTGGACGCGGTGGAAGGCCCGATGCCGCAGACGCGGTTTGTGACGCGCAAAGCATTGGCGCTGGGATTGAAGCCGATTGTCGTGGTCAACAAGATCGATCGCCCCGGCGCGCGGCCGGACTGGGTGGTCAATCACACTTTTGATCTGTTCGATAAACTCGGCGCGACTGAAGAACAACTCGATTTCCCCGTCATTTACGCGTCGGCATTGAACGGCTACGCGACGCTCGATCCGAATGTCAAAAGCGGAAACTTGCGGCCCCTGTTCGAGGCGATTCTGCACTACGTGCCGGTGCGCGATGCGAAGCCCGATCTGCCGTTGCTGTTACAAATTTGTTCGCTCGATTACTCCAGCTTTGTCGGCCGTATCGGCATTGGCCGCGTCAAGCAGGGCCGCATTCGTGCCGGCCAGCAAGTGGCGGTGATGAACGGACCGGACGCGACGCCGGTGATGGCGAAGGTCAATCAGATATTAAGCTTCGAAGGCTTGGAGCGTGTTGTTGTGCCGGAAGCAGAAGCGGGCGACATCGTATTGATTAATGGCGTTAACGGCGTCGGCGTGGGTGTGACGATTTGCGATCCCGCCGCGCCGGTCGGCCTTCCGCTGCTACGCGTCGATGAACCGACCCTGACGATGAATTTCATGGTGAACTCCTCGCCGCTCGCGGGCAAAGATGGCAAGTTCGTCACCAGCCGCCAGCTTCGCGAACGCTTGGAGCGCGAGTTGCAATCCAACGTCGCGCTGAAAGTGGAACTCACCAGCGATTCTGACTCGTTTGTCGTGTCGGGCCGCGGCGAATTGCACTTGACGATTTTGTTGGAAAACATGCGCCGCGAAGGTTATGAAGTAGCGGTTGGCCGTCCGCGCGTGGTGATGAAAGAAATCAACGGCGAGAAGCAAGAGCCCTATGAATTGCTTACCGTCGACGTGGAAGACGGACACCAAGGCGCGGTGATGGAAGAACTCGGCCGCCGCCGCGGCGATCTGCAAGATATGCAGTCCGACGGCAAAGGCCGTGTGCGCCTTGAATATCGCATCCCGGCTCGCGGCCTCATCGGTTTCCAAGGCGGGTTTTTGAACTTGACGCGCGGCACCGGATTAGCGAGCCATATATTCGACGACTACGGCCCGCTGAAAGGCGAGATCGAAGAACGCCGCAACGGCGTATTGATAAGCCAAGATCACGGCGTCGCGGTTGCCTATGCGCTATGGAAATTGCAGGATCGTGGCCGCATGTTCGTCAGCCCGGGTGACGCGTTGTACGAAGGCATGGTCATCGGTATTCACTCGCGCGACAACGATCTGATCGTCAATCCGATCAAAGGCAAACAACTCACAAACGTGCGCTCGTCCGGCACCGACGAAGCCGTGCGCCTGGTGCCGCCGGTCGAGTTGACTTTGGAAAAAGCGGTCGAATTTATCGCCGATGACGAGTTAGTGGAAATCACACCGAAGTACATCCGCATCCGAAAACGTTACCTGTTAGAGCATGAGCGCAAGCGTGCATCACGGGCGCCGGATAATTTAGCCGCTGCTTAGCCTGCCTAGTTACTCCCGTTTTAAAGGGGGCGACGGCGATTACGCAGCATGGTTCTAGCCCGCGCGTAGCAATCCCCCTTTAGAAAGGGTGAAGTCCGTCCAAATCCACGAGAATTTTTGTTCGCCCCCCTTTCGGCATCGCATTGAAAGCTGCGTCCTGCCTGGCGCTTCGGGATGTCCTGCCTGAGAGGCACGCCCCATCCGGTTCGTGGCGTTTATCTTAGCCCCACTCGCCGTCGCTTTCTCGGGTTCTTGGATGGATTGATAATCTAGGAATCTAAAATCCTACGAATATAAAATAATCCATAAAATTCAATATTTTTTAACAAATATATAAAGTAAAACATTATACTATTTACGTGAGGTTGGAATTCATTGAATTCTTGTCGATCACGTAGCTTCGCTAACGTAATGAAAGGGAGTCAAATGAGTATAATAAACATGCGATTGGTTTTGCTTGGCGTGCTAAGCGCGTTGTTATTTGGTTGTGGCGGCGGTGGCGGTGGCAGTAGTTCAGCGCCGTCTTCAGCTACTATTTCCGGCACGGCCGCTGCGGGTGCGCCCGTCGTCGGCATCGTCACGATTCGAGATAGCAGTACCCCGGTAAAGGAAAAAACCGCGCCGATCGATTCGACCGGCAAATATACAGTCGATGTTGCCGGCATGAGCGGCCCGTTCATGCTGCGCGCCGAGGGCGCTGTCGCCGGCCGTCATTATTCGATGTATTCGGGCGCGCTTCAATCCGACGCGGGCGGCACCATCAATATCACGCCCCTGACCGATTTGGTGATGTCCAACATCGCCGCACAAATTGCAGCCAACCTGTTCGATGACAACGCCCGTTATGCCTCGAGCATCACCGCTGCCAACCTGCAGACCGAGCAGGACGAATTGAGGGCGCTATTGTTGCCGGTGCTGACCAATCTCGGATTGAGCGCGACGGTGGACTTGCTGCGCATTACCTTCAATGCCAATCACACCGGCTTCGACGCGCTGTTGGACGCCCTGCGCGTAACGACTGACCCGGCGACGGCCTCGGCAATTATTACTAACGTCATCAACAACACTTCTACGACTGATAGTTTCGCCGCGGCAGACGCGGGGACAAGTCTGACAGGAACCGGCACCTTGAGCGGCCTCAGCGAGGTCGATCAGATTTCGGCGCAGTTCCAGGCTTGGACCAACGCGTTCGCCACGGCCTTGCCATCAGACCCAAGCTTGCGTCCGCTGTTCGATCAATCCAACTTTCTTTTCGAGGGGCAAAGCCTCAGCGAGTTTCTGACCGAGATAACAACCAATCCGACATTTGTTGGCATGAAGTTCACCAATGTCGCAATTGACGAGTTGAATATCACGACCTTCCCTTACTCGGCAAAAGTCCGATTCGACGTGATTCGCGCCGGAAGTGCGGGCGGCCACGTCGACCTACACATGTTTGTAAGCAAAGAAAACAGCACAGCCAATTGGCTCTTGCAAGGCGACAAACGGGTTGGCGCAACCTCGATCAATGCGATCGCGCAGTCTAGTTCGCCCACCAGCGGCTGTAACGCCGGAATCAAGAGCGGTATTTGGATGGAGGTCAGTGCGCCGGCCGATCTGAATGTCAATTACGCAATCGTCAAGGGCCCCGGTCTTCCGCTCGCGGGCGTGCTGCTCGCCAAGACTGCGAGCCAGGACAAATTTAGTATCATGGATGGCGCGACGTATAATGGCGTTAACACCCCCACAGTCTGCAACAATAACCGCTACTTCATGAACGATACCCAGATCGCATCGGTTCCCGACAACGCCGCGTACACCATCGATCTATTCGACGACTTCGACACGCCGCTGAACATGTCCGATGACCTCCCACTCCACACGTATACTTCGACGCTGACCAAGGCGCCGGTGCTTAACGCCTCCTTAACCACAACCACGGCGAATTTCGCCACGCTCACCGGCAGCAATTTGGCTGCCATCGCGGTCTTGGGCGGTACGCTGAATGTTACGTGGACGCTGCCCGCTGATAGGTTTATGGAAGGCGTACATGTTTTTCGGCCAAATGCTACGGGTCAGGTCTCGGAAGACTTCGATGTTGCCGGCACCGCAACCTCGCTGACCAACCCTTTAGTCGCGGCGCCAGACACAGTAGTGGCCAACAGCGGGATCAACCTGCTAGCTGTCGACATTTTCGGGCGGGAATACGCTACCCATCCATAATGTGACTAAACTTTTCGGCGGCAGCGTTCAACCGTAGCCGCGCGAAACGTCAAATCAACGGAACCCGGCCTTAAGACTGACCGAAATCCTACGGAGTAATTATAAAAACGGCGCCTCAGGCGCCGTTTTTATTTCGCGGCATGCCTGGCGGCCGTATGAATATTCGTTCCCAGGCCATGCCACGCCACGAGGCAAGCAGGATGCGGCTGGTGGCAATGGTTTCCAGACTACTCAGGAAACCGACTAAACCGAATCGTCCCTTTCGCAATGCCTTCGCGCACGATCTCAATGCCACCGGCTGCGATCATCCACTCCAGGCGATGGTCACGGTACTGCCGATTCACCTGACCTTGAGCAAGCATCGTCGCGACGTCGGGAAAATTCGCGATCACGTGTTTCATTTGCTCAACGGCCTTCGCCACGCTGGGGCGCTCGCTCGCCCGCGCCAACCAATCAGCGAGCTTTGAACCCGCAGGAGGCGGGTGGCCCGATGCCGCCGATCGACAAACGTAAGGCGCCACCGCCACATCGCCCCAGCCGAAACTTACGCCGTTAAACCAAGGGTCATTGCCTAATTGTTTTTCGAGCCAAGCCTGCAATTTCGTCACGCTCGCACGCGAATGCGCGACTAGTTGGTCGGCCAGCGCGCCGCTGGCGCGCTTAAAGCGCAGCACTTCGCCCAAGCCCCAATTGTTCGGCTCATACAGCCCGTCCATCACATCTTCGATCATGCGCACCCGTGCGCGATCGGCGGGTGAAGACGGCAACAACGGCGGGTTCGGCCACTTGTCTTCTAAGTATTCGAGAATAATCGTCGAGTCAAAAACTTTGACATCACCGTCGATCAGCGTAGGAATTTCCGCCCGCGGACTGGCCTCGACAAATGCGCCGCCCGTCGTGCCGGTCATCATTCCCTCCGGCACGATGGCCTGAAATTCCAAGCCCTTTTCGGCCAAGGCTATTTTTGATTTCATTGCGTAAGATGAGAGAGGGTGTTCGTAAAGCGTCAGCATTGGATTTTCTCCGCAAAAGTTAATCGCTGGACTATATCGCCGGGAAAGGGCGTGGTCAACCGAAGCGTGGTAGAAGCGTGGTAGAGCGGAAAAGCGTGGCGCGGTTCGCACGCCCCCATCCAGATGAAATGCAATCCGCGGGCACAATCCCTACCCGAGGAGCAGCCGGTATCGACACGAAATGATGCGAGCGGCGGTGAGCGGCGCCCTCGCTGCCGCGGGCGAGAGATAAACGGGACGGGGAAGGTTTCTCAGAAAACCTGTCGTCACAAACTATCGGGTGTTTATTAGAATGACCCGGAAATCATTGACGTTGGTTAACGTTGCGCCCGTGACGATCTGGTCGCCCAGTGCTTCGAAAAAGCCGTGGCCATCGTTGTTGTCCAGCGATTGTTTGGCGTCGATACCCTGCGCGCGTGCGCGCACTAGCGTGTCGGGCGTCAGAATGGCGCCGGCATTATCCGCAGCGCCGTCGATGCCATCGGTGTCGGCCGCAAGTGCATAAACATTTGGCAAGCCATCGAGTTCAACGGCAAGTGAAAGTAGGAATTCGACATTGCGTCCGCCGCGGCCTTTGCCGCATACCGTAACCGTTGTCTCGCCACCGGAAATGAGTGCCACGCCACGGACCGCTTCCAGCTTGCCACGTGGCATGGCATGCTTGGAGAGCCAATGTCCATGCGACTCCCAGGTCGATGGATGTTGCGCTACTTCTTTCGCCAGAGCACCGTAAACTTTCGCCACTTCGCGCGATTCGCCAGTGACGTGGTCGCCGAGGATGACGGGCGCATACCCTTGCGACGCAAAAAATTTCGCCGCCGCGCGCAGCGATAGCTGCGCGGTCGCGATCATCCGGTTGTCCACATGTTTGAAAATGGTATCGCCCGGCTTCAAACTTTCCTCGCGCTCGCCGCGCTTGCCGGCCGCTAAAATATCCAGTGCGGATTTCGGTTCGCCGATGTTGTAATGAGCAAGCAGCGCCAAGGCGTCGGCATAAGTCGTTGGGTCTGGCGCCGTCGGGCCCGAGGCAATATGCGTCGGATCATCGCCGGTCACGTCGGAAATAATCAAGGCAGCAACTTCGGCGCCGCGCGCGACGGCTACTTGCGCCAGCCGCCCGCCTTGCACGCGCGAGAGATGTTTGCGCACCGTGTTGATTTCCTGAATCGTGGCGCCACACAGCAACAATGATTTCGTGATCGCTTTCAAATCCAGCATCGATAAGCCATCGACCGGCTGCGCCAATAAACTTGAACCGCCACCGGAAACCAGCGCCAGGAGACGATCTCCAGGGTGCAGCGCTTGGGTGCGCGCAAGAATTTCTTGCGCGGCACGTTCGCCCGCCGCGTCGGGAACCGGGTGACCGGCTTCGATCACGCGTATCTTTTTCGTCGCTAGCCCATGGCCGTAACGGGTAATGACCAATCCTTCCAGCGGCGCATCGCTGGGCCAATTGTCCTCAACGGCCTTCGCCATCGAAGCGGCTGCTTTGCCCGCGCCGATGACTAAGGTCTTACCGTTTTTTAGTGCAGAACGCTTCGGCAGATAAGCCGGAATGATCATGAGCGGATCGGCTGCGGCAACGGCCCGATGAAAACTTTCCAGTAAAAGCTCGTGTGCTTGCAAATTACCTCCCCGCGGCTTTGAGTGTATGTTGCAGAAACTGGCCGGTGTAACTTGTTTTGTTGTTCGCAATGTCTTCCGGCGTACCTTCGGCGATTATCGCTCCGCCGCCGTCGCCACCTTCGGGCCCAAGATCGACCACCCAATCGGCGGTTTTAATCACGTCCAGATTGTGTTCGATGACGACCACGGTATTGCCGTGGTCGCGTAAACGATGTAGCACCTTTAGCAGCAAATCGATGTCATGAAAGTGCAAACCCGTGGTCGGTTCATCAAGGATGAATAGGGTGCGCCCGGTATCGCGCTTGGATAACTCGAGCGACAATTTTACCCGCTGCGCCTCGCCGCCGGAGAGAGTGGTCGCGCTTTGTCCTAGCGTGATATAGCCAAGGCCCACGTCGAGCAAGGTTTCCAGCTTGCGCGCGACGATCGGCACGGGCTTGAAAAATTCGTGCGCCGTTTCGACCGTCATTTCCAACACCTCTTGGATATTTTTGCCTTTGTATTGTACTTCCAAGGTCTCGCGGTTGTAGCGCTTGCTGTGGCACACGTCGCAAGGGACGTAAATATCCGGCAAAAAATGCATTTCGACTTTGATCACGCCGTCGCCCTGGCAAGCTTCGCAGCGGCCGCCTTTGACGTTGAAGGAGAATCGTCCGGGGCCATAACCGCGTTCGCGCGATTGCGGCACTTGCGCATAGATTTCGCGGATCGGCGTGAATAGGCCGGTGTAAGTCGCCGGGTTGGAGCGCGGCGTGCGGCCGATAGGGCTCTGATCGACGTTGATCACTTTGTCGAAAAACTCCATGCCGTGGATGGCTTCATGCGCTGCGGGTTCAGCGACGCTGCCGTAAATGTGTCGGGCGACAGCGTTATAAAGTGTGTCGTTGATCAGCGTGGATTTGCCGGAGCCGGACACGCCGGTAATGCACACGAGTAAGCCGATGGGCAGATTTAACGTGACCTGCTTCAGGTTATTGCCGGTCGCACCGACCAATTGAAAATTCTTTTCTTTATCGGGCTTAGTACGTTTTTTCGGTGTAGCGATTTTGAGTTTGCCGCTCAAATACTGGCCCGTCAGCGAGGCCTTGTTCGCCTGTACCGCTTTGGCCGTCCCTTCGGCGATGATGCGGCCACCGTGAACACCGGCGCCCAGGCCGATGTCGATGACATGGTCGGCAGCGAGAATCGCGTCTTCGTCATGTTCGACGACGATGACGGAATTGCCGAGATCGCGCAGCCGTTTTAGCGTCTCCAACAGGCGATGGTTGTCGCGCTGATGCAGGCCGATGGACGGCTCGTCGAGAACGTACATCACGCCGGTCAAACCCGAGCCGATTTGGCTTGCCAAACGGATGCGTTGCGCTTCGCCGCCGGAGAGAGTGTCGGCGGCGCGATCCAACGACAAATATTCCAGACCGACGTTATTCAAAAATTGCAGTCGATTGGCGATTTCTTTCACGATCCTTTCCGCGATCGCTTGCTTTTTTCCCTTGAGGCGCAGTTGCTCGAAGAAGTTCAGGCTTTGCTTGAGCGGCTGGCACGAGAGTTCGTGAATCGTGTGGTTGGCGACCTTGACGTTGCGCGCTTCCAGGCGCAGGCGCGTGCCCAGACATTCCGGGCAAGATTGGTTATTGAGATATTTCGCCAATTCTTCCCGTACCAGGGTCGAGTCGGTCTCGCGGTAGCGGCGTTCCATATTCGGAATCACGCCTTCGAAGGTGTGGCTGCGAATGACCATCTTGCCGCGTTCCGTCGGATACTGAAAATCGATGCGCTCCTTGCCGCTGCCTTGCAGAATAATGTCCTGCGTTTCGTCGGACAATTCGTCAAACGGTTTGTCCAGCTCGAACTTATAATGCAGCGCCAGACTTTGCAGCAGTTGAAAATAAAATTGATTGCGCCGATCCCAGCCCTTGATCGCGCCGCTCGCCAAACTCAAATGCGGAAAGCCGACGATGCGTTTGGGATCGAAAAAATCAATCTCGCCCAAACCGTCGCAGCGCTGGCACGCGCCCATCGGATTGTTAAAGGAGAACAGCCGCGGCTCCAGTTCCTGCAACGAATAGGAACAAATGGGGCAGGCGAATTTAGCCGAGAATAAATGTTCCTTGCCGCTATCCATTTCCACGGCGAGCGCACGGCCGTCGGCATGGCGCAATGCCGTCTCGAACGATTCCGCCAAGCGTTGTTTTGCATCTGGGCCAACCTTGAGCCGATCGATGACTACTTCGATGGTGTGTTTTTTGGTTTTTTGCAGCTTCGGTAAACTGTCGATTTCGTAAACTTTACCGTCGACGCGGAAACGCACGAAGCCTTGCGCCTGCAATTCCGCGAACAAATCCAACTGCTCGCCCTTGCGATCGACCACCAGCGGCGACACAATCATCAGCTTGGCGCCTTCCGGTAACGCCATGACGTGATCGACCATTTGCGACACGCTTTGCGCTTCGAGCAAGTTCTCCGGGTGATTCGGGCAATGGGGATCGCCGACCCGCGCGAACAATAGGCGCAAGTAATCGTGGATTTCCGTTATCGTGCCGACGGTCGAGCGCGGGTTGTGGCTGGTGGCTTTTTGCTCGATGGATATGGCCGGCGACAAGCCCTCGATCAAATCGACATCGGGCTTTTCCATGAGCTGCAAGAATTGCCGCGCATAAGTCGAGAGCGACTCGACGTAGCGGCGCTGGCCTTCAGCGTAAAGCGTATCGAAGGCAAGCGAGGATTTGCCCGAGCCGGACAATCCGGTGATGACAACCAATTGGTTGCGCGGAATGTCCAGATTGACGTTTTTTAAGTTATGGGTGCGCGCGCCGCGAACCTTGATGTATTCCATGGGTGTGACGATTTCCTGAGTGTGGGGCATTCGTGGCGAACCCGTTGGCGAAACTCTCCTCCTCCTTCAAGGGGGAGGCTGGGAGGGGGGATGGGTCAAGTTTCTATTTGGCCGAATAACCCATCCCCACCCCAACCCTCCCCTTGAAAGGGAGGGAATTCGTGGGAAGTAACGCGTGAGCGGCGACTTGCGAAGCCCAGTCAAATGTAAACCTGCTAATATACGCGAATACCTGTGTTTCTCTCAAACCTTCGATGTCCTCCCCAAGTAAGATGTCTCCCCAAGAGTTGCGCGCCAGCATTAGTTTGGCCGGCGTATTCGGTTTGCGCATGCTCGGCCTGTTCATCATTTTGCCGGTATTTTCACTTTACGCGGTTGGCTTGGGCGGCGGCCAGAGCCACTTGCTGGTCGGCATCGCGCTTGGCGCGTACGGCATTACTCAGGCGCTTCTGCAAATTCCTTTTGGCTGGTTGTCGGATCGCCATGGGCGCAAACCGGTTATTTATTTCGGCCTGGTATTGTTCGCGATCGGCAGTTTCGTCGCGGCCGCGGCGGACAATATTTATCTGGTCATTCTGGGTCGTTTAATCCAAGGCGCAGGCGCGATCTCCGCCGTCGTGCAGGCGCTTGCCGCCGATCTCACCCGCAGCGAACACCGCACCAAGGCGATGGCCATTATCGGCGCGACCATCGGCGCGTCGTTCGCGCTATCGATTATTCTGGGGCCAGTGTTGAATCAATGGATCGGCGTGCCGGGTATTTTCGCGATCACCGGCGCACTCGCGTTGCTCGCGATCGTCGTGGTCGCCAAGGCCGTGCCGAACGAACGCATCGCCGATGATGCCAATCCGCGTCGTGTCGACAAAAGTTTGCTTGTGCCGGTGTTGCGGGACGGCCGGTTGTTACGCTTGAATTTTGGCATTTTTACTTTGCATGCCGGGATGACGGCGCTGTTTATTGTCACGCCCATGATGCTCAATTTAAGCGGCCTCGTGGTGGGTCGGCATTGGCAGGTGTACCTACCGGTGGTGTTGTTATCGTTCGCGTTGATGCTTCCAGCGGTAATGCGTGGCGACCGTCCGGGGGACGACAAGCGGATTTTCCTCGGCGCAATCCTGGGACTGATCGTGGCGTTTGTTGTGTTGGCCGCGGCGCGGCAGAATTTCTGGTTTTTGTGCTTCGGACTAGTGCTATTTTTTACCGCATTCAATATTCTTGAAGCAAGCCTGCCGGCGTGGATATCGAAACTCGTGACGGCGGAAAATCGCGGTACGGCCCTGAGCGTACACAGCATTTTTCAATTTTTGGGGCCGGCTTTTGGCGGTTTTGCCAGCGGCTGGTTGTTGGATCACGTTGGGCCATTCGCGGTCTATGTTTTTTGTGCCGCGCTTGCGATACTATGGTGGCTAGTGGCGCTGCCGTTGCAATCCGCACCGCGCGACAAAAACGACGATAAAGTTTGGAAAGTTATGGAGGGACGTTAGCTATGGCATCACTGAATCGAGTTATGTTGATCGGCAATCTTGGCGCCGATCCCGAAGTGCGTTATTTACCCAGCGGTGACGCCGTCACCAATATCCGCATCGCGACGACGGAGTCGTGGAAGGACAAAGCCAGCGGCGAGAAGAAAGAGGAAACCGAGTGGCATCGCGTTTCTTTCTTCGGCAAGCTCGCCGAGATCGCGGGCGAATACTTGAAGAAGGGCAGCGCCGTCTATATCGAAGGGCGTATCAAGACGCGTAAATGGCAAGACAAGGAGGGCCAGGATCGCTATTCCACCGAAGTGGTTGCGGATCGTATGCAAATGCTCGGTTCGCGCGGCGGGATGGGCGCGCCTGGATCGGGCCAAGGGCCATCGGGTGGCGACGAGGAACGGTCGAGTAGCGCGCCGCCGACAAAATCAGCCGCAAAAACCGGCGCGAAATTCGATGATTTCGAGGACGATATTCCGTTTTAGTGAGCAATAGTGATGGTGGTTCTTGAGGGAGTACCTTGATGAAAATCCTGCTAGCCGATGATCACACCTTGTTCCGCGAAGCGATGCTGCATCCCTTGTGCCAATTGGATGCGAATGCGGAAATTTTTCAAGCTGGGACGGCGACCCAAGCCTTGTCGCTTGCGGAGGAAAAACCGGATCTCGACCTGGTGCTGCTTGATCTAAACATGCCCGGCATGGACGGCCTCACCGCCGTCATGACTTTTCGCGACCGCTTTCCCGATTTGCCCCTGGTGGTGCTTTCGGCGAATGAGGAGCACCACGACATCCAGGCGGTGTTGGATGCCGGCGCAATGGGTTTCATTCCAAAGTCGTCGAGTACCCAGGTGATGCTCGGCGCCTTGCGGCTGGTGTTGTCGGGCGGGCCGTACATCCCGCCGATGTTGCTCCAGCGCGCGCAGTATGCCATCGATCCGCCGAGCAACCGCGGCGCGCGTCCCGCGGCGACGGTCGGCGGTGCGGAAGACATGACGCCGCGTCAGTTCGAAGTATTGGAAGTGCTCGCCGAAGGCCTATCGAACAAACTCATCGGCCGCAAGTTGAATCTAAGCGAGGGCACGGTGAAGGTTCACCTGGCTGCGATATTTCGCGCCCTTGATGCGAAGAATCGTACCGAAGCGGTGATTAAAGCGCAGGATCGGCTGGTCAAAAAATAACCTGGCAGTTGCTTTATGAGGCAATGATGGCGCCGTTCTTGAGGCATGCATCGCCGCAAGGCACGATCCATGCGGTTGGTGGCTAGGCGGTCTGTTGCGGTTTGCTATTTTCGGCGATGGCGCGGCTGAGGGTTTCGCCCAGTTGCGCGATGACGACCGGCTTGTGCAATACCTTAAGCTTGCTCTCGCGCACTTCGCGCAATTGCGCAATGCCGCTATCGCCGGTCACCAGCACGGCAGGCAAGGTATCCTGTGTAAGTGCGCGAATCCGCGCGATGGCGTCGATGCCGTTGGCGTCGCCGCGCAGTCGATAATCGGCGATCACCAGATCGGGCGGCAGATGCGACTGCTGGATGTAAGTGATAGCGTCATCCACGGTCGCGGCGGCGATGACTTGGCAGCCCCAATCGGAAAGTAGCAATTGCATGCCGTCACGCACGGTCTGATCGTCATCCAACACGACAATGCAGCGCCCGCGCAGGTTCTTGATTTGTTGTTTGCTGTTTTGCCGTGCGTCTACCGGAGAGGGCGCCGCGACGCCGCACGGCACGGCGATGCTAAACACCGAGCCTTTGCCGACAGCCGAGCGCAAGTGGGTGTCGCAGTCGATAATATTTTCAATACCCCTGACGATCGCCAAGCCCAAGCCAAATCCTTTTCCGCGGTCGCGCTCGGGATTATCGATCTGATAAAACTCCTGAAATATTTTTCCCTGTTCCTCGCGGGATATACCCAAGCCGTTGTCGCGCACTTCAAGACGAACTCGGCCATCGCGCTGCCGGCGGCAGGCGACCAGCACCGTGCCGCCTTCGTTGGTGTAGCGCACCGCGTTGGCGACGAAGTTGCGCGCGACGCGTTCGAGCAACATGGGATCGCTGAACAGAATGAAGCTCGACGCGCGCACGCGCAAGGCGATATTTTTCTCGCGTGCCGGTGGCGTGTAGTCGGTACGTAATTTATCCAGCAACTGGTCGGCGCGAAAATGGATCGGCATGGCTTCGACCACGCCCGCTTCGAACTTCGAAATGTCCAGCAGCGAATTGAACAATGTTTGCAATGCTTCGACCGAGGCATTGATGTTGTCGACGATGCTGCGCACTTCGGGATAGTAGATGCGTTGGCGTAATGCCTCGGAAAACAAGGCGATCGCCTGTAGCGGCTGGCGCAAATCGTGACTGGCGGTGGCGAGGAACTGGGATTTGGCGCGTGTCGCGAGCTGCGCTTCTTCTTTGGCGCGTTCGGCGTCATGGGTTGCACGCTCAGCTTTGGCCATGGCCGATTGCGCCGCCTGCGTTTGCGCTTTGAGTTGTTCTATCAAATCGGTGTTTTCATGCCGCATCGTTAGGGATTCAACGACAAAGCGATTCTGGCGCCGCCCGAATCCCAAGAACGAGACGAGAAACAGGCTGCAAACGGCCGCGATGAACCAATTGATCGGTTTGTCGAGCATTCCATGAAGGACGATGCTGGGCAGAATCAGCGCTATCGCAAATACATAAAACGCCGGCAAGTAATAAGCGATTACCGATACGCTGCCGGCGCACAGAGCGAATAGGCAGCCCAATAAAAACATCTGTAGCGGTAGCGATTCAGGAACAAACATCAATATTCCACTACTGCCCCAAATGGCGCCAGCGCCGGCGGATCCGATCAAAAATCGCCATTTCCAGCGGTCGATCACGTCAATCGTCGGCAATTGTCGATTGAACCTTAATGACCAATAGGTGCGCGCCGCGGTCGCGCCATAAAGTATCGCCAGCCACCACAATAACTTTGCCTGGGAAACGTCCTGCCACATGACCACCACGACCAGCAATCCGCCGAAAACCGCCGGGATGGTGCCGGATACATATTCGCGATAGGCGTGGACGATTTGCTCGTAAAGCACTTCGCGCTCCCGCCCAGGTGGGCTGGATGGCGTCGCCGCTATCGCCGGAGAATGGTGGTCGCTCACGCCGGCGTTGCGAACCAAGAACGGCAAGGCTGAAGGTTTAGCGCGGCAGCCACGATTGGCCGCAATCGCTACAACCCTTTGCCATCGCCTGCGCTGCCGACGCATTGAGCGCGAGCGCCCTCAGCCGCGAGCACGACGCAGCGGTGGGTAAGAAATCTTCATCTTGAACCAGGCTAACGATCTCCTCGACCCAGTCTTGCGCGCCGAGCCAGCCGGTATCGGCGACTAAATCGAAATGACGGTCATGGCTGGGGAACTCGACGCCAAAACAGGCCTCCAAAATATGGTTCGCTCGGGTTTCTCTTAAGCCGATCTCCCGGCGCGCCTCGGCTTCATTGCAGTCATAGGTCGTAGCGAAATTCTTCGCGCGTCGAATGAGAGGCGCGCGCACACGGATGCGCGGAATATGACTAATCCCGGGTAACAGATGCGGTGCATAGGGGCTGAGGAGCAACATGCTATTTTTTTGTGCCAGAAACAGGATTTCCGTCGAGATTATCTTCCCAATTTTGTGCAGTGGCCAGTCCTTTTCATGGGTGACGGCATGGGGTTCGTTGCCGATGCCGACCGGTGGTATCGCAAATCCGTGCCGCGCTAACCGTTCCAGGACGTTGCTGTGATCCATCAGGGTGAGCCCTAAACGGCGCGCGACTTGTGTGGCGATGAGGTTTCCCTCACTACCGATTTCCGAGGCGATGGCGATGACTGGCATGGATTGCAAATATGCAGTTGAAAGTCGATGTTATGCCACAGCACGCGGACGCTTGATATACGCCTTATGGCTAGGTTTGAGCGGCTCTACTACTTTCGACATAGGCCAAAAGTTGTAAGCCGTCAAAACCCCTTGACGCGTTTATCTGTGTGCTCAATAGTACGATTCATTCAAAGGATGCGTGTGACCGTTTCTTACAAAACCTTGCTTTCTTGCGCGGATTTCATTCTATGAAATTGGGCGGAATTCGCACACGTATCTTGATAATCGCCTTATTGCCGGCGCTGATCATGGCGATCGTGCTCGGCGTCTGGTTCGCCGCCATTCGCTGGCAGGACATCCATTCTTCTCTGGCTGAACGTGCCGGCGCCTTTCCCGGCTGGGCGTGGGTGATCGGCTCGTATGCGCTGTGCCTGCTTTTCGGCGCGCTCGCGGCGCGCAAGATTGGCGCGCAAATCGCCCGTCCGGTGACGAATCTGGCGCGCGCTGTCGAACGCATTGGCAAGGGTGATTTCGATGTTCACTTTCCATCCGGTTCCGGCGGCGAGTTGGCGGTGCTCGAGTCTGGGATTGCGGACATGGCCGCCAAACTCAAGCATGGTCAAGAAATTCTGGAGCAGCGCATCGAAGAAGCAACGCGCTTGCTCACTGCGCAAAAAGAAGAAGCCGAGCGCGCCAACCTTGCCAAATCGCGCTTTCTTGCAGCGGCAACCCATGATCTACGCCAGCCGATGCACGCGTTAACACTTTTTGTTGCCGCGCTGAAGGAGCGTATTCAATATCCGGAAGTCAGCCGCATTGTTCACAACATTGAATCTTCGGTCACGGCAATGCAGGGAATGTTCAATGCCCTACTCGATATTTCGCGCCTGGATGCGGGCGTATTGCAAGCGCACCCGCGTGATTTTCATTTGCAGGATTTGTTTGATCGCTTGCGCATGGATTTCATGCCCCATGCGCAGGAAAAAGAACTGCGCCTGATTGTCGTGCCTACGCGGGCGATCGTGCGTACCGATCCGGTATTGCTGGAACGCATTTTAATGAATCTGATTTCCAACGGCATTCGCTATTCCGTCAAGGGCGGCGTGGTGTTGGGGTGCCGCCGCAGCAAGAGTGGTCTGCGCATCGAAGTGTGGGACAGCGGCAAAGGTATTCCTGAACATCGGTACAAGGAAATTTTTCAGGAGTTCGTTCAGCTCAATAATCCTGAGCGCGATCGCAACAAAGGTCTTGGCCTGGGGCTGGCGATTGTCGAGCGCATGGCGCGATTATTGGGCGCCCCGATTGAAATTAAATCCGTCGTCGGCAAGGGTTCGGTGTTTTCCATTAAAGTGCCGCGCGGTAACGCGAAACGCGTCATCGAAGAGAGCGCGCCTGCGCTCACCGTTCGGCGCAACGAACTCAAGGGCGCCCTGGTGGTATTCGTTGATGACGAATCGACGATTTTGGAAGGCATGGACGTCTTGCTGCGCGACTGGGGCTGTCAACCGGTGATCGCCGCAACGGCCGTGGGCGCCTTGGCTGGACTGATCCAGGCGGGCCGCCCGCCGGACATTATCGTCAGCGACTATCGATTAAGGGAACAAGAAAACGGTATCGAGGTGATTGAGAAAATTCGCGCGCATTACGGCATCGACATTCCGGGCATATTGGTCAGTGGCGACACCGGGGCGGAACTATTGCGCGAGGCCAAGGTAAAAGGGCTGCGAATTATGCACAAACCGGCGCGACCGGCCAAGCTGCGCGCGTTGATCGAACATTTGGTCAATCCTTCCGCCAGCAGGGGGGACGCCTCAAATTACCGCGTGACTTTGTCATAGGCCAGGCGCCGCGTGGATGCGGGGTGGCCTAGGGCCACGGGGTGGCCTAGGGCCACTGGTTCGTGGCATGGCATCGTTCGCGAGCCGCACCAGATCAGCGTCGCAGGGCAGTCTCCAATACGCGCGCCACATGAATGGCTTGGCGCCCGGCGCCGTCGCGAATCTGCTGGCGGCAACTAACGCCGTCCGCAACAATCGTGGTGTGCTCGTCGCTGGCGCGCACGGCGGGGAGGAGATGGAGTTCGGCCATTTGCATCGAGATGTCGTAGTGTTGCGCGTCAAAACCAAATGAACCGGCCATGCCGCAGCATCCTGACTGAATCGTCTCCACTTGCAAATCCGGAATCAGCCGCAGCATCCCCTCAACCGCACCCATGACGCCGAAGGCCTTTTGATGACAATGGCCGTGCAGCAATACCCGCGACGGATACACCGGATACAGCGACAATCGCAGGCGTTCGTCTTGCTGTTCTTGAAATAAAAATTCCTCGAACGTGAGCGCTTGTTTCGCCAGTAACTCGGCATCGGCGTGGTTCAACAGCGCGGGAAATTCGTCGCGTAACGTGAACACGCACGACGGTTCCAGGCCGACAATCGGAATGCCGCTGTCAAGGTAGGGACGCATCGCGCTCACTAAGCGCTGAGCTTCGTGTTTCGCCTGATCGATGAGTCCGACGCTCAAAAACGTTCGCCCACAACACAGCGGGCGACGACTGTCGGCGGCGCGCGGTATGTGGGTGTGGTAGTGGGCGGCGCGCAATACGCGTAGCGCGGAGCGGGCGTTTTCCGGTTCGAAATAGGTGGTGAACGTATCGACGAACAGCGCAACATCGCGACCCGCGACGATAGGCGCGCGCGACGATCGGTTGACGCGGAAATAATCCGAGTGCCAACGCGGTAATGGCCGACGCGCGCTCAGCCCAATATGTTTTTCGCTCCAGCGGGCGAACATCGGCACGGCGTCGCGCATGTTGAGTAGGCGACTGAACTTGGCCGTGTACGGCGCGTAGCGCGGCAGATAGGCGATGAGTTTATCTTTGCGCGATAAGCCATGGCGCTGTTGGTGCTGGTGCAAAAATTCGATTTTCATTTTTGCCATATCGACGCCGGTTGGACATTCGCGCTTGCAGCCCTTGCACGACACGCACAAGTCAAAACTTTCACGCATCGCATCCGATGTCATCGCGTCGGCGCCAAGCTGACCGGACAACGCGAGACGCAGCGTATTGGCGCGGCCGCGCGTCGAGTGCTGCTCGTCGCGTGTGACTCGATAAGACGGGCACATTACGTCGGCGTCGAATTTTCGGCAATGGCCGTTGTTGTTGCACATCTCGGCGGCGTGGGCGAGGGAGCCGTGGGCGGACCAATCGAGCGCCGGCTGAATCGCGATGTGGGCGTAGCCCGGCTTGAAACGAAACAAACTTCGATCGTCCTGCATACTCGGTCGCACGATCTTACCGGGATTCATTAGATTCAGCGGGTCGAGCAAGCGCTTCACGTCCGTCAACGCCGCGGTCAGGCGCGGCCCAAAGAACGGCGCGATCCATTCGCTGCGCACCAGGCCGTCGCCGTGCTCGCCGGAATATACGCCTTTATATTCGCGCACCAGTTCGCATGCCTCTTCGGCAATGGCACGCATTTTCCGCGCGCCATCGTGCTTCATGTTTAGGATCGGCCGCACGTGCAAGGTGCCGACGCTGGCGTGGGCGTACCAGGTGCCGCGCGTGCCGTGTTTCTCGAATACCGCCGAAAGGCGCTGCGTGTAGTCGGCGAGATTTTCCAGTGGTACGCAGCAATCCTCGATGAAGCTCACTGGTTTGCCATCGCCCTTCATGCTCATCATGATATTGAGGCCGGCTTTGCGCACGTCCCACAAGGCGTTTTGCCTATGGGCATCGGTGAGTTTGACAACCGAATTCGGTAGCCCAAGATCGGCTAGCAGTTCGCCGAGCCGATGCAGTTGAGTGATCTGCTGGGCCTCGTTGTCGCCGAAGAATTCCACCAGTAGAATCGCTTCGGGTACGCCGATCAATGCGGCATCGATGATGGGCGCAAACAAAGGATTGTTGCGCGCCAGATCGATCATGGTGCGATCGACTAATTCAACGGCACTCGGATTGAGTTTAACAATGTGTTGCGTCAACTGCATCGCACGATAGAACGTCGGAAAGTTCACCACGCCCAGCGTTTTATTTTTTGGCAGAGGCGCGAGCTTGAGTTTTAAGCGCTTAAAGTAGGCCAACGTCCCTTCGCTGCCGACCAATAGGTGCGCCATGTTCGGCCGCTCAGTGGCATAACCGAGCGGATCTTGCGGTTCGAGAATATCCAAGTTGTAGCCCGCAACCCGCCGCGGTAAACGCGGAAAGCGCGCGCGAATCTCATCTGCCTCGCGCTCGGCGATGGCGCGAAAGCCAGCGACGATATCGCGGTAGCGTCCCGCCGTCGTACGGTTATCTAACTCGGAAAACCAAGCGACGGTGCTGTCCGATAGTATCGCCTCGATAGCTTTGACGTTGTGCACCATGTTGCCGTAACGAATCGAACGGCTGCCGCAGGAATTATTGCCCGCCATGCCGCCGATGGTCGCCTGCGCGCTGGTGGAAACGTCCACCGGATACCACAGCCCATGGGGCCTTAAGAAGGTGTTGAGTTGATCGAGCACGACACCGGGCTGCACGTCGATTTCCATTGTGCCCGGCTCGAAATCAAAAATTTGGTTGAGGTATTTGCTATTGTCGATCACCAGCGCGTCCCCGACGGTCTGGCCACATTGCGAAGTGCCTGCGCCGCGCGGCAGAATCGGCAATTTTTCCTCGCGAGCGATTTGTAGCGCGACGGCGGCGTCTCGCTCCGTTTTCGGAACCACAACGCCGATCGGATTGATCTGATAAATCGATGCATCGGTCGCGTAACGTCCGCGCGATGCCGCGTCGAATAACACTTCCCCCTCTACTTCCCGCCGTAGCCGTTCGGCTAGATTGGATTGAATAGTCACCATTGAGCGATAATATCACCGAGCAATCTAACCCAAGAGCGAATTTCATGAGTTACCCCAGCGGCCGCCATTTCCTGCAAATTCCCGGTCCAACCAACGTGCCCGACCGCGTGCTACGCGCCATGGATCGGCCCACCATAGACCATCGCGGCGCCGAATTTCAACAACTCGGCTTCGACGTGCTGGCCGGCATACAGGATATATTTCAAACCCAGCATCCCGTGGTGATCTACCCCGCTTCGGGCACCGGCGCGTGGGAAGCGGCCCTGGTTAACACGCTCTCGCCTGGCGACAAAGTGCTGATGTTCGAGACGGGACATTTCGCCGCGCTGTGGTGCGAGTTGGCGCGGCGGCTGGGCTTCCAAATCGAACTGGTGACCGGCGATTGGCGCAGCGGCGTCGATGCCCGTGAAGTCGAGCGGCGCTTGAGTGACGATCGCGATCGCACCATCAAAGCGGTGGCCATCGTGCACAATGAAACCTCGACCGGCGTCACGAGCAATGTCGCCGCAGTCCGCGCGGGGATGAATCGCGCAGGTCACCCCGCGTTATTGCTGGTCGATACGATCTCGTCGCTTGCATCGATCGACTATCGCCACGACGAATGGGGCGTCGATGTCACCGTCGGCGGCTCGCAAAAAGGCTTGATGTTGCCGCCAGGATTGAGCTTCAATGCCATCTCGGAAAAAGCCCTCGCCGCAAGTCAAGCGTCGATGCTGCCGAAATCCTATTGGGCGTGGGAGCCGATGCTCAAAGCAAATAAGAATGGTTTTTTTCCGTACACGCCCGCGACAAATTTATTATTCGGTTTGCGTGAAGCGATTGCGATGTTGAAAGAAGAAGGACTCGAAAACGTCTTCGCGCGCCACATTCGCCATGCGCATGCCACACGCCGTGCGGCGCAAGCTTGGGGCCTTGATGTTCTTTGCAAAAACTCAAATGAGTATAGCCCCAGCCTCACCGCGCTGATGATGCCGGCGGGACACGATGCCGACGCGCTACGAAAAATCATACTCGAACGTTACGACATGTCGCTGGGCATGGGGCTGGGAAAGCTTGCCGGAAAAATATTTCGCATCGGGCACCTTGGCTACTTCAACGATCTGATGTTGGCAGGTACGCTGTCCGGCGTGGAAATGGGATTGATCGCCGCTAAGGCGCCGATTAGTGCCGACGGCGTGAGCGCCGCGCTTCGATATTTGGTTAACCCGTCATAGCAATTCGCTACCTAAGAAACTTCCGATTAAGTTCAGTGCGGCCACGAGGGGCTTGTGCATTCCGTGGCTGAAAAGTTGCGGTCAAGGTCAGCCGTGCCGATCGTTTCTCAACCGGGTGAAAATGGATTTCCTCGGTGATGTCTTGTCGTACGCCGACATAGGCTTTGATGCGCGATTCATAGGCATAGCCGGTGTCGTGATCGATGTGATTGAAAAGAGTAAAAATATCCATGCGGATTTTCCAGCGCCTATTGAATCTATAGCTGCCCTGCAGATTCATGAGCGCGGTAGACCTGAACTTGAAGCTATTATCTTCTTTGAGTGGCCGCGCGCCAGCGATGTGGCGAAAGCACTCCGACCAGCGTACTTCGTCACTGAAATAAACGCCCAAACTGGATTCGGTCACGCTGTCTTCGCGAGTAACGAATGGGATGATATGGCCGTCGTGATCCAGCTTGTCGACGCGTTGACGATTTTTGATGTGTACAGCCCAACCGGATGCAGGCGATCGCGCCGAAAGGTTATTGGTCAATCGAACCGGGTCATTTATGGCTATGACCATGCCAACCGGCACACCCGCTTGGTTCTGCCTAATGGTATCGCTGTGGGGGGGGCGGCTACTTCGCCTTGATGGCGCCAAAATAGGTCCGCTTAACTTCGAGATCGGTCTCGTCGTTGAAGATCGGGGGATGGCACGGCTGGGCGACGAAGATCGTGTGATCCGTGTGCTACGGTAAATGGCCCGCGAACGGCGCGGCCGCGTCAAGGGCGATAAGTGTCGCACCTTGCTTGAATTTGTCGACCCGTTGTGCGGTGACTTTTTGGATCATGTTGTGCGGAATCGGCAGGATGACTACATCGGCATCCGCGCAGGTTATTCCAAGCTCCTTCAGCCGATTGCGTCCCGCTTCGCTGACCTCGACCGGCTGATAACCTATCTTCCCGCCAGCGCCAACAACCGCTTAGTGTTGAAAAGAATGGCCATCCGACGCCGACCGGCTCAGACGGCGCCATGTATTCAGCCCGGTTGCGGCGCTCAGGTTTCACGAGCCTCGCGCCAGGCCAAAGAAATCCGCTTTGCCCATCTGGCCGCCCTTCAACGCGATCTCCAGACCATCGAAGCGTGCGTCGTTCGAATAACCCCGGCACAACGGGGCGCCTGGCGTCAGCTCGGACAGCATCTCCAGCCCGTACAGCCCCAATTCCTGTGTGGCATAGCTTGACGTGTCGCCGCCTGCGATGACGACGCGGCGAAGACCACTTTGAGCCAGCAAGTCGCGCGTTATTCGACCCATTTCGGCGCCCAGCATTTTGGCGATATTATCGGCGCTCGCGCCGGAATTCGAGCTGACTCGCTCGCGCGTTGCCCGTATGCTCGGATCATCCGGCCCCAATGCGGAGTAGATTAACACGCTGTTGCCGCTCGACAGTGACTTGAGCGCGCGTTCGAACAGCTCCCGGCGCGCCTTCTCTACCGTCTGCGGTTGGATAAATTCTTCTGCCGGTACGCGGATGGACTCAAAACCATTCTGCGAGGCCCACTCGATCTGCTGTGCGGTCATTGGCGATGCGCTGCCGGAGGCGACCAACAATTGCTTCACCGGCTTGATCGGCGCCAGCGCTGCGCGTTCCGATCCAATCTCACCGCTGGCGCGCCAATGTGCGGTGAGAGCGTACTCGACGCCGGAAGAGCCCACCGCGAAATGCTGGCCGCGCTGCGCCTCTTGCCAGATCAGGCGGCCCGCCGTGCATAAACGCTCGTCGTCCAGCACGTCATAGAGCAGAAGGTCAGGCTTGTCGCGCAGCCTCTCGGCGTAGTGCGCATCGACGCGCGCCTCATCGCCTTCGAGGTCCGACAGACTCATCAGCGCGATGCTGGCTTTGGTCTGACGCGACAAGTGAACGCGCAGATCCGCCTCGTCCATCGGCGTGCTCGGATGGCGCGACATGGTCGGATGTCGATCCAGCCGATAAATCTGATCGCCCGCGGCCGCGAAGTGATTACCGAAAACGGTGTAGCGGCGCAACGGCGGCGCGCCGGCCAGCACAGAAATCGTTTTGCCGCCGGTTAACATCTCACGCGCCATGTCGACGACATGTCCGATGTTGCCCACCGCAGGCGATGAATCGAAGGTCGAGCAGACCTTGTAGTGCAAAAGCGGTGCTGCGACTGACCACAGTTCGCGCAAGATCGGCTTGAGCTCGGCGTCCATCTCGGTTGGCGACATCGCGCGGCTGGTGCCCGCCACACCCATGCATCGCAGATCGGGAAACTTGCTATGCAGCAACTCCGCGGTCGGCGGCGAAAGGAACAGTACCGTGCGTAGCCCGGACAGCGCGAGCGCTTCCATGGCATCGGTGGAACCGGTGAAGTCATCGCCATAGAAGGCGAGCAGCAGCGAAGCGCGCGTAGTCAAGCGCTTCGCGTGCCGAATTTTTCAATGGCGCCGCGCAATTCCGGGTGTGTCGCGGCGTATTCGGTCAGGGGCGTGCCGGCGAGCGCTGCTTCCCAGCCCTGCTGCATGCTGCGCACGCCTGCCGTGGCGCCCGCGGGATGGGCGAGGATACCGCCGCCCGCCAGGTGGATCAAATCGATGGTCTGGGTGGCGGCATAGATCTCCACCGCGGAGCCGGCCCATTGTGCCGATGCGATAGCCGGCATGACGCGGTAATCGCCAAACAAGGGAGTAATGCAGTCGGTGATCGAGCGCGCCACCTCCTCGTTGCTCTCGTAGAACTTGCTATTGACGCCGCCCACATGCAAATGATCCACTCCAGCCACTCGGCAAAGCTTTTGATAGGCCGTGTATCCGATCCCCAACATCGGGTGGCGCGACATGGCGCCGAAGTTGTTGCGGTGGCCATGGATCGGCAACTCGCAGTGCTGCCGCAAATGCGTTAGCGCGGCAAATCCGACGTTGTTGACGCTCACCATGACACAGGTGCCGCCGTACTTTTTCACCAGATCGTGGCCGCGCAGCATGTGATCGACGTCGCCGCTGATGTTGAATGCATACATCGCCTTTTTGCCGGTTTGATCAGCGACCCGTTGGATCTCCGCCATGACCGCGGGCACGCGCTCGGCCAATGGTGCATAGGGTGGATCGGCATTGAGCTCGTCATCTTTGATGAAGTCGAGCCCGGCCAGTGCGAGCTGGCGCACAAGCTTTGCGAGCTCCTGTGTAGACAGGCCGATGCTGGGCTTGACAATCGTGCCGATCAACGGACGCCCATACACCTGGGCAAGCTTTCGCGTGCCTTCGATGCCAAATCCGGGGCCGGGGTAGCGCTCGGAAAAGGCTGGCGGCAACTCCAGATCGAGCAAGCGGACACCCGATAGCTCCTGCAGTTCGTAGAGGTTTCCGGCAACAGTCGCCAGCAGGTTGGGCAGCGAAGGCCCGAAGTTATGCAGCGGAAACGAAATGACTACCTCACCGCGGCGGTACTCGGTTCGTCCGCCCTCCGAGTGCGGCGCCTTGGATCCAGGCAGACTGGGTGAGCCGACCGAGTCGAACGCTTTGATGTGCATGACCCGCGCGCCGAAACGCTCCTTCAGCTCAAGCGTTTCTCCGGGGACGGAGACGAAGGTGCCGCTCGACTGCTCGCCGGCGATCACGGCGGCGGCATGTTCCAGTGGATGCGGGGTCTCCACCAGATAGGTTGCGACAACTCGCTCCTGTCCCATAGACAATTCCTCATTTGAAGAGTTAGCAGGCACACAAATTCGCGAGCCTTTGTTAGGCGAGAAGCGTAACATATCGAAGTGTACAAAAAAAGGAAGGTCGATCATGCGACTTGAGAATCGGGTAGCCATTGTCACCGGAGCCGCACAGGGCATCGGCAAGGCGATCGCAGCAGCATTTGTCGAACAGGGAGCGCGCGTGCTCATCGGTGACATTAACGGCGAGCGCGCCGCTCAGAGCGCAGCCGAGCTCGGTGTAAAATCCATCGCGGTAGATGTAGGAGAAGCGACCGGTGGCCAACAGCTCGTCGACTATTGCGTGCGAGAGTTCGGTCGCGTGGACATTCTGGTCAACAACGCCGGCATTGGCATTAACAAGCGCACGCTGGATTTCCCGCTCGATGAATGGGAGCGCGTGATCAAGATCAATTTGACCGGCGCTTTTCTGTGTGCACAAGCCGCGGCGCGCAAGATGGTCGAGCAGAAATCCGGAAAGATCATCAATATCGTTTCGCTGTCCGGACAGCGTGGTGGCATCGGGCGCTCGGCTTATGGGGCGTCAAAGGCCGGCCTGGAATTGCTCACCAAGGTGATGGCAGTCGAACTCGCCGAACTGGGAATCCACGTGAACGCGATTGTGCCCGGCCCGATCGCGACGGACGTCGGCCGCGCGATGCACGACCCGGCTACGGTCGCGGCCTACCATTTCCTGGTGCCGCAACGCCGCTATGGCGAGCCGCATGAGATTGCGAGCGCCGCTGTTTTCCTCGCCTCTAGCGAGAGCGATTACATCAACGGGCACTCGCTCAATGTCGATGGCGGGTTTCAGGCGGCTGGGTTGATCTACCCGTTGCCGTCGTCGCCGACGTCGTAATGGCGGTTTCGGCTCAAACCTGAACACTGAATTGCATGTCGGTTTGGCCTCTCGATAGATTCGCCCTTCAGGCGCCATTCAGATCTCGATCTTCGTCCCCGGCTCGATGATTCGGCCGGATGGGATCGTCGAAGCCGATCAATACCGCGCGAACGACATAATCTGGACGATATTGTCGTGCGGAATTCGGGCGGTCGAATGGCGAGCGGGCTGGGACATAACGCGCTAATAGTAACCGCCACGAATTTAGCAAAGAGGTCGTTCTAAATTTGGAATCCGGTAGATCACGTCGGAAATAGGCTTGCGTAAGTCAGAGTTGCGGCTGGGCAAAGCTCGAAATAATTCAAGTTAGGCCCCCTTAAGGTCCAATTTAATGTCACAATGTCGTCAATATCGATCATGTCTTTGGGATCGCCCTCGCGTATCACCTCTTCTGCGGTGCCACCCCGGTTCAATTCCATCGTCTTGCTAGATTCCTAGCGCAATTTCGCGTCGGGCAATGCAATACTCGGAGAATATTATGTCAACAGGCACAGTCAAATTTTTTAACGCCGCAAAGGGTTTTGGTTTCATTCAACTAGATGATGGCACGAAGGACGTTTTCGTCCACATTTCCGCCGTGGAACGCGCCGGCCTCGGCACCCTTAACGAGAACGACAAACTGTCGTTCGACGTGGAAAAAGGTGACAACGGCAAGGTGGCCGCGGTAAACCTGAAGAAAGTTTGATTTTTCGCGATCGGGTAATCGTTCCCAGGTCGCGCACGCAATATCTGTGCATTCGCCTCCGCACGGCCGCTGTCGGCTGTGTCTGGCGAGCGCATGGCTAACAGAGGACGAAACATGGCGAAAGAAGAAACCATCGAGATGGAAGGCCTCGTCAGCGAGGTGTTACGCAACACGCAATTTCGGGTAACGTTGACCAATGGCGTGGAAATCACCGCCCACGCGTCCGGAAAAATGCGGCAGCATCGAATTCGAATTTTGGCCGGCGACAAGGTCACGCTGGAAATGTCGCCGTACGATCTGAGCAAGGGCCGCATCAATTTTCGTCATAAAGACGAAGCTGCAACCAGCCGGATGGCGCCACGCCGACCGTTCAAGCGCTAACTTCGCAACAAATGGGCTGAGAACCGCTCCGGTGTTGTTCCTCCAGCCGGTGCTCGAAAATTATTTTTGCGGATAACCCAACGTTCCAAGGGTGAAACGCGCCGCGCCGTAGGCCAGCCATGCCATCAGTCGTTCCCACAATGGGCGTTGTTTCCATTCCTTTGCGCCGACGGGAACCGCGCCATCTTGGATCGCGGCGATCAGGCTGTGGCGCAACTGGGCGCTGAAACTCGCATCGCGAACGATGATGTTAGCTTCGCGCGAAAGCATGAAACTAAACGGGTCGATGTTGCTGGAACCGACCGTCGCCCAATCGTCGTCGATCACGGCAACCTTGGCGTGCATGAAGCTCTTGTGATACTCGACAATCTCGACGCCCCCGGCGAGGAGCGAGCCGTACAGCGCGCGCGTGGCGTGATGCAGCCAACGATATTCCACGCGGCCTTGCAGTATTAACTTCACTTTCACGCCACGCGCAGCGGCAGCAACCAAAGCACGGCGAAAACCCAGTCCCGGAAAAAAATAGGCGTTCGCAATGAGGATGTCGTGTCGCGCGTTTTCAATCGCATCCAAATAGGCTTCTTCGATATCGTCGCGATGGCGTAGGTTGTCGCGAATGACCAAAGCGGCAAGGTGCGTGCCGCAGGGCACCGCCGCCGCGATGCTTGGAAACATGCCGTGCTTGCGAGTGCGTACTCGAGTCCACGATAGCAATTGCCAAAGCCGTTGCACGATCGGGCGCAGCTCTTGTACCAGCGGCCCCATCAATTTCACCGCATAGTCGTAGCGCGGCGGCGTATGATGCGGCGTGTTGATGTCGTCAATAATGTTGATGCCGCCGATGAAGGCAATGTGGCCGTCGATCATCGCGATTTTGCGGTGCATGCGGCGCAGACGGTGGCGACGGAAACTGAACTGCAGCGCCTCTTGGCGATAAATGAACACTTCCGCGCCGCTGCGCAACAATTCATCGGCCATTTCCGGCGGGAAAAAATCGCGGCTGCCAAAGCCGTCGATGACGATACGCACTACGACGTTGCGCTGTGCCGCGCGGCGCAACGCCGCCGCGATGCGTTGTCCCACCATATCGTCGGCGAAGATGTAGGTTTCTAGATGAACTTCAGTTTGCGCGCCGTCGATCGCGGCTTCCAAGGCCGGAAAAAAATCCGCGCCATTTTTTAGCAGGGTAATGGAATTACCGGCGACGTAGCGGGGCGTTGCCACCTTGCTTTAGGCGCGGCTGACGTGCGCCGACAACGCCGCATGGTCAGACAGTCTCGACCAGGCTTTTCCCTGCATCATGCGCGCGCTTTTCACGCGCAGGCCGCGTACATAAATTCGATCCAAACTTAACAGCGGCAGACCAGCCGGATAACTGCGCGCCGGGCGACCACGCGTCGATTCGAACACTTCACGGACGTCGAGGCGATCGCGCAACAAGTGGCTGAGGCGCTCACGCCAATCATTGAAATCGCCCGCGATCACCAGCGGCGCCCCATGGGGCACCATGCGATCGATGCGATCACACAACGCGCGCGCTTGCTGCAAACGCCAACGTGAGAACAAACCCAGATGCACGCAAACGCAATGGAGCCGCTGATCCCAACCGGGAATGTCGAGTTCGCAATGCAACAATCCGCGCCGTTCCAACGGATGAGCGGACACGTCTTCATTTTCCCAACTCACGATAGGAAAGCGACTGAGAATCGCGTTGCCGTGATGCCCCTCTTCGTGGACGGCGTTTTTACCGTAAGCGAAATCGCCCCACACCGAGTCGGCGAGGAATTCGTGCTGTGGCGCGGTCCATAACGTGTGGCTATGGCCGTGGGTTTCGTTCGAGCCTTGCACTTCTTGCAGAAAAATAAGGTCGGCATCGAGCGTACGCAAGCGATCGCGCACGTCATGCAAAATCGCACGGCGATTGAAATTGGAAAAACCTTTGTGGATGTTATAGGTTGCGATTTTAAGGGTATCGATCATGTCGCTTCTTTTCGCTGCAACGATTTATTCGCCTGGCTGGCATATTGCGGCAACAACAAAATGGCCTCGCGGTTGGTCCAGGAAAATACTTTTCCCGCCGCCTCTCGCCACGCTAACCACTCGTATTGTAAATGTTCGCGCGGCGCAATGGTGATCGGCATTTTTTGCGCCAAAGTCAGGCCGAAAACGTGTTCGGTATTATGCGTAATTCCCGGCGCATAGCGATGGCGCCAATGGGGATATATTTCGAATTCGTTGTGTTTTTGCCAATCGGTGAGGACATGCTCTTCGGCATCAAGGCCGGTTTCTTCCTTCAGTTCTCGAATCGCAGTGTCGCGCAACAATTCTCCCTCCACATCTCGGCTGCCGGTAACCGATTGCCAGAATCCAGGCCGATCAGCGCGTTCCAACAGTAGCACGTCGAGAGCACGCGTGTGGATCACGACGAGAACCGAAACTGGAATTTTACAGCGAGTCATATCTTGAATTGTTCATTAATCAGTGCGACGCGTGTAAATCATCGCGCACACCCTCAACCCCCCCCTCTCCCGCCGAGGTGGGAGAGGGAGTATCCCCTCGCCCCGTGTACGGGGAGAGGGCTAGGGCGGGGCGGCCTTGCGCCGTGAGGAGCGATTCGTCCAAAATAGCAATCAGCATTATTACGAAATATTTTTGTTAAGATGAGCAAACATACTCTCGGAAGAAACCATCATGACCCTCAAGTCTGCCACGTCCGCAATGAAGAAACCAGTGCCCGATCAATCGACATCACCCGGCAAGTTTTCCGTCAGCCACGCCGCCACCAGCGAATTCAAAGTCGACGGCCTACGCCCATTCTTCGCGTACCGCGATTTGGGCATCATGGACGCAACCAATGGCCGCTATGTCGCCCACGTCATTCGCGCCGTTCCCGGCAAGCCGATGGAATCCTGCTGGCATCGCCACCAAGCGGATTTTCAGATGGTGTATGTGCTCAAAGGCTGGATCGAATTCGACTATGAGGGCGTGGGGAAACAACGTTACGTTGCCGGTTCCTGCTTCCATCAACCGAAGAATATCGGCCACATTGAATTGGGGCATTCGGCTGATATTGAGATGCTTGAGATTGTGGCGCCCGGGGATTTTGTTACGACGGAGGATTCGAAGGGTTAGTTTATTGTTTGGGCGGCATGGCTGAGCGGCAATGGCCTTAGGCCACCCCGTATTGGTGCGGCGTGCGAGCAATGCATTGCCAGCAGGGAATAGCCATGCGGTATCTGGCATGATGCCATCTCGACCTGTCATTGCGCGGAGCGTTCCTTGCGACGAAGCAATCTCGTCTTTCTGCGACACAAAAAATCGAGATTGCTTCGTCGCTTTGCTCCTCGCAATGACTGGAACTCAGGCGATTCGGCGTGAATATTTTTAACGCGACCCGAAGTTAAGCATTCCCCTCAGTCCGCGCCTTTTCCGCCTTCGCAAAATCCAACATCCGCGTAATACACAACTGCGCCTTACGGCTAATTTCCGCGTCGATATGAATTTCGTTCTCGCCGGTTTCTAAAACCGCCGCGAGATTTTTTAGGCCGTTCATCGCCATCCACGGGCAGTGGCCGCAGCTTTGGCAGGTGGCCGCGTGGCCGGCCGTCGGCGCTTCGATGAAGTTTTTTTCCGGCATCAATTTTTTCATTTTGTGCAGGATGCCGTTATCCGTCGCGACGATGAATTCCTTCGCGCTAGAGCGTTGCGCCGCTTGGATGATGCCGGTGGTGGAGCCGACGGAATCGGCGAGGCGAATGACGTCGTCCGGCGATTCCGGGTGGACTAACACTTTCGCGTTCGGATGTTGTAATTTCATTTCCGCGAGTTGCTTTGCTTTGAATTCGTTGTGCACGACGCACGAGCCTTGCCACAACAACATATCGGCGCCGGTTTGTTTTTGGATGTATTCGCCGAGATGTTTATCGGGCGCGAAGAGAATTTTTTTGCCTTGCTCGTGCAAGTGCTTGACGATTTTTTCCGCAATGCTGGAGGTTACCATCCAGTCGGCACGCGCTTTCACCGCCGCGCTGGTGTTGGCGTACACGACGACGGTACGATCTGGATTCGCGTCGCAGAACGCGGCGAATTGATCTGGCGGGCAACCCAAATCGAGCGAGCATTCCGCTTCCAGATCGGGCATCAATACGCGCTTTTCCGGATTCAAAATCTTCGCGGTTTCGCCCATGAAACGCACACCGCAGACGATGACAGTTTTGGCCGGATGGTTATAGCTGAAGCGCGCCATTTCGAGGGAGTCGGACACAACGCCACCGGTTTCCTCGGCGAGGTCTTGTAAGTCACCGTCGACGTAATAGTGCGCGACGAGCACGGCGTCTTGCGCTTTGAGCAATGCCTTTATGCGCACTTTAAGTTCGCTGCGTTCGTTCTCATTCGGCTTGATGGGCGCTTTGGCCCAGGCTTCGGCCGTGGCGAGGTTAGGGTGTTCGAAGCGAACGCGGATTGGGGAGAGGCTGGCTGCCATTTTCTAGTCCTGATTAGTTCTCATGCTCAAAAATTCCTACTACGTCGTCCTCGCGAAGGCGGGGACCCAGTGTCTTTGTCGTACGACGCTGGATTCCCGCCTTCGCGGGAATGACGAGTGCTAAACACCCGTATACGCCGTCTTCACCGTCGTATAAAACTCCGCCGCATAACGCCCTTGTTCGCGCGGGCCGTAGCTCGAGCCTTTGCGGCCACCGAACGGCACGTGATAATCGACGCCCGCCGTCGGCACGTTCACCATCACCATGCCCGCTTGCGCTTTGCGTTTGAAGTGTGTGGCGAATTTCAGCGACGTGGTGCAGATGCCGGACGATAGGCCAAACTCCGTATCGTTAGCCACCGCGAGCGCTTCGTCGAAATCTTTGACACGCACGACATTGGCGACCGGGCCGAACACTTCTTCGCGGCTGATGCGCATTTGATTGGTCGTTTCGGTGAACAGCGCCGGCTGCATGTAAAAACCTTTGTGTTCGCGCTGTAACAGTTCGCCGCCGAAGGCGAGTTTCGCGCCTTCTTTTTTCGCGATGGCGATGTAACTCATGTCCTGATCGAGTTGCGCTTGATCGACCACCGGGCCGATGTCGGTGCCTTGTTTCATCGCATCGTCGATTTTGAGCGTCTTCAATTTCTCGATTACCGCGGCGACGAATTTATCGTATATGCCTTGTTGCACAATGATGCGGCTGGACGCGGTGCAGCGTTGGCCGGTTGAGAAAAACGCACCTTGCACCGCACAGTTAACCGCCGTGGCCAGATCGGCATCATCCATAATCACCAGCGGGTTTTTGCCGCCCATTTCCAACTGCACCTTGGCTTTGCGTTTCGCCGCGGCTTCCAACACACGCCCGCCGGTCGCAACCGAGCCGGTGAAGCTGATGGCATTCACTTTCGGATTGTTCAGAATCACATTGCCGACGACGCTGCCGGAGCCCATCAGCAAATTGAATACGCCCGCCGGCAATCCGGCGCGGCTGATGATTTCGGCCAGCGCCCACGAACATCCGGGCACGAGATCGGCCGGTTTCAAGATCACGCAATTGCCAAATGCCAAGGCGGGCGCGACTTTCCACGCGGGGATCGCAAGCGGAAAATTCCACGGCGCGATAATGCCGACCACGCCGACCGGCTCGCGCGTAATTTCGCAATCGAGACCGGGGCGCGCCGACGCCATTTTTTCGCCGGGAATGCGCAAGCTTTCGCCGGCAAAAAATTTGAAAATGTGTCCGGCGCGCGTGGCCTCGCCGATGCCTTCCGGCAAGGTTTTGCCTTCTTCGCGCGAGAGCAATTCGCCTAACTCTTGCTTGCGCGCGAGAATTTCCGTGCCAATTTTATCCAGCGCATCGAAGCGTACTTGCAGCGTGGAGTCGGCCCAACTTGGAGCTGCGGCGGCTGCGGCGTCGATCGCTTCGTTCGCCTGTTTTTCGTCGGCGCGAACATAGTCGCCAATCACATCACTTACGTTGGACGGATTGATGTTCGGTTTCGCCATGCTGCTGCCGACCCATGCACCGCCGATGAAATTTTCCCGCGCACCCATTGCTGTTTCCTCGAAATCGTTCAAAGAATGAAATGATACTCGGTGCGGCGCCGAACGGCCAAACTTTGCTACAGGCACTGGGCGGGAAATGTTTTGCGGCGAAATCCGGCACGCGCGGTGACTCTGTTATCATAGATCGCTCCTTTTCCCAACGACCTATGAGCAACATCGATTTTCATTGTCACTCCGAAATATCCGACGGCTTGCATTCCCCGCGCGAGGTCGTGGGTTTCGCCGCAAAAAATGGGGTGGATGTCCTAGCGCTCACCGATCACGATAACCTCGGCGGCTTGGCGCAGGCGCGCGAAGCCGCGCACGAGCACGGTATTCGATTTATCGACGGCGTTGAAGTTTCGGTGACCTGGACCAGTAAGACTCTGCACATCGTCGGCGTGAATATCGATCCGAGCGACAGCGCATTGCGTGCCGGCTTGGAAACTATTCGCTCCGGCCGCATGCAACGCGCTCAGAAGATGGCCGAGTCGCTCGCACGCGTCGGCATCGGCGGTGTATTGCAAGGCGCGTTAAGTTACGCAAAAAATCCCGACATGATCGGCCGCACCCACTTCGCGCGATGTTTGATCGAGCAGGGGCATGTCAAAGACGTGAAAACGGTATTTAAAAAGTATCTAGTGCCGGGCAAACCCGGCTATGTGCCGCACGAGTGGGCGAGCCTTGTAGACGCGGTGTGCTTGATCGTCGGCAGTGGCGGTATTGCGATTCTCGCCCATCCCGGCCGTTACGATATTGGGCCGAACGCGATGAAGCGCTTGCTCGGTGAGTTCAAAACCCTCGGTGGGTTGGGCGTTGAAGTGGTGACCAGTAATCACTCGGCTGAACATATCGAGCGTTTTTCGCGTCTGGCGATTGAATTCGAATTGCTCGCCTCGCGCGGCTCGGATTTTCACGGCGATGAAGATGGCCGCGTTCAGCTCGGCAGAATCCCAGCGCTGCCGCCACACCTGACGCCAGTTTGGTCGCAGATACCTTCGCTACAATAATTGCTACTTGCCGTTCCTCTGGCGCGCGCTGAATGGCACAATTTTTTTCCATCCATCCCGACAACCCGCAACCGCGCTTGATTCAACAAGCGGTGCAGTTGATTCACGCCGGTGGCGTGATCGTCTATCCGACCGATTCCTGCTATGCCCTCGGTTGTCATCTTGGCGATAAGGCTGCCGTAGACCGCTTGCGCCGCATTCGCGGTATCGACGAGCATCATCATCTGACATTGGTGTGCCGCGATCTGTCGGAGATCGCCAAGTTTGCTCGGGTGGATAACGTACAATACCGCTTTTTGCGCGCCCACACGCCTGGAAGCTATACCTTCATTCTGCAAGCATCGCGGGAAGTGCCGCGCCGCTTGTCCCATCCGAAGCGCAGCACCATCGGTCTGCGGGTGCCGGATCACAGTGTCGCAAATGCATTGTTGAAAGAACTCGGCGAACCGTTGCTGAGCGCGACGCTGATTCTGGCGGGTGAGCAGGTGGCGCTAACGGACGCATTGGATATTCGCGAACGGCTTGAGCATCAAGTGGACCTGGTTATCGATGGTGGAAATCTGAGCCCAGAGCCCACCACGGTGATCGATTTGAGCGGTGAGGCGCCGATCCTGGTGCGTATGGGCAAGGGTAAGGTGGATTCTTTCGGTCTGGAGGCCGCGATAACTTAAATATGGATTTCTATTCAATCATTCCAAAAATTGCGGTCTACGCAATTCCGGTCATCTTGGCGATCACCGTTCATGAGGCAGCCCATGGTTATGTCGCGCGACTATTCGGCGATAACACCGCTTACATGCTGGGGCGGGTCACCATTAATCCGATTCCGCACATCGACCTGTTCGGCACCGTGATCTTGCCGCTTATTCTTTTGCTTCTCCCGGGGGGCTTCTTGTTTGGCTGGGCCAAGCCGGTTCCGATCAATTTTAGTGCGCTGCGCAATCCGAAGCGCGATATGATGTTCGTCGCCGCGGCCGGGCCGGCGGCGAATTTATTGATGCTGATCGGCTGGGCGCTGCTCGCGAAAGTGTCGATTATGATGGGCGATTCAAGCTATGCCTTGCCGCTGCGGTTGATGAGCAGCGCCGGTATTTTCATCAATGCCATATTGATGGTGTTTAACTTATTGCCACTGCCGCCGCTGGACGGTGGCCGCGTTGCGCTCAGCCTGTTGCCGCGTGCGTATGGGAACGCGCTGTCGCGCATTGAGCCCTACGGTTTAATTGTCATCGCCCTCCTGCTATTTACCGGGGTGCTCAGCATGATTTTAGGGCCGCTAGTGAATGGCCTAGTCAATGCCGTGGTGACCGTATTTAGTTTGTAATCGTTTTGATCGATATTCGGAGTTTACATGTACGCTGATCGCGTTCTTTCCGGCATGCGTCCCACGGGCGCGCTGCACTTGGGCCACTACCACGGGGTGCTAAAAAATTGGGTGAAGTTGCAACACGAATACGAATGTTTATTCTTCGTCGCCGATTGGCATGCGCTGACCACCCACTATGATTCGCCTGAGATTATCGAAGACAACGTCTGG
>JBKJHT010000159.1:0-9721 GCA_046598945.1 Burkholderiales bacterium | reverse complement strand
ATCGAGTTGGTGCATCGCCCGGCACACGTGCCGGGCGCGGATTGAAACGGGTTGAGGCGGAACGAGTGGCCGTAGAGGCGGGGCATCGCCCGGCACACGTGCCGGGCGCGGATTGAAACTTTTGGGAGTTGCTGAAAATAAAACTGGCGCGCAAGCATCGCCCGGCACACGAGCCGGGCGCGGATTGAAACACCAAGTTGACGTTTTGCCGGACGATATCCCAATGCATCGCCCGGCACACGTGCCGGGCGCGGATTGAAACCAACGTCAAACATGCGCCGGTACTCGGGCATGGCGCATCGCCCGGCACACGTGCCGGGCGCGGATTGAAACGAGCAAGGCGCGGAACGCTACACCGTTGCCAGCGGCATCGCCCGGCACACGTGCCGGGCGCGGATTGAAACTGGTTTTGGCTCGACGCAACAGGTTAACTGGCTGGCATCGCCCGGCACACGTGCCGGGCGCGGATTGAAACATTTTGATCGCATGGGCGGCGCGTTTTCCAAAGTGCATCGCCCGGCACACGTGCCGGGCGCGGATTGAAACCTTGAAGCGCGCAAACAAGAGTTAATAGCCCTTAGCATCGCCCGGCACACGTGCCGGGCGCGGATTGAAACTCTTGCCGATGGACGTATCGTTTAATTCAACACCGCATCGCCCGGCACACGTGCCGGGCGCGGATTGAAACTAGCCGCCTATAACAGCGGATTCCTGCACGGCAAAGCATCGCCCGGCACACGTGCCGGGCGCGGATTGAAACGCGATCGGTGTACTACTCAATCCGGCCATCGGCGCGCATCGCCCGGCACACGTGCCGGGCGCGGATTGAAACATTTTGAATCTCCTTCACCACTGCCGGGGCGGAGCATCGCCCGGCACACGTGCCGGGCGCGGATTGAAACAAATAAATGCCCCGAATTGGCAAATGGATCGAACGCATCGCCCGGCACACGTGCCGGGCGCGGATTGAAAAGGCGGGGTGTATAGAGTCTTGCTGAGGGAATGGTATGAGCGAGGCCTGATTTTCAGGACGGGCAAGTTGATGTTACTGCGTGAACGATCATTTACCCCGCTAAAGATTTCGGTTGTGGGTTGTTGCTATTGTGCAGGGTATAATTTTGAGAAGAACTTTTGAGGCCGAGAATGATGGACGAAACTAAGCTTTTGCAACGCATTATCGTCAATCCAAAAATTTTTTCCGGTAAGCCTATCATCCGGGGCCGCAGGCTAGCTGTAGAGCACGTGCTGGGTATGCTGGCGGCAGGAGACACACCGCAAACTTTGTTGGAAGGCTACCCATGGCTGGAGCCGGAGGACATTCAAGCTTGCTTGGTGTATGCGCGCCAAATGGTCGGCCATGAGCGTATAGAAATGGGTTACCTGCAAACCAGTGCGTGAAGCTACTGAGTTGAGTCCGATTTCGTGGATGGGCGAGTCGTTTAATTGTGCAGCAATTTGTAGTTCATCTGTATAGAACTGTTACGCGTAGTCGGCGGGTACATTGTTTGAAATAGTAGCATGACGCCGAATGCGGTTGTAGAACACCTCGATGTACTCAAACACAGCCTGCTTCGCACGATCACGGGTTGCATATCGATGAAGGGAATATGCCCTCGGGCGTAACACTTGCGCGCATTTGCGAATAGCCATTTTACCGCCGCCCCACCCAATATTCCGGTGCGCGGCTTTGATGGGCGATTGCGAGCACCCTCACCACATCGCCCTGAAGGCGAACAACCAGCGTATAAGGAAAGCGCTTGAAATATAAGCGAGATGTGTCGAGTGGTTCGGGGCTACCAATACCCGGCTGCGTGGCGGCAAGGTTGACAACGCGCCGTAGCTCCCGCGTAAATTCACGGGCGGGATTTGCGCCGCCATGCGCTCGATGCCAGCGCGTGGCGTCTTCGGATTCCCTCAGCGCATCGGAATCGAACGAAATCCGCATCGGTCAGCGAGCGTTTTCAATCAGAGCGTCTAACCTTGCAAATACTTCCTCTGCCGGCACCCAAACAGTTTTACCCGCATCCATGTCTGCGACGCGGCGTGCAATTTCTTCTTCCCACGCCTTGGCGATAGCTTCTGGTGAATCTTCCGGCTCAGCTTCGAGGCTGACAATCAAGCTATGGATCAGATCGCCACGCTCTTTAGGAGGCAATTGCAAAGCCTGCGCTTCGATTTCTTTTAAAATGGCGCCCATTTCGATCTCCAAAATGAATTTAATTAATATGGTAACACCTAGGCTACCCCTCCCTTTTTTAAAGGACGGCTAGGAGAGATTTCGCGGCGGCTATTGACACGCTTACGCAAATTATGCGCGCGCAAATCCCCCTCAATCCCCCTTTAGAGAAGTGGGAAGCAATGAGTTGCCAATTCCCTGTGGACAAATGAGGTATCAGGAAAAGACGAAATTCCTGAAGTGTTTCGCGCGTACGCGGGGTACGTAAGTCTGTCATTCACTGCAAGGCACCGCCCGCGTTTCCGCCCGCAGCTTGCCGTTCCAAGCATGCCACGCCACGAGCCAACATCCACGAGCTGGCCTAAGGCCATGAGGTTCCTGGCTTAGCCTACTTGAACAATTCCAATTTGCCGTAGCGGAAAGCGCGGCCGTTTCACTTGCTTTTGCAACACTCGCCGTGTACGCTTGCGGCGAGATTCGAATTTCAAGAATCGCGGCTCAAGCTGGCCGATTTCACCCAACATACAACGAGGAGTTTCCATGAAGAAGACTCGCGCTGACATCAGCGCCCCCGAAACGGTAACCGCAGAAGCAAAGCCTATGCGCCGTAAATTTTTGTCGGCTGCGACGGCTGGCGTCGCTGGGGCGGCTGTGCTCGGTTTCCCGATGGTGAGCAAGGCGCAATCGCCGATTAAGCTGCGTTTCCAAGCCGGGTGGTCGACCAAGGATGCGTTTTACGAATTTTCCCAGATTTTCGTGAAGAAAGTTTCCGACATGACGGCCGGCAAATTGGTATTCGAGTTGCTGCCTGCCGGTTCAGTCGTGAAGCCATTCGATATGCTGGACGCGGTGCATTCCGGCACGCTAGATTCTGCCCACGGCGCCTGCGGATACTGGTATGGCAAGAACACGGCTTATTCGTTGTTCGGCACCGGCCCCGCCATCGGCATGGACGCGCAGATGTTGCTCGGCTGGGTCGAGCAAGGTGGCGGTCAAGCGCTGTACGACGAGTTGGTTCTGCAAATTCTTAAATACAACGTCAAGGGTTTTCTTAATGTTCCGATGTGGAATCAACCGCTCGGTTGGTTCAAGAAAGAAGTCAAAACCGCGGCGGATTTCAAAGGCCTGAAATACCGCACGATCGGGCTTGCCGTGGACCTGATGAAGGAAATGGGCGCCTCCGTTGTGATGTTACCGGGCGCCGAAATTGTCCCCGCCCTCGAGCGCGGCTTGATCGATGCAGCGGAATTTAACAACCCGACGTCGGACCGCACCCTCGGCTTTGACGATGTATCGAAGATTTGTATGGTGCAAAGCTTCCATCAACCGATGGAATGCCAAGAGATCATCATTAACAAAAAGAAATTTGCCGCGCTGCCGAAAGAGTTCCAGGCAATCATCGCCAACGCCGCCGGCGCCATGTCGTCGGAGATGAGCTTCAAAGCGATGAATAACAACTCCCGAGACATGACTGAACTGCAAGCCAAGGGCGTGAAATTCATCCGTACCCCGACGGAAATTCTACAAGCCCAATTGAAGGCCTGGGACGCAGTTATCGCCAAGCGGTCCTCGGAAAATCCATTCTTCGCGAAAGTGTTCGAATCTCAGAAGAAGTGGGTTCAGCGCGTTGGTCCGTGGCGTTACGCGATCGAACCAAGCCAAGAAATGGCCTATAACCACTTCTTCCCCAAGAAAGCGTAGTTAAGCGTTTATTCAATCCAACGCCCGGCATTTTTTCCATGATGCCGGGCGTTTCGTATCGGGAATCCCATGCAACGCTATTTGCTATTCATTGATCGCATCAGCACCTTGGTTGGTAAATCCTTTGCTTGGTGCATCGTACTCCTCACATTCGTTGTTACCTACGACGTCGTCATGCGCAAACTCGGCGCCCCGACCGTTTGGGCCTTCGACCTTTCTTGGATGCTATATGGCGTCCTGTTCCTCATGGCCGGCGCCTACACGCTATCGCGTAACGGCCATGTGCGCGGTGACGTACTGTACGGATTCTTCCCGCCCCGATTGCAGGCGAGTTTGGATTTGGTGCTGTACTTCGCGTTCTTTGTCCCCGGAATCCTCGCGCTCGCCTACGCCGGGATCGGCTACGCTGAAACGTCTTGGGGCCAGAAGGAAACATCGTACAACTCGGCGGACATTTTTATTTATCCCGTTAAAATGTTCATCCCAATTGCCGGTTTCTTGGTGTTCCTACAGGGCATCGCCGAAATCGTGCGCTGCGTGCTATGCATCAAGACCGGCGCATGGCCCGCCCGTGCCCACGACGTGGAAGAAATCGACATCGAAGAACTCAAAGAAATGGTCGGAATAAAAGATGCGAGTAGCGCGGGAGCCAAGCCATGACTAAAGGTATTTGGATCGGTATTGTTTCTCTTGCGTTAGTCGTCATCGGCGTGTTTGCGGTATTTCTTTCGGCAGACCAGATCACCAGCGGCCACTATGGATTGCTGATGCTGGCGCTGATTGTTGCAGCGATCATGTTGGGCTTCCCGACTGCGTTCACGTTGATGGGCCTGGGCATGATCTTCGGCTTCATCGCCTATCAAATATCGAATCCCGGCGAAACAATTGGCGAAAATCAAATCTTCCCGCTGATCGTGCAGCGCACCTTCGGCGTGATGAACAACGACGTGCTGATTTCGGTGCCGTTGTTCATTTTCATGGGTTACATCATTGAGCGCGCCAACTTGATCGACAAGCTGTTCCGCAGCGTTCAGTTGGCGATGAAAAATACGCCCGGTGCGCTCGCGGTCGCGACGATCGTGACCTGCGCGATCTTTGCCACGGCAACGGGTATCGTCGGCGCCACGGTCACGCTGATGGGCCTGCTCGCACTGCCCGCGATGTTGCGCGCCGGTTACGATGTGAAACTGTCGGCCGGCACGATCGCGGCGGGCGGCTGTCTCGGCATTCTGATTCCGCCGTCGGTGATGTTGATTCTTTACGGAGCGACCGCGGGGGTATCAGTACCTAAACTCTACGCTGGCGCGTTCTTCCCCGGCTTGATGTTGACGGCGCTTTATATCATCTACGTCATGGTACGGGCGATGATCAATCCAAGCATCGCGCCCAAACTCAATGCCGAAGATTTAAAAACACCGTGGCCGGAGATTCTCGTTAACCTGGCGAAATCTTTCTTACCGTTGGCCTTGCTGATCGGTTTCGTGTTGGGCAGTATCATCGCCGCGTGGGCGACGGCCACGGAAGCCGCAGGCATCGGCGCCGCAGGCGGTATCGTTCTCGCCCTAGCCTATCGCCAATTAACCTGGGAGCGATTTAAAGAAGCCGTGTTTCTCACCGCTCGTGCGTCCGCGATGGTGTGTTGGTTGCTGGTCGGATCGGGCGTTTTTTCCGCGGCGTTTGCGTTATTGGGTGGCCAGGAACTAATCGAGACCTGGGTCAAGACCATGGACCTGACGCCGATGCAATTTATGTTGCTGTCGCAAGTGATTATCTTTTTACTCGGCTGGCCCCTGGAATGGACTGAGATCATCGTCATCTTCATGCCGATTTTCCTGCCGCTGATCGCCCACTTCCAAATCGATCCGCTGTTCTTCGGCATCATGGTTGCGCTCAACTTGCAGACGGCATTCTTGTCGCCACCGGTGGCGATGGCCGCCTTCTACTTAAAGGGCGTCGCGCCACCGCATGTGACGCTGAATCAAATATTTTCCGGCATGATGCCGTTTATGGTCATCCAAGTCTTCGCGATGTTCCTGCTCTACATGTGGCCGGACATTGCGCTATGGCTGCCGGCGCAACAATACAAGTAGATTAGTGCGATGAAACCAAAAATCCTAGTGACCCGCGAAATTTTTCCCGAGACGCTTGCTTATCTGCGCGAGCATTTCGACGTCGAAGACAATCAATCCGACAATATGCTCAGCGCTGCCGAGTTGGCTGCACGGCTTGCCGGCAAAGTGGGCGTGATGTCGTCGGGCTCCGACAAGATCGATGCGGAATTACTCGCGCAAGTCCCGCATCTGAAAGCGGTGTGTAATATCGGCGTGGGCTACAACAACGTCGACGTCAACGCCGCGAGCCAGCACAAAATGATGGTCACCAACACACCCGGTGTGCTGGATGAGACCGTCGCCGATACCGCCTTTGCTTATGTGCTTGCAACCGCGCGCCGTATGACCGAGTCGGAACAATTTTTGCGTAACGGCCAGTGGACCAAAAACACATTGACCCTCATGCTTGGCCGCGATGTGCATCACGCGACGCTGGGAATCGTCGGCATGGGCCGCATCGGCCAAGCCGTCGCGCGGCGCGCGCGCGGTTTCGACATGAACGTGATTTACTACAACCGCAATCGCGTTTCGGCTGACATCGAAAAGGCTTGCAGCGCGACTTACGTCAGCAAACAAGAGCTGATGAAGCAGGCGGATTTTATCGTGTTGCTGGTGCCCTACACGCCGGAAAATCATCACCTGATCGGCGCCGCAGAGATCGCGTTGATGAAATCCGATGCGGTGCTGATCAATATCGCCCGCGGCGGCATCGTCGATGAACTCGCATTGATCGATGCATTGAAACATCGCAAAATTTTCGGCGCCGGCGTTGATGTATTTGAGAACGAACCGAACTTCCGCAAGGAATTTTTAGAACTCTCCAATGTAGTATTATTACCGCATCTTGGCAGCGCCAGCGAGAATACCCGCCGCGCCATGGCGAATCTCGCTGCCATGAATTTAGTAGCGGCCCTCACCACCGGCAAGCCACCCAATCAAGTGAATAAATTTTGAGGCGCCCTACCTATGTCATTCTGAGCGAAGCGAAGAATCTGCTTTTGACAGCATGCGAAAACTAGCAAAAAATAGCTCTTCGCTCCCGCCCCACCCTTCCGCATTAAGGAGCACATCATGGCACTAAAAATCGGTTTTGTCGGCCTCGGCATCATGGGCCGCCCGCAAGCATTGAATTTGATCAAAGGCGGTTATTCTGTCGCCGTCTATGCGCGCCGCGTGGAATCGATGCAACCGTTAAAAGACGCCGGCGCGATTACTTGCGCGTCGCCGAAAGATGTTGCCGCCCAATGCGACGTCATCATCACCATGGTGGCTGACACGCCGGATGTTGAGCACGTGATCTTCGGTGAAGGCGGCATCATCCATGGCGCAAAGCCTGGATCAGTAGTGATCGACATGAGCACCATTTCCCCCGTGGCGACGAAAAACATGGCCGAGCGCTTGAAAGCCAAAGGCGTCGACATGATTGATGCGCCAGTCTCAGGCGGCGAAGTCGGCGCCGTCAACGGTACGCTCACCATCATGTGCGGCGGCAAGCAAGCGGTGTTCGACAAAATCAAACCCATCCTCGAATGCATGGGCAAAACCATCACGCTGGTCGGCGACAACGGCGCGGGTCAAGTGGCGAAAGCCTGCAATCAAATCGTCGTCGGCGTCAGCATCGAAGCCGTCAGCGAAGCCATGGCTCTAGCACGCCGCATGGGCGTCGATCCTGGCAAAGTGCGCGAAGCGCTGATGGGCGGATTCGCCGGCAGCAAGATCATGGAAATCCACGGCAAGCGCATGATCGACTACGATTTCAAACCGGGCTTCAAAACCAAGCTACATCAAAAAGATATGAAGATCGTGATGGAAACCGCAGCGTCGATCGGATTAAATTTACCCGGCGCAGCATTGTTCGCGCAACATCTCAATGCGCTGATGGGGAGCGGTGACGGCGAGATGGATTCTTCCGCCGTATTGAAAGTGATCGAGCGCGCGAGCGCGGCGAAGTCCGCTTAACACGCTGCCTCAACTTCGGAAGGCATTGCCAGGGGCCGCTCTGGTATTGCCTTCCAGCCACGGCATTGCCATGAGCCAAGCGGGGCTAGCCTCTCAGGATGATGCCGGCTAGAAATTCATCAACGCCGACAACTCCAGCAAGCTCGTTCCCCCGACGCTGCCGATCTTTAACAGCACCGACCGAACTAGGGACTGCTGTGAAAACCGAGCAAACGCGCCATTAACCGAGACAAAGATGCAGTACACGATCAAGAGCGCGGGTGTCAGCGCCCAATTGTCAAACGCCGTATTGCGAGCCAAGATCAAGAGCGACAACACGATCATCGGATAGTAAATTAACCGCACCAAGAACAAAACGAGAATCCGCAGTACCCGGACACGCCAGCGATTCAGATAAACGAACTTGCGCCAAAACGCCACCGCGTCGGATTGAAGACGGCCGCGTGTTCCTGTCGTGTCGTCCCTTTCAGGGCGATGCCGATAGCGGGGACTCGAAAATGCGGTTGTTACATAGCGCAGTAATTGCGACCAGCCGTTTAGTGATTCGCGGCTTTATTGCACGGCGTTCTCCTCGCCCGCATCGCCTAATGATCCACGCGCGAGATCACGCTCTATGGCCCGCTCGGTTCGTTTCAGATCGAATTGGTGCATGATGGCTCGCCGGTTTCCTCCAGCTTGCTCCAGCCGCGGGTGATGAAATACACCGCCAAGAATAAAGCAAGCCGCCGTATTAGCTCCGTCGGCGAAATACGGGGATTGATTTCTAGAATCGCTTGCCATGGCCGCCCTCGTTATGTTGGCCCTAGTAAACGCAAGGGTGGAAAGTTTCTCGGTTAGAGAACTAGATATTGTTTTGCTGAGATCGCGCCGATTGGCGATCTAAAGTTATCGCATTGTGCAGCAATGATATTGCTTTACCCATGAACCGAAAGACCTAATCGAAATGGCGTAACAAACGTTCAAACGTGGCATCGCCATACGCCGCGCTGGTTCCACCTTCCAGCCATGGTATCGCCACGAGGCAAGCCAGATGCGGCGTTCAGGCCTGCTGCAATTTTTCTTTTGGCGATACCGTTTTGCGCGATTTACATTAGATCTTTCTGACCTTGACGGTGTAATTTCCCATGCCGCTGGCGCGATTCCAGTGGCGAATCTGCACGAAATAACTACCTTCCACTAAGTCGGCAACGATGCGCGCGTTGGTATCGATGCCGGAGTCATCGTCCTCAGTGATCAGTGCCGTTTGCGAATTGGGGCCGAATAATTTCATCACCACATCGGTCGGGCCACGCGTATCGATCACATAGCGGCCTGCTTGCGTTACCGTGAAGCGGAATAAATCTTCTTCGCCAAATTTGCCAATCGCGGCCGCGGTGCGTTTTCTCGGATTGACTTTGAGTTCGATGACATCGCCGGTCACGCCGGGGTTGGACTTCGGATACATTTTCGCGCCGGCAATAAACTGCCGATCGATCGCCGAAAGCACTTCGTTTTGCGAAGTGGCCACACCGTTTAGAGTCCACTCGGCGGGGAAAAAATACAGCATGATCGAATCTTTGTCGAACGCCGTGCCGTTGATTTGATCGGCGGTATATTTTCGCAAAACATTGTGACGCGCCTGTTCCGGCGTCCAGAAATTAGGCGAGCCGCCCAGTGCTTGAATTACCACCGCTTCATTCCACTGAATGCCGCCGGCCGGGTTTTGGTGCTCGTGCGCCAGACCAATCGCGTGGCCGAATTCGTGGGCGGCGGTGCCGCCGTCGAGAAAGCCGAG
>JBKJHT010000031.1:0-6582 GCA_046598945.1 Burkholderiales bacterium | reverse complement strand
AATCACATCGCGCTTGTTAGCGCGGTTCGAACCGTCGTTCAAGTCTTCCGCATTTTCCGTGTAACAGTCGAGCGCATCAAAGCCGTGTAGGTGCTGGAGTTTTTGCACCAGCGCCTGCTCGATCTGATCTTCGGAAATGAAGTTAGGCATATTTTTAAATCATCAATATTAAATGCGGCGAATAGTTTTCAGCCCCAAAAAGATTCCTCACATTCGTTCGGAATGACAACCTTTGTCATTTCCACCATCGACCTAGCTCAGGACAAGCTATAGGATAAATCTTTCCCCCATCCCAAACTCAAATCGTCCCAGGTCGGGTTCATTTGCATCACCAACTGATTTTTCTTTTCACGCCGCCATTTTTTAATCTGTTTTTCCCGTTCAATAGCTGCCAATACATCGTTTGTGGTTTCAAAGCAGACCAACTTATTCACGTTGTACTTCTGAGTAAATCCTTCAACCAATTTGTTCTTGTGCTCATAAACCCGGTGTTCAAGATTGCTAGTAACACCGACATACATCACTTTATTGTTCCAATTAGTCAGCAAGTAAACGTAGTAAGTCTTGTCCATCTGCACCACCTCTCATTCCAAGCCCAAACCTGTCATTCCGTCCAAAGGGAGGAATCTTATACTCACTCAAGATTTCTCCCGGAACCTGCCGTGAGCGAAGTCGACGGGGTCGAAATGACAGCACAGTGAAGTTAGGCATAGTCAGCCCGCAAACCTTGTGTTAAATTCAGACCAGTCTGGCCATAATTTGACGGAGAATATCATGAACAGCGAATGGCAACTGCAACAAGCAAAGGGCAACTTCAGCCAACTCATCAAACGGGCGGCGGGCGGCGATGCCCAAGTCGTCACCGTGCACGGCAAGCCGACGGCGGTGGTGGTTTCGGCGGAAGAATACGCCCGGCTCACGCGCCGCCGGGGCAAGCTCTCCAGCGCGCTGCTGCGTCCCGATCTTGCAGCGGAAGACTTGGACATTTCCCGCAGCCGCGACACCGGGCGCGACATCGCACTATGAGCTGGCTGCTGGATACCTGTGCGCTTTCTGAATACGCCAAGAAAGCCCCCGCGCCGGAAGTAATCGCCTGGTTGGACGAGCAGGACGAAACCAGTTTGTTTATCAGTGTCATCAGCCTGGGGGAAATCGAAAAAGGCATCCTCAAGCTGCGCAAAACCGATCCGCGCCGCAGCCAGAAACTCACCGCTTGGCTGGGTAAATTGGAGCAGCGTTTCGCAGGGCGCATCCTGCCGCTCGACGCCGCCGCGCTTCACGTCTGGGCGCAAATCGCCGCACACGCCGAACTGGCCGGACAACCCGCGCCGGTGATGGATAACCTGCTCATGGCCACCGCCCAATGCCACGGCCTCACTGTGGTCACCCGCAACGTGCAGGATTTCTCGCTGTACCCGCAAGTGTTGAATCCTTGGGCGCTGTAGATTCGCTATCTCGAGGGCTTCAAATTTCATGGATGGGTTCCACCATGCCGGGCGGGAATTGGATGTCGAGATTTTCGACGGAGAGTTTGCCGGAGATTAGGCGGGGCAGAAGTTTGTCCCTCGTCTCGGTCAGTTTCCTGTTTGCTCTCAGATGATTTTCGATGGCCTCGAACAAGGGCGATTCGATCCGCGCGAACTCTGAAACGATTGGTTCGGGTGGCGTCAATATCTCAATTCTTTTGAATGTTCCTTTCGTTAACTCGGCAAACGTTGCGCCACCAGACAGTAGTTCAAAATGTGGCTTCGCCAGCTTTATCCAGTGATACAGATACGGCAATGGATACCGTGCGTTCGGGATGCATGTGATGAATCCTTGGTTTGTACATGCTGGCGTTAGATTGATTCCGACTGCACCGATAGTGGCACGACTTGTTAGCATCACCGAATTTGCCGGAAACATCTTCGCTGAACTGTTATTGAAGCCTTCTTCGCTGCATTGCTCGTCAGACCGTTCCAGAAAAATGCCTTTCGCTCCTGTGATGTCGGAGGGCGTAAACCAATTCACATCTCCGTTATCCCAGTAACGGGTAACTTCCTTTGTTGGGGTGCCGCCGCCGGTAAACTTAAATGCATTCTCCAGTCTCACCAACTTCCAGCTTTCTGGCACGCCCTTCACGATCTTCACCTTCTCGTAACCGGGGAAGCGCAGGCGGACAAACCATTCGCGGTAGATTTCTTCGGCCATCTTTTCCAGGAGCGCGATGCGTCGGCGGTTGTTTTCGATTAGTTCGTCATACGCCGAGAGAATGCCTCCTATATTTTTTTGCGCATCCAATGGTGCAACGGGGATCTCCAACGTTTCCGCATCAGGTACTCGCAGATGTGCCACGGTAGAGCCCGATCCCTGCCCGTGAATCTGGGCCTGAACGTAAGGCCCGATCATTTGGTAATACAGAAATTGCTGGTCGAGTTTGTTAGGGTCAGCGCGGTAAAGCATGGTTCGCTGGCCAAGAAACACTTTGGCGTCCGACCTAAGTAGCCCGACCTCCCCAAGTGGAGCCTCGCGCGACAAAATGATGTCACCACGCCGAGGGCGAGCGCGACGAGTCCACTTGTTAAAAACTGCCTCCTCGACGAAACGAGTTTCCTCGACGTCAACCCGGCCATATCGAACATTCGTTGTTCGAATCATGCGAAAACCAGTGTCGTGTTCAACTACGGGCGCCGTCTTATTCAAACAATCCACAATTTCCGCGCAAACTGAATTGGCCGGTTCGATCCGCCAACTTTCTGGAAACTGCTTCATTGCTCGCCTCCGAGGGTAGAAACGTTGCGTTCAATCACGCGCTCAAGGTCATGGCTTTTTGCATTTAACAACGACAGCTCGTCGTTCATTGTCAGAAACTCGGCGATGAACTCCTCCTCCGTCTTCCCATCCTCTTCGATCACCACACCGACATAACGCCCCGCATTAAGCGAATAGTCCTGCGCCTGCACATCCGCCGGGCTGGCGAGTCTGCACAAGCCAGTGACCTCTTCATATTCTGCCTTGGGGAAGCGTTTCTGCAGCCAGTGAATGTGCCGGTAGTAGCTTTCGGCACTCTTCACTTCCTTGTGCAATTCTTCCAACGCACCCTTGAGTGCGTTGGTCTTGCGATCAGTCGTGCCACGCTTGCCTTCGGCCTGCGCCTGCGCAGCTAGACGCTTCTCATGCTGGCGCACAACCTTGTCCAGGCGCTTCAAGCCTTCGTGTAGCGCGGCGAAGAAGGGGTCAAACGCCTCGCGCAATTGCTGCTGTGCTTTGTTGATGGCACTGATGGAAGATTTCTCGCGTTCGTTCGGGATGCCACCGCTGTCATTTCGCCCGGAGGGAGAAATCTTGTGTGGCGGGTAAGATTCCTCACATGCGTTCGGAATGACAGTTGAGGCGTTCGGAATGACAGGCGTGTTTTGTTGCAGATATTTCTGGTAGCGGGTTTTGAGTTTTGCCAGCCCCGCCCATTGTTGCACCAGTTCGCCCACCGCCTGCTTGCCGCCTGCGTCGTCCAGTACTTCGAACAGTTGCGCGGAGACGGGTTCGACGTTGGTTTTGTTTTCGATCAGCCGTTCCATGCCTGCCGCGAAGTATCCGTCTATGAGCTGGACGAACTTCTCGCGTCGCCCTTTGTGCAATTGGCTGATGATGGCGATGTTCTGGATGTGCTCTTCGCTGAATTCGCGGTGGGCGCGGTCTATCTGGGTGAAAATGTTGCGCGCGTCGATGAATAGGATTTTGTCGTCGGTCTTGGCCTTGTCGAAAAACCACAGCGTGGCCGGGAGTGTGACGGTGTAGAACATGTTCGAGGGCAACGTCAGCATGGCGTAGATGAGGTTTTTCTCGATCAGCGTCTTGCGGATGTCGGCTTCGGAATGGCGCGCATCGGAAGCGGAATTCGCCATGACCAGCGCGGCGCGGCCCTTCGGCTTGAGCGACGTGGCGAACAGGCTGATCCACAAGTAGTTGCCGTTGGGGACAGTTTCTTTGCCTTCGTCGGCTTTCTTCACCTTCGACTTATTGCGCGGAATGCCGTAGGTGTTGAAGCGTTTGTCCTTCTCGACGCTGGAGAGGCTCACGTCGTCCACGTTGAACGGGGGATTGGCGAGGACGTAATCGAAGGCGCCAAAACTTTGGTAGGGGTCTTCGTAGTAGGTGTTGGCCTGCTTGATTTCGCCGCGCAGGCCGTTCACCGCGAGGTTCATCTTGGCGAGGTTAACGGTATCCCGCGTTTTTTCCTGGCCGCAGACATACACGCCGCTCTCCGAACCTTTGAGTTCTTTGCGGTGTTCCACGATGAACTGGGCAGACTGCACGAACATGCCGCCGGAGCCGCAAGCGGGATCGAACACTTTGCCGCCGTGTGGCTCGATGATCTCGACCATGAGGCGTACCACGGAGCGCGGCGTGAAAAACTCGCCGCCCTTTTGGCCTTCGCTGCGGGCGAATTCGGAAAGAAAGTATTCGTAAATCTGCCCGAACAAATCGCCGCTCGTATCGGCCGGAATATCGGCAAAGGTGCGCAGCAACTGCTGCGGGATGGTCTTGTCTGTCCGCGTCAACGCGGCATATTCGTCCTTGGGCAACACGCCTTCGAGTTCGGGCTTGTATTCCTCGATGGCCTTCATCGCCTCCTTGAGCGCCTTGGCGATGTTCTTCTCTTCCGGCAAATTCAGCAGGTGCTCGTAGCGCGCATGGTCGGGCAGGTAGAAGCCGCATTTCTCGATGGCGATATCGGAGATTTTCTTCTCGCGGCGGGTGCCTTTGAATTTCGTGTAATCGGCGTGAATTTCAGTTTCGTGGCGGCGATAGTTGTTGTCGGCAAACTTGAGGAAGATCAACCCCAGCACCGGCGTAGCATATTCGCTGGACTTAAGATCGGAGTTGGCGCGCAGCTTGTCGGCGGCGCTCCATAGGTCAGCTTCGAGTTTTTTGAGTTGGTCTTTGTTCATAAACTGCGTTTGTTTTATTTGTCCGGTTCAGGCGATTAAACCGTTGGTGAATTGTTCCAATTAAGCGATGCGAATATTCTAGTGTAGTGTTGCATTCTTGAGGGCACATTCAAAAGCGCGCTCGTCATTCCCGAGAAATCGGGAATCCAGTGACGTTCAACGTATAAAGACACTGGATCCCCGCCTACGCGGGGATGACGAACAAATGGGTTTATACGGTTTCATTAGCGTGCAACACTACACTTGTGCATCATCCCCGCAAACCATCGCTCTCGCGATATCGTCTATGATTCGGCCACTTTGGCCGCGATGTATCTTTCATGAATCAGCTTTGCAGCTTCCACGTTACGGGAATCCCGGAAGCGAATCCCAATCATGACTTGCCAGGAACCGCATGGGTATTGGCTCTCGGACATGCCGCTAGCGAGAGCCAATATCCATGCGGTTCCTGGCGTAGTAACTTTTATCCGATTGCTACAGACAACATACTAATCGAGCCTCCGAAAATGCTATCGGTAAATAAGGTCAGTGTGTCCGTCGCCGTTTGCTGGCCGATGATGTACAGCAGCGGCAAATAGTGTTCCGCGGAATTGATCGCAAGCTCGGCGTCCTGGCCGAGCCGATCATAGCCAATCAGCGGGGCGTGATCGCCGGACGCAAGCGATCCTTTCACCAGATCGTTGAAGCGGATTGCCCAATCGTAAGCGACGGTTTGTTCGCGCCAATTCATGATGCCCAAATTGTGCACGACGTTGCCGCTGCCGAGAATCAACACACCTTCATCGCGTAGCGGCGCGAGTTGTTTGCCGAGATCGTAGTGAAATTGCGCGGGCTGGGTGCGGTCGATGCTGAGTTGGATGACGGGGATATCGGCTTCGGGAAAAACGTGCGCAAGCACCGACCAGGTGCCGTGATCCAACCCCCATTGCTGATCTAGCCCGACGTTGAGCGGCTTGAGCAAATCCGCTACACGTTGCGCGAGCGCCGGATCGCCGGGCGCGGGGTATTGAAAATCAAACAGCGCTTGGGGAAAGCCGCCGAAGTCGTGAATGGTTTCTGGCGTCTGGGTTGCGGTCACGTGGGTGCCTTGGGTGTACCAGTGGGCGGACACGCACAACACGGCGCGCGGTTTGGGGATCGACGCGCCGAATTTTCGCCATGCGGCGGTGAATTCGTTTTGTTGCAGCGCGTTCATCGGGCTGCCATGACCCAGGAAGACGGTGGGCATGCGGGTGGTTTGTGTCATAGGTAAAGTCTAAGTCCAGCATGGATCAAGCGCGGCGGATACACCTTTAGCCTTAGGTGGATCCGCTACGCTTGATCCAAACCTACGTCAATATTGATCGGTCATTGCGGGTGGCCAATTGCGGTTCCGCCAAAACTGCACGCGCGCAGTGAACCGAGCGCTGCCTTTAAGTTTGTCATCCTGAGCGCAGCGAAGGATCTGCTTTCGCCGACGCAAATAGCAGATCCTTCGCGTTGCTCAGGAAGACAGAAAAACTAAAGCTGCGGATTCACCCGATCCAGTTTGTTGTGCAGATGATTCAGCGCGCTCAAATAGGCTTTTGCCGAGGCCACCAAAATATCCGGATCGGCGCCCTGGCCGTTGACGATGCGGCCCTCCTTTGCCAGACGCACGGTAACTTCACCT
>JBKJHT010000201.1:0-5215 GCA_046598945.1 Burkholderiales bacterium | reverse complement strand
ATCGGGTGAAGCACTGGCCTATCGCGCTCGCCTGGAAGCCTTTGAGCAATCGCAGGGCGGCCCCCTCAGCGGCGCACTACGCACCAAATCCCATTTGTTATTCACGTGGATCGATGCGTTAGTGCGACATCCACGCATACTTGACGCGGTCGAAGCAATCTTGGGGCCGAATCTTTTGGTGTGGAGTTCGACTTTTTTCACCAAGGAAGCGAACGATCCCGCCTACGTTTCCTGGCACCAGGATTCAACCTATTGGGGGCTGTCGGCGCCGGATGTGGTCACCGCTTGGGTCGGCTTCACCGATAGCAATGTCAGCAACGGTTGCATGCAAGTGATTCCCCGTACCCATTTAATCGACCAACTTCCACATAAAGACACGTTCGCGGAAAACAATCTCCTGACGCGCGGCCAAGAGGTTCAAGTCGATGTGAATCCAAACGACGCGGTCGATGTGATTCTGCAAGCGGGCGAAATGTCGCTGCATCATGTGCGACTGGTGCACGGCTCGCCGCCTAATGCCTCGCACGACCGGCGCATCGGCTATGCCGTTCGCTACGTGCCGACCTATGTCCATCAGACCGCCGGCAAACGCGACAGCGCGATGCTGGTGCGCGGCATTGATACCTACAAACATTTCCATCCCGAGCCGCGTCCGATCGTTGATTTCGGTGTGGACGAGCGCGCGTTTCACGCCGCCGCAACTGAAGAATCGATGCGCATTCTGTATCGCGGCGCCGACAAAGCGCCGCAATAGAATAGAAATGAGCCAACCATGAACCGAAGGAAATTTTTTGTGTTCTTGGTTGTGATGCTAGCGGCGGCGAACGTCACCTTTGCCGCCGACCCTACCCCAATCAAGATAAAAATGATGGCCCTTTGGCAAGCCGGCACGGCGCCATTCAAGGTCTTCGAACAGTTCGCCGCGGACGTAAAAGTAAAGTCCCAAGGCCGTCTCATTATCGAGCCGCTCCCGGCCGGCTCAGTGGTAGCGCCGGCGGAAGCGCTTGACGCGGTGACCAGTGGCGTGCTCGACGCCGAGTATGGTTGCGGAGGTTACGCGGCGGGCAAGGAACCTGCCCTGGCGCTATTGACCGACCCACAAGGCGCATTCGATTCGCCGGAACGGATGTCACAGTGGATGGAACAAGGCGGCGGCTTGCAACTCGCGCGCGAAGCCTATCGGCGATTCAAGATCCATTACATCGCCGGCACCTGGTACGGCACGGAATCCTTAGTCAGCAAGAAACCGCTTCGCGGCGTCGCCGATTTCAAAGGCCTCAAAATACGCGCGCCAGTCGGCATCGGCCAGGATATTTTTAAGCGCCTCGGCGCGGCGCCCGTCAATATTCCGGGCAGTGAGGTCTACACGTCTCTTGAGCATGGCGTTGTCGATGCGTCCGATTGGAGCACCTTATCCATGAATCATGAACTCGGCTACCACAAGCTAGCCAAATTCCCCACCTATCCCGGATTCCACTCGATGGGCATGGCGGAGATGGCAATGAACATCAAGAAATGGAATACCTTGCCCGACGATCTGAAAATTCTGCTCGAGGCCGAGGTAAAGGAATTCTCGCGTAACCTGGTGGCGCGCAGCCGCGCGGAAGACGAAAAGGTGGCCCAGCAAGCAAGGTTTCTCGGCATCGAACTCATCGCCTGGAGTGTCGAAGAGCGGCGCAAATTCCGCGGCATCGCCCGCGAAGTTTGGAGTGAGTACGCAGCGCGCAGCGCGATGGCGAAAAAGATCAACGACTCGCAGGTCGCGTTTCTCAAAAAAGCAGGATTGCTTGATTAAGGACTGCGAATCTTCCACATCGTCATTCCCGCGAAAGCGGGGGATCCATGTTGACCTTGAAACGCCCAATGGATTCCCTGCGCCGGAATGACAGCCTGAGGATTTAACACCGAACTGATGCTCGAACAAAAACTACAACCCGTGGTAAACGCAATCGGCGCCGTCGCATGCAGTATTTTTCTCATCGTCGTCGCGATGATCGCCTATGAAGTCGCGTCGCGTTATCTATTCAACGCGCCGACCATCTGGAGCCACGAGTTGAGCGTCATGCTCTGTGCCATGGCATTTCTAATCGGCGGACCCTACGTCCATCAACATCGAAGCCACATTATTATCAGTATCGCGGAGGAGCGATTTTCGCCGCGCTGGCGCAGCCGCGGCAACGCCCTTGTTTCGCTGTTAACCCTATTATTTTTCAGCGTGCTTACCTACGCGAGCGTGCAGCAAGCCATCGATTCAATTTCTTTCATGGAGCAATCCGGCACCGCGCTGAATTGGCCCATTCCCGTTATGGTCAAAACTGTTTTTGCCACGGTCGCCGTGATCATGGCGCTGCAAACGCTGTTGCAACTCATCGGCGATTTCAAACGCCTGAAATAATTCATGGACATCGGCACGCTCACGGCGGTCATGTTCGGTTCCATGATCGTGCTGCTCCTGCTCGGCCTGCCGTTGGCGTTTGTCACCGGCCTTATCGCGGTGGTATTCGCGCTGGGCTTATTCGGCGAAGCAGGCTTGCAATTGGTCGCCAGTCGCATCTACAGCTTCATGAACGAATACGTGCTGGTGTCGGTGCCGATGTTCATCATGATGGCATCGCTGATGGAGCGTTCCGGCGTCGCCAAAGATCTGTTCGACGCCATGCGGGTGTGGGCGGGAAAGCTGCCCGGTGGATTGGCGATCCAAACCATGGTCGCAGCGACCATCATGGGCGCCATGACCGGTATTATTGGCGGCGAGATCGTGCTGCTCGGCTTGATCGCGCTGCCGCAGATGCTGCGCTTGGGCTACGACCCCAAACTCGCCATCGGCACCATTTGCGCCGGTGGCTCGCTGGGCACCATGATTCCGCCTTCGATTGTGCTGGTGATTTACGGCCTGACAGTCAATGTTCCGATCGGCGATCTTTTCACCGCCAACATCATCCCCGGACTGATTCTCTCGGCGGTGTATATGATTTATATTTTCATCCGCTGCCAGGTCGATCCCAAGCTCGGCCCGCCCGCACCGGCGCAGGAACGCAATATTCCGGTGCAACAAAAGTTACGCATGCTGAAGGGTTTGCTACTGCCGCTGTTGGTCATGGCGTCGGTGTTGGGCACTATCTATACGGGCATTGCTTCCGTCACCGAAGCGGCAGGCATGGGTGTGGTCGGCACGCTGATTGCCTCGGTGATTCGTGGCGATTTGACGTGGAAAATCGTGCGCGAGTCGGCGGACCAAACGCTGCGCGCCTGCGGCATGCTGCTGTGGCTATCGTTCGGCGCAACGGCGATGATCGGCGTCTACAATCTCGCCGGCGGCGCCGCCTTCATCAGTGATTTGATGACGGGACTCGACGTGCCACCGATAGCGATCATCGTACTTATGATGCTGATCCTCGTGTTGCTCGGCTGCGTCATGGATTGGGTCGGCATTTGTTTGCTGACCATGCCGATCTTCGTGCCGATCGTGAAACAACTCGGCTACGACCCGGTTTGGTTCGGCGTGCTGTTTTGTTTGAACATGCAGATTTCTTATCTCTCGCCGCCGTTCGGACCCGCCGCGTTTTACTTGAAGGGCGTTGCCCCCAAAGGAATTACGCTCAACCAAATCTTCGCTTCTCTCTGGCCCTTCATCTTGCTGCAAGCGTTCGTATTGGCGCTGGTACTTAACTTTCCGCAAATCGCATTGTGGCTACCGTCGCTGAATTAATCGGCCTGCGAAGCAATGGCCCGCCTCCACCCAATAGGAGAGCGGATCTTCAGGCATCCTATGCCACCAGGCAGGCGGGACAAGGCTTCTGGCTTGATGCGATTCGCATTCTTTAGTTTTTCACGGGTAAAGAGACGAAGCGGCTTATCCTGTGAATGCGGGTATGAAAATCGCGCCGCCATGGCTTCGCATCCTCGTTATTCTTGCTGCATGTGGCAGCGCAATCGGCTTGGGAATACTCATGCCGTCTGGCCAATAACCCGCTAAATTTTATGCGGGCTCATCAGGCTCGAGCGCACGCAGAATTGCGATGAGGCCATCCCCCATCACTTTCGCCTGTTTGTCATCGATCCGATCGCTGAATAGAACCTTGATCTGATCACGATACACCGGCCACATTTTTTTACGCATCGCCCGGCCGGCGTCGGTAATCACACAAAAGCCCCCTAACGCTTACCCCCTCACCAAAATCAGGATTTGTTTGACAAACGGCTAGCCATGAGATGATGACAACGTATATACTAAGTCATTACCTTAGTGCAGGAGATTTGCCCATGTCGAAAGAAGCCGTTTTCACCATGAAGCTTGAACCGGAGCTGCGTGCCGAGTTCATGGCGGAGGCCGAGGCTGCCCACCGTCCAGCATCGCAAGTGCTGCGCGAGTTGATGCGTGAGTTTGTGCAACGCCAGCGCGAAGCGCGGGAATATGACAAGTTCCTGCATCGCAAAGTTAAGGTTGCCCGGTCATCGATGCGGGCCGGCCGTGGAAGGTCGAATGCCGAAATTGAAGCCGAATTCGCCGCACGACGCACCAGTGCGGCGAACGACGCGTGAAGGTCATTTGGACGCCGGAGGCACAGCAAGACCGCGCTGACATCTGGGACTATATCGCGACCGACAATCCGCGCGCTGCCGCCCGCATAGATGCGCTTTTCAGCGATGCCGTGGCCGACTTGGCCGAGCACCCCAATCTCGGCCGGCCGGGGACGATCTCCGGCACCCACGAACTAATACCGCATGAAAGCTATCGCTTGGTGTATGAGATCGAGCAGGAAACGGTGTGGATTCTGGCCTTGGTGCATACGGCTAAACAGTGGCCACCGGTGCGGGAATGAGGGGTAGACCCAACACTCGTGTCACCAGCGGCATTCGAATCGTTCGATCGTTCGCGACCTAAAGCGATCCTCCATCCTATCCTACAAAGCGCGCCGAAAAACCGACATTTACATATCCTTCGCTTGCCGAAAATGGACGCTCAAAAAACCTGACCAGTTTCGGCCGCTGCGGAGCAGCGTACAAAACGTTGCCGCTACCTCTTAGCGTGCTTTAAATTCCGTTTCGTGTCTTCTCCTCATAATGAGCCATTGACCGCAACACGCTGGATCGGGATTCACCGAGCATCGCCCTGCAGCCCTTATGCAGCTTGCCTCGCAAGCCAGTATGCCTGGAACGGCAAGCAGGGTAAGGCTGCTGGCACGGTGCTTGGGCGGTTACGACAGCGCGCGAA
>JBKJHT010000070.1:0-6939 GCA_046598945.1 Burkholderiales bacterium | reverse complement strand
AGAAGAAGTTAAAGCGGTCGTCGTGTTTTTGCGCGCGCAGCAAAAGAAGAAGGCCGAGGCCGAGCAATAATCTGTTGAAGTTTGGATCTTGTCTGACATACCGTGTCCGACTGCTATCTTCGTAGAGCTACCCGCGTTTGAAAGGCATCGCGCCAACTATCTTAATGATGATGCATTCCTTGCACTGCAGAATCTTCGGATGAAGAACCCTGCGGCAGGCGATCTCATTCCAGATTCTGGCGCGCTGCGCAAACTTCGAGTTGGCGATGCGCGTCGAGGCAAGGGCAAACGTGGTGGATTGCGTGTAATTTATTACTAGTGGGATTCGGGGCTCCAGTTCTGGTTGTTTACGTTGTATGACAAGGAAGAAATGGGTGATCTAACGCCGCAACAGCGTAAAGTGCTTAAGTTGAAGCTAGGAGAAAAACATGAAAGCGAAAGTCATCACTAAATCGACCAACAAACGCGACCTAGTTACTGAACTAGGTGAAGGCATCGCTGCACTGGCTGACGCACGAGAAGGTAAGCGAACGCAAGGTCGTGCTAAGCCGAATGCGCAAGCAGCACTGTTAATTAATTAGTGAAGCAATTTCCTGATACTGTCGAGCGCTTAGCAGCAATCTGACCAACACCCTGCATGGCGCTCGACGGGACGGTCACTAAACAACTTCTCTCCGATCGACGACTGTTGATGACCCGATGCAAGCAGTTTATTGTTTTCGTTCACGCCAGAGGCCTAACTTTTCTTGTGCCGAACGGTCGGAGAAACCGAACAGGATGCACTCCTCAGTCGCGTGATGAGTATGTTTCACCCAGCCGGGCACGACAAACACGTCATTGGTCTTCCATTTGAGTTTGACTTCTTTGCCGTCAGCATACGTAATTCGAGTTTCCCCTTTGCCTTCCTTGCAAACAAAACCCAGGCCGTCCGTGCATTGCCAAGCCTGCGATTGAAAGCCTTTGGGCAACCACTGCATCCACGTGGCGATGGTAGGCATAGCCCAACCGCCGTCCACCGGGTTGACATAGCGTAACTTGTAGCCGTGATGCCGGTCGACTTCACCGGTGCGCGACAGGCGATAAAGCGCGTCGCGGGTGCGTTCATAGGGGTAATTGAAAATCGGCGAGGTAATGCTTGACGCCTTGAATTCGATCGGCATCAAACCTGAACCGTACCGTGCCAGTGCGTCGCCCTCGGGGCGGGTGACTGGAAAACGTTCTTCGCTCCACTCCTCGCGAAACTGGCCGCGAAAATGGGCGACGATGGAGAGGTCGAGTACGTCCAGCCAAATCATCGGCCGGTCTGTTTCGTTTCCGTGGTCGTGCCAGGTCCAGGGCGGCGTGATGATGAAATCCCCTGGTTTCATATGAGTCTTCTCGCCCTGCACGGCGGTATATGCTCCCTCGCCGTCGAGGACATAGCGCAACGCCGATTGCGAGTGACGGTGCGCCGGCGCGATCTCGCCTGGCATGATGAGTTGCAGGCCGCCAAACAGCACGTCGGTAATCTGCGACTTTCCACGCCATCCCGGATTCTCCAGCGCCAACACGCGGCGTTCCGCCTCGGCCGCGCTGACGAGGCGGCCAGATTCGAGAACGTAGCGCTTAACTTCCTCGAAGTCCCAAACATGAGGAACCATTGCCGGCGTGGGTTCGCTCAGGATCAGCCCCTTCAATACTTTCCACACCGGAGCAAGCGAAAGCTTATCGATTCGATAATAGAAGTCTTGCCGCTGCTGCGATGTTTCTGGCGTCACTTGAGCTGTCTCAGTTTGCGTCGCGTCGATCAATTTTGTAGGTACGGTTCTCATTTTCCGATCACCTCCCCGATTCTGACCCAGCGCTTCCCGTCGAATTGCACGAATTGAAATTGTTCGACCGGCAGATAATCCGTCGGGCTGGTATTGACTCGAATGCCGGGCAGTAGCATGGGAAGTTCTAGGTTGGTCATACTAGCCGCTTGCCGCATGATGCTTTCTCGACTTAGATCGTCCTGGCAGGCTTTCAGTACATGCACTAACATCTGTGCCGTCGTGTATCCCGCCACATTGCTCCAATCGTCCGGGTCGCCGTCCGGATAGTAATTTTTCATCCACGCTAGGTAATCCGCCATCGCCGGATCATTGCGCCACTGTGGATCGGATGGGTCTTTAGTGACGGACGATGAGATCAGACCAATCGATTTTTCTAATCCTGCAGGCTGCAGCACCGGCTTGATCGCAGAGGCAGTGAACGCCACGATATGCAGTGGCTTCCAGCCGATATCGTAGCTTTTTCGAATAGCCTGCGCACCGAACTTCGGTGTGGAGAAGTTCAATAGCACGTCAGCGCCACTGGCTTTAAGGGTCACCATTTGCGAATCGACCGTCGTGTCTGTCAGCTCGTAAGATTGCTCGCTGACCAGTAGCTCGCCGGCGCGCGATCCAAGGCCTTCCCGGAGTCCGCGCAAGTAATCCTTGCCTTGCTCGTCGTTTTGGTAGAGCACGCCGATCTTGCCGTTAGGACGAGTGCGCGAAATATATCTGGCATAACCGCGACCTTCCATCTCAAAGCTCGGTCGTATCGTCATCATGGTCCAAGGAAAATTCGCGGGATCATTCCACCGGCTGCTGCTGGAAGCGATAAAAAGCTGAGGAAGTTTTTTGGCGTTTACGTATTTATGAATGGCCATATTGGGCGCAGTCCCGAGCGAACCAAAAATAAGCGCCACACCTTCTTGCTCGACCAGCCGGCGCGTCTGCTCGACTGTCTTGGGCGGATTGTAGGCGTCGTCGAGACTGATAAGCCGTACCTTGCGGCCGTTAATTCCGCCTTGGTCGTTGATCATGTTCAGATATGCCGCGTGCGCACGTCCCGCCGTGCCGAGCGCTGATGCCGGGCCACTGTAAGGCATCGTCTGGCCGATCTTGATTTCAGTGTCCGATACACCTGGCGCGTAATTCTTCTCCGCCGCCGCTCCCGTCGTGAGCGTTGCGAAAAAAGTGGCGCCGAGAATGGCCGTAAATGCTTTGTTCATGAATCCTCTCCTAATCGTTGGCGAGGCGTCATTGCCCCGTCTTGTTCGACACCGTAAGCGACACGCCCTGGCAGATTGGTTTCAGATTGGTAAAAAACCTATTCACGCAATGTGGCGGCAAGCACTTGCGTTTCCTTAGAGGGCTCTATGCCGAGCACGATGGAGAGCATCTCCCTGCAACGGCGATAGACCTTCAGCGCTTCGGCGGATTCGCCTTGTTCGCGCAAGCAGTACATGAGATCGCGATAGAGCGGCTCCGCCAAGTTGTCGAGCGCAAGCGCCCGTTCGTACAACTTTGCGGCTGCGCGAGTTTCGCCGTTGCGCTGCAACGCCGTTCCCGCGTCTTGTACCAAGGAAATGACTTGCCCGCGCAATTGCGCCCGATAGGCCACCGCCCAAGCTTGTTCGCCCTCTTCCTGTAGATAATGGCCACGATACAAATCCATCGCCAGGGTTCCTTGCGTTACGTCAGTGGTTTTACGTCCAGGTTCGCTATTTGCGGCTAAGCGTTCAAAGGCCCAAGCATCCACCCAGCATTGCGAAGCGTCGATCGCCAAACGCCCTTCCGATGACTTGATCGCCGACTCCATCCCAAGCACTTTTCGCAGACGATGGACGTTGGTGTCGACGTTGTTCAAGGCCGCGTCCGCCTCGAGTTCTGGCCACAACCGGTCGGCAACGGCGGAAGAGGGAAGTCCTCCTACACCGGCACAAACCAGTAACTTGAGTAATTCAAGTGGCTTACGCGGCAGCTTGCCTTTGAAGACCAAGGGTCGATCGTCGCGAACCAAACCGAAGGCGCCAAGTGTGCGAATCTTAATCGGCCAGGGCCATTGCTCGGGTGCGTCCGGCCCGCCGCGAATACAAAATTGCGTGATCCAATGCTTGATTTCGGTTTCTCCGACTCTTTCACGCAACGCGAACTTAAGTATTGTCGGCAATACCTGTGGCAACATCCGTAGCATATATAGATCGCTGAGAGGTCGAATCGCTAGGGCGCGTTCTATGAAGGCGATTGCATCGTCGCGGCGGCTATCGTGCAATGCAACGTAAGCTTCGATCAACAACAGTTGAGTGTCATGGTGCTGCATAAAAGTTCCACGCATTTCCTCCCTGACCGAGGAAATGAGCGTATTCAGTTCTTCGCGCGAAGCGGTGTGGGCCAATAGCGCGGCCCGCGCAATTTGCACGTTTATCGCCGGGAAGAACATCCCCACCTCATGATATCCCTGCAACGCGTCCGCACCGAACTCAAGCGCAGTTGTTAGTGATTCGGTCGTTAATGTGTCGTTGGATACCGCTACAAGGCAACGGATGAGACTACACATTGCGCGCCCGATACCGGTTACGGAATGGGCAGCCCGACGTACTCGAGCATCGTGTTCCTTTGCGCCTTCCATATCACCGCGCAAGAGGCTCAAAAATACATGGAAATTGCGAATAACCAATTCCGCCGGATGGCCGCCGAAGTCGATCGCAAGCCGGTCCGCTTTCGCAAGCGCTTCCGAAGCCTGCGCGTAGCGTGCTTGATGGGCGTAAAAATCGGCCACCCGGCCCCACCAATAAAGCCGGCTGAGCGGCATCACTGCCTGATCCTCTATGACGGAATTGACCAAGCCGATTACCCAATTCGCGCGTTCAGGATCGCCGCCGTGATCGAAGTAACGCAATAACATGTCCCCGGCAGTGAGTATCTGATCCGGATCGGAGCCTTGCGTCACGAGCTGGCATAAATGCTCGACACCGGGTTTGAATAGTGGATGACGCGGATCCCGTAGAAACACGGAAAGTAGAAGACTGGAATAAACTCTGAGCTCAACTTCCGGATCGGCGAATTTTATTCCCTGAGCGATCAGCGTGCTCAACACCTCAATCCAGCGATCGAAACGCTTCAACGACGTATAGGCGCGGTGTTCGGATTCGATAATGCGAGCGGCGACGAGTGCTTGGCCGGTGGTGTCGTTTGCTTGCCCGAGTTGATCGAATACCTGGTCCAAGCGCTTGCTCGCTTCTGCCTGGTCAATTGGAATCAACGACACACCAAGCCAATAAGACAACCAAGGATTTATAGCTTGCGCCTCGTGCGGCATAGCAGCAATCCATTCGCGCAGTGTCTGCCCACGGCCCTGACGCAGTAACGCCGGCGCCTGACGCAGGATCAACACTCTCTGCGCCTCCCAATCCTGCGCCTCGCCAAATAGCGCAATGGCGGCTTCCGGCTGACCAAACGTATCGAGTAAGTCGGCAGCAGCAGCGTTCATTCGGCGCAACGCGGCCGGCGTGTATTCTTCCTTGGCTTTACTTTGAAGGAACGCACGAAACAACGCGTGGTACTCGTAGGTGAGATCGACGGTTTCGGTGCGGCTTCGCGCCCCGAGTCCGGTCAGATGTCGCCGATAAGTGAAGAGTTGTCGCCGATGGAGATCTTCGAGAAGCTTGCCTGCGTTGGGGTTGCCGCTTAACTTTTCTGCTATCACCGGCGTAATGCGCGGCAGCAACGCGGTGCATAGCAACACATGCCGATTCTCAATGGGGACGCGGTCGAAAAACGTCCCGGCAAAATAGTTGAAGATCGCTTCCTGCGTTTCGACTTCAATCGCTTCTGGTATTTCTCCTGTACGCGCGATGCGTTCAAGCATCAGCGTCAATCCGGCCGCCCAGCCATCACACTGCTCACTCAGCCGAATAAGCGTCGCTTCACTGACTTGCTGTCGAACTGCGGCAATTTGCCGAGTTTCCTCTAAGGTAAGTCTCAAGTCGCGCCATTCGATGGTGGCGAGTCGGCCGGTCGATGCATGCCGCGCAAATACAGACGGCGGCTCAGTGCGGCTCACGCAAACAAGATTGATTCCCTCGGGAATTTCTTCCGCACCAGTTTCGATAAGCTGCGTCCAAGTCGAATCAGCAGACGCTTCTTGAAAGTTATCCAGAACGATGAGCGAATTTTCCTCAAGACGGTCAAACAGTTCCCGAAAAAAACGCCTGACGAAGCGGTTTAGGTTCGACAAATGCTCCGGCGCAAGCACGGGCATGCTTGTCTTACCCTTCGATATTTTTTCAACCGACTTGCCGAGGTAGTAAAAGAAAGTCGCCGGATCGGCGTCCTCCGCATCGACTTGATACCAGATGCACGGAATTTTCCGCTCGGACACGTAACTGGCGATGAGGCTGGTCTTTCCCGCCCCAGGAGGCCCGGTGATCCACAATAGGGGATGCTGCCGCCGCTCATCAAGACATTGAAACAAACGCGCGCGAGGAACCGTTCCGTACAGACGTGGGCGCGTCAATTTTGCGAGCGTTACGTTGGACATGGATGCTCGTGCTCTATTTGTTTAATATCGCCTTAGATTTTACACTTGCAGTTTAAAGGAATGAGGCTTTCAGATCGCTATCAAATCGCCCCCCGGCTGATCCAGTCTCGCAATCCCAGTAAAACTAGCAACACAATTTTCTTAAAGCTTTGGATTGGATTTGATCTGTGGTGCAGGGAATAGGCGCTTCGTTAGATCGATCTAGCATGGACGAGATCGAGTGACCGCTTTGCCTATTCGTCGGATGGCCGGTTATGGTCGGGCTTTGTCGGCCGCTGAGCGTATGTTCCGACATTGTCTATCAGATCAAACCCAAGCTTTTACAAATAATCCGTTTACTTCACGCTCACGGCCGCCGTGGGGGATCGCTTGATCCACGCAGCGAGTCGACCGAGCCAGTGTTCCGCGTCGTCGATGTAGGTAAACACCACCGGCACCACTAGCAAACTCAGTAACGTCGAGGTGATCAATCCCCCGATCACGGCGATCGCCATGGGCGAGCGGAAGCTGGGGTCGGCGCCGAAGCCGAGCGCCAGCGGAAACATGCCCGCGCCCATCGCAATGGTCGTCATCACGATCGGCCGCGAACGTTTGTGACAGGCATCGACCAAA
>JBKJHT010000027.1:0-12076 GCA_046598945.1 Burkholderiales bacterium | reverse complement strand
CAGGGACAATTGACGCAGGACGTCGAAAAAATTACCGAGGAGCGCGCCGCTTTTGCTGGGCACTGTTCACCGAAAGGCCGTTTACTGGCGCACTTTCTGGCATGGAAATCGGACGATCGTTATTTCTTGCAGTTGCCGCGTGAGTTGATCGAACCGATTCAAAAGCGCTTGAAAATGTATGTGTTGCGTTCGAAAGTCGTGCTCGCCGATGTTTCTTCGGCGCATATTCGTTTCGGAGTCGGTGGTGAAAATGCGGCAAACGTAATTGCATCCGTGTTCGCAGATGTACCGGCGCATCCGATGGATATCGTCCGCTCACCGAAGGGTACCGTCATTGCCCTGCCAAACGGACGTTTCCAAATCTTGGTTTCCGGCGATGCGGCGGACGTTTGGCAAACTATTGCAAAAAACGCAGCACCCGCGGGCGAAGCAGTTTGGCGCTGGCTGCAGATTCGTGCGGGCATTCCGGAAATATACATAGCGACGCAAGAACAGTTTGTCCCGCAAATGATTAACGATGATTTGATCGGCGCGGTGAGTTTTCAGAAGGGTTGCTACACCGGGCAAGAAATCGTCGCACGGCTGCATTATCTCGGCAAAGCAAAGCGCCGCATGGTTGGCGCACATTTGGATATTGCCGATGCGCCGCGGCCGGGCGACGCCATATATGGTCAGCGCTTAGAGGGCCAGGCGATCGGCATGGTCGTGGACGCCGCAGCCGCGCCGCGAGGCGGTTGGGATTTGTTGGTTTCTGTTCCGGTCGCAGAAAACGTCGAGCCGGCACATTATTTTAAGGCGCCCCACGGACCAGAACTTATAATTAATTCCTTTAAAATCAATTAAATGAATTAATTTCAGACCGTTTTCTCGCTAGCGTTTGTTGCTGTAAAAAATATTTCTTAATAGCGCTTGACAGTTACTAGACGACTGGTCTAATATTCAACCCATGGACACGCGCAATACAACACGAGACGACATTATCCGAGTAGGACTCGAGATCCTTAGCGAAAAGGGTTTCAACTCCTGCGGCATTGATGCCGTGTTGAAATCAGCAAAAATTCCGAAAGGCTCGTTTTATTATTACTTCCCGAGTAAGGAAGAGTTCGGTCTGGCCGTCTTAGATTTATACGCGGTGCAAGCCAAGGCCCATGCCGAAAGTTATTTGCACGATAGGACATTGACGCCCATGGCGCGGTTGCGTCGTTACCTGACGGACGTCGCGGCGAGTATCGAGGTAGAAGGTTGCACCCGCGGTTGTTTCCTCGGCAATATGACCCAGGAAATGGCGGGGCAAAACGATCGGTTCCGGGTAAAGCTGAACGAGATTTGGGACGGTTGGAAACGGATAATCGCCGATTGTCTGCGCGAAGCAAAAGCGGCGAAAGAATTGAAGCGTGATGCGGATGCGGATTTGTTGGCGGAATTCATCATTGTCGGCATCGAGGGCGGAATGCTCCGCGCCAAGGTCAGCAAGACTGCGTTGCCGATGAAAGATATGGCCGCTATTTTGTTTGAACGCGTACTGGTTTAAGTTTTGATGTAATTTTTCTTGAACTTTTTTATAGCTGACTGGTCTACTAATTATAGTTGACCAGTCTACTTAAGGAATAGTGAAAGTGAGGTCGATATGACAAGCACATGATTGAACATCGAATTAAAGAATAAGTCCCGAATAGGGGGCTACGAGTGAACAACAGTTTTGATAGTAGTTTTTTGACGTAACGCTTTTTTAGGAGATTGACCATGAGCACCAAATTGATTCTTTCCAGTATTGGCGGTTTGAGTTTGATCGCGATGAGCACTTTTGGCAACGCCGCCGAGATGAATCCGCTGTCGCCATCCTACCAAAAATTCAGCGTGGCGATCGCCGCGCCCGTAGCCGGCGATGCTGCACGATACAGCGACAACCGCAATCCCCTGACGCCGATTTTCTCGCGTTCGGGTGAGGCCGGTAATTGGATTGCCACGACGTTGCGCGCGGATCAACTTTACCGCGACCTCGCCAACCCGTTACATCCGAGTTTCAAACGTATTTAACGAATTTTCTAGCCATTAATTTTTAACGTTGTTTTTACTTTATTTACGGAGATACACCATGTTCAAAAAACCCCTTAGCACCGCCACCTTTGCCGTAGTAGCCGCCGCATCGATGTTTGCCGCAACCGCTCAAGCCGGAAATAACCCGCTGCACCCTTCGTACTTTCAAGAAAAGGCTGCGCAATCGGTTCAAACTCAAGCCCCAGGCGATGCTGCGCGTTATGTCGATGTTCGCAATCCGCTCAGCCCGTCCTACAGCCGTAGCGGCGACGCGAACTGGATGGTGACATCCGATCTGAACGTTATCGCCTATGTCGACAGCCGCAATCCGCTGTCGCCCAGCTTCAAGCGTTAAATAATTTGTTGTGCGGGCAGCGGTCACATGCGGCCTGAGTTTCACCTTGTAGTCACTACCTCCTCCCCTGTTTCCGGCCCCCTTGTGGGCCGGTTTTTTTGGGTCGAAAATTCGCCTCCGGTATAATCCGACGTCATCCAATCGTTACTCACCGATCTCTTGCTATCCCTCCATCAACTCCAATGTCGGCGCGGCGAACGCGAATTGTTTCGCGGCGTTGAACTTGCGCTGCAACGCGGCGAGCTGTTGCAAGTTGAAGGGCCGAATGGCAGTGGCAAAACCAGTTTGCTGCGCATCGTCGCGGGTTTGAGCGAAGCGGCGAGCGGTACGATTCATTGGCGTAACCAAGCGATCAATGAACTGGCGGAAGACTATTTTCGCGAATTGCTTTATCTCGGGCACGCCGCGGCGATTAAAGATGAATTGACTGCGCTCGAAAATTTAGAATTGACGCTGCGGCTTTCCGGCGAGCCCACCACCGCCGCCAACGCGAAACGCGCGCTCACCGATGCGGGATTAAGGGATCGCTTACATCTGCCTACGAAATACTTGTCGCAAGGCCAACGGCGCCGCGTCGCGCTGGCGCGCCTTTGCTTGAGCCAGCGGCCGCTGTGGATATTAGATGAGCCGTTCACCGCGCTGGACGCCAGCGCGGTGACATGGATCGCGGGGTTGATCACAAAACATCTTGATGGCGATGGCATTGTTCTTTTCACCACCCATCAACACGTCGCAATTCCCGGCCATACGCCGCGTCAACTCAAGCTCAGCGCCTGAGATCTAAAAACTTGTTCGCATTCATTCGCGTCCTTCCCCTCATGGCCTTAGGCCACCTCGCCCTAACCCTCCCACCGAAGTGGCAAAATGTTTGCAACAGGAGCGCCGCTTCCCCATGAAAACCGGAATAATCACGGTTATCGTCCGCGACCTACACCTCGCCTGGCGCCGCAAGGCTGATGTATTGGGCACGCTGTTTTTCTTCATCATTGTCGTCAGCCTATTCCCACTCGGCATCGGCCCGGAAAAAGATTTGCTGCGTGCTATCGCACCGGGAATTTTATGGGTCGCGGCGCTACTCGCGACAATGCTGTCGTTAAATCGTTTGTTCGCCGCCGACTATGCCGACGGCACGTTGGAACAACTCGCCATCGCACCGCATACGCTCAGCTTGACCGTTCTGGGAAAAATTATCGCGCTGTGGATCAGCACCGGTTTGCCCTTGGTAATCCTCGCACCGATATTGGGCCTCCAGTTCGATCTGCCTGGAGAAGCGCTTCTAACAATGACCTTGGCCTTACTCATCGGCACGCCGATACTCGCCGCGCTAGGTGCGATCGGCGCCGGGCTCACCTTAGGCTTGCGCGGTGGTGGCGTGTTGCTCGCGTTACTGATTTTGCCGCTGTATATTCCCGTGCTGATTTTCGGCGCCGGCGCCGTTGAGGCGGTGATTCAAGGGATGAGTCCAAGCGGCCATTTATCGTTGCTTGCGGCGGGTTTAATTCTGTCGTTGGTTTTCGCGCCGTGGGCCAGCGCCATCGCGTTGCGCATCGCCTTAGATTAAACTTGCATCATGAACTGGTTCAAATACGCCGCGCCGCAAACTTTCTATCCCCTCGCCGGACAGCTCGTACCGTGGTTTGCATGGCCGGCGCTGATCCTTACGATCATCGGACTCTACATCGGTTTCTTCGTCGCACCGACCGACGCGACGCAAGGCGAATCCTATCGCATCATTTTCATCCACGTCCCCGCCGCATGGATGTCGATGGTGATCTACATGGCCATGGCCGGCTGGGCTGCGCTGGGATTAATCATGAACACGCGATTGTCGTTCATGATGGCGCAAGCGCTTGCCCCGACCGGCGCGATGTTTACCTTCGTCGCGCTGTGGACCGGTGCGTTTTGGGGCAAGCCAACCTGGGGAACTTGGTGGGTGTGGGACGCGCGGCTGACCTCGGAACTGATTTTGCTATTCCTGTATGTGGGCTACATGTCGCTCACCGCCGCGATCGACGACACCCGCCGCGCCGACCGCGCCGGCGCGCTGCTCGCCATCGTTGGCTCGATCAACGTGCCGATCATTTATTTTTCCGTGAAATGGTGGAACACCTTGCATCAAGGCGCCTCCGTCAGCCTCACCAAAGGCTCGTCGATGGCGGAAACCATGTTGCTGGCGATGTTGATCATGACGTTCGCGTTTTGGGCTTATGCCATCGCGGTTTCGCTCGTGCGCTTACGTTGCATCGTGAACGAGCGGGAACAGCAAGCAGCGTGGTTGAACGAGGCTAACGAATAACACGATGGACTGGGGCAAATTTTTCGAGATGGGCGGATATGCTTTGTACGTGTGGGGCGCCTACGGCGTGACCGCTCTCGTCATGATCGGCGAATTGCTGATGCTGCGAAATCGCAAACGAACCCTTAAGCGCAAAGACGGTCAATAACACAACATGTGTCATCCTCGCCTTTAGCCCCGGACTTTATCGGGGGGAAGGAACTGCTTTTTCACGCGTTAGAAAGCAGATCCTTCGCTGCGCTCAGGATGACATAACTTGAAAGTTAACTTTTACAAATTATGAAAACAAGACACAAACGCTTAAGTTTTCTACTCCTCGGTCTCGCCGCGCTTGGCGTCGCGTCCGTATTCATCCTAAACGCGTTCAATAGCAACTTGGTATTCTTCTTTTCGCCGAGCCAAGTCGCCGCCAAAGAAGCACCGATTGGCCGCAGCTTCCGCATCGGCGGCATGGTTGAAACCGGCAGCCTCAAACGCGAATCAGATGGCCTCACCGTGAACTTCGTCGTGACTGATACGGCAAAGACAATCCCGGTTGTGTATCACGGCATCCTTCCCGATCTATTCAAAGAGGGCAAAGGCGTGGTTGCACAAGGCAAGCTCACGGAGGATGGCGTATTTCGTGCCGACGAAGTGCTCGCCAAGCACGATGAAAACTACATGCCGCCCGAAGCGGCTGCGGCGTTGAAGAGTGCGAAAGAAACCAACGCGCAGATTTCGAAATCTGTGTCTTCGTCGGCCAAGTAAATATACGAATTGTCATTGCGAGGAGCAATGCCCCTGTGGAATGATTTACCTTTAACTCATTTATCTAAGCCGGAATAAATTGCCTCCGATTAACATCGACGAACTGCGTACCCTGGCGCGTAACCGGCTGCCTAAAACCATTTTCGAATTCATCGACGGTGGCGCCCAGGATGAAATTTCCCTGCGCGCAAATCGCGAAGATTTTGAGCGCTATGGGTTTCGCACGCGCGTGCTCACGGATGTTTCCCAGCGTGATCAATCGACCACCATTCTCGGCGAGAAATCCGCGTCGCCGTTAATTCTCGCGCCCACTGGCCTGGCTGGCATTTTGCATCGCCGCGGCGAGTTGTCCGCCTCGCGCGCAGCCCACGCCGCCGGCGTGCCTTACTGCCTATCGACCATGGCGACGTGCAGCATCGAACAAATCGCCGAAGCCTCGAACGTCACTCGCTGGTTTCAGCTTTATGTATTGCGCGATCGCGGCCTGACGAAAACTTTTATCGATCGCGCCAAGGCCACTAATTGCAAAGCCCTGGTTCTCACCGTCGACACCAAAATGCAAGGCCCTCGCGAACGCGACATGCGCAATGGTTTCACCGTGCCGCCAAAATTTACGTTGCGCACAATGTTGGATTTCGCGCTGCATTTTCGTTGGCTGCTGGATGTGGGCCTCGGCCCGAAAGTCACGTTTCGCAATTTTGAAAACAGCAACTCAAAAACCGAAAACGCAGTCACCATCACTCAGTTCATCGCCAATCAGTATGATTTAACGGTCAACTACAAAGACCTGGAATGGTTCAAGACCACCTGGGGCGGGCCGGTGGCGGTAAAAGGCATCCTAACCGGCGAAGATGCACGCCGCTGTTGCGATCACGGCGCCGACGCCATCATCGTCTCCAACCACGGCGGTCGCCAACTAGACGGCGCGATCTCGGCGATCAGTGCGTTGCCGGAAGTGGTTGCCGCAGTGGGCGATCGCGCGGAAGTGATTCTGGACGGCGGCATTCGCCGCGGCAGCGATGTCATCAAAGCGCTGTGCCTAGGCGCGCGCGCCTGCATGATCGGCCGCGCTTGGTTGTATGGCCTTGCGTCCGGAGGGGAGGCGGGCGTGGCGCGATCGCTGGACATTCTGACAAAAGAAATTGACCTCGCATTGGCGTTGCTCGGGCGCAGTCGGCTCGATGAACTGCATCCCGAAATTTTAACGGCACGTGCCTGACAGGCTTTATCAGAGCGCGTCTTCAGCCTGGCAATGCCACAGGGTGGCCTAGGGCCAGGGCCACTAAAAATTAGGAGTATGGGCTGAAGCCACCGCGGCTCACCGGAGCCAACCCGGGATTCCAATTATTCGAAACGATGTTGGTCACGCGCAACCGGCAGGTGCGCTACGTCGAGCGTCATTTGGCACGGCTTGAGCGTAGCGCAATCGCGTTGGGCTTTCGCTTCGATGCCGAGCAAGTGGGACGCGAACTTGAATTGGGTGTTACTCACGCTGCCGCGGACATTGCATCACGATTGCGTCTGACGTTATCCCATGATGGCCGCGTCGAAATCACCAGTGCGCCACTCACGCCGGTGCCCGACGGGCGTGTCGATTTACTGATTGAATCGAATCCGCTACGCGAGCCCCGGCCGCTGGCCGCACACAAGACAACGTTACGTGAAGAGTACGACCAAGGCACCCGCCACGCAGAAACGCGCGGTGCGTTCGACGCCCTGTTCTTCACCGCCGACGGCCGCCTGGTCGAAGGCGGACGCAGCAACGTTTTCGTGCAGATCGACGGCCGCTGGTGGACACCGCCGCTCACGGACGGCCCGTTACCCGGCGTGATGCGCAGCCTGCTGCTCGAAGACCCCGCGTGGGGCGCTGGCGAGCGCACCTTGCGCTTGGCGGATCTGCGGCGAGGGCGTTCGCTCATCGTGTGCAACGCGCTGCGCGGCGCGGTGCCGGGTCGCCTGGTTATTGATCCGTAAAAATGTACTCAGGCGCAAGCCGCACCAGGCTTAGCGTTTCAGCATGGCCGTGCCAGGAGCCTTATAGGTATTGGCTGACAGCCAAGCCCTAAGTTTTGACGTTACCTTAAAATTCCGTATTTTCCGTATTGAGCCGGTGGGTAGAGTCTGGTAATGTCGCCCACAGGTCGGTGCGCGAAATATTCCCATTCAGGTGCGCGCGTATATCTGCAACCGAAATCTTCCGTTGTGCCGCTCTCAAAGGAATTACCATGAAGAAACTCATCACCCTAATAGCCGTTACCTCCGCGCTGCACGTCGGCGCTACGTCCGCTGCCGATACCTCCGCGCTCACCGTTAACAAAGGCAGCAACAAAGCCGGCGACGGGCAAACCGTCACCATGAAAGGCAACGCGCTGCCCCTGGTAGGTACCGGCATCGAAGTCGGCAAACCGCTTCCCTCTGCCGTATTAACCAACGGCAGCCTGGGCCCGGTCAATCTCGCCGACAGCAAAGGTAAGGTAAAAATCATCAACATCGTTCCGTCCATCGATACCAAGACGTGCGAAGAGCAAACCCATCAGTTGTCGGAAAAAAATGGCGGTCTCGACAAACAAGTCGAGCTCATCACCGTCAGCATGGATTTGCCGTTCGCGCAATCGCGCTTCGCCAAAGAAGCGAAGATCAGTAACGTAACTTTCTTGTCGGACTACAAAACCGGCGAATTCGGCAAGAGCAACGGCCTGTTGGTGGGCCCGCTGCATTTGCTGGCGCGCAGTGTGATCGTGACCGACAAAGAAAATGTCGTGCGTTACATCCAAGTGGTGCCGGAGCTGACCAATCTGCCCGATATGGAAGCAGCCATGGCGGCGGCGAAAGCGCTGTTGTAATTGTCCTAGCGGTTCTAATAAAAAACCCCGCCGCACGCGTGGTTTTTTATTGACGATGAATCATGAGCGGCGCAATACATTCCACGTCGCCCCCTCATGGCCTTAGGCCAGTGGCTAGCCTACCGGGTGGCCTAGGGTCAGGGCTACCCCGTCCCCGTCCCTCTCCCAGAGGGACAAAGGAGTTAACCCCACTCCCTTTGGGAAAGGGCTAGGGCAAGGGGAAATGCCTCAATAATTTATGTAACTCCGAATAGAGCGACTGACCAGAGAGGCGCTTCCAGCTTGCGTCTCCGATGCCTATGCCTGACACGCCTCTCCAATGCTGACACGCCTCTCCAATGCTGACTCGCAGACCGATGCCTATTGCGCAGCAATAACCTGAATCTCAACCTTATATCCCAGCGCAGCGAGCTTCGCCTCCACCGTCGCGCGTGCCGGGCAATGAGCTGCGGGCACCCAGGTTTCCCATACGGCATTGAGCGCCGGAAAATCCGCCATACTCGGCAGGAAAATCGTCGCGGATAAAATTTTTGTTTTATCGCTGCCAACTTCAGCGAGCAGCGAATCGATCTGCGCCAACACCTGTTTCGCTTGGCCGGTAATATCTTGCGTCCCGTCCGCCGCGACCTGGCCGGCGAGATAAACCGTGCCGTTGTGGACGACCATTTCAGACAGGCGTTTGCCGATGTGATAACGTTGAATCATTTCCTTTGTCCTCACTCAAATCGCGTAGTTTAGCCGAGATAACAAGTTTCTGAATAATCGCTTATGAAGATCATCGTGTTAGGCGCAGGTGTCGTCGGCACGACTTCCGCCTGGTATTTGAGTAAAGCCGGTCACGAGGTCACCGTGGTGGACCGGCAACCCGGCGCAGGATTAGAAACGAGCTTCGCTAACGGCGGGCAAATTTCCGCGAGCCATGCGGTGCCGTGGGCCAACCCCGGTGCGCCGCTGAAAATTTTGCGCTGGCTCGGCAAAGAAGACGCGCCGCTGCTGTTTCGCCTACGTGCCGACTGGCAACAAATTCGCTGGGGCTTGCAGTTCCTGCGCGAGTGTACGCCGGGACGGACGCGACAAAATATTCGCTCCCTGGTCGCGCTAGGCATTTACAGCCGCGAGCAATTGCGCGCGCTGCGCGCGGAAACAAATATTCATTACGATCATCTCGAGCGCGGTATTCTGCATTTTTTCACGGATGCGAAGGCGTTTGAGCACGGCGTGAAAGCGTCGCAATTGATGAATCAGTTCGGCTTGAAGATCGAAGCGTTATCCGTCAAGCAATGCATCGAATTGGAACCCGCGCTCGCCCCGGCCGAAAGCAAACTTGCCGGTGGAACCTATAGTTCGTCCGACGAATCAGGCGATGCGCAACTCTTCACCGAACGTCTCGCGGCATTGGCCGAGCGGCGCGGCGTGACGTTCCTCTACAACACGCAAATCATCGATCTCGCGCGCACCAACGATCGCATCACCGGCGTAATGGTGCGCGATGGCAACGGCGTCACATCGGAACTCAAGGCCGATGCCTACGTCGTTGCGCTCGGTAGCTACAGCCCGTTGTTACTCAGCCCGCTGGGCGTTCGCATTCTGGTTTACCCCGCGAAAGGTTACTCGGTCACGTTTCCGATCCGCCCTGGCCGCCTGGCGCCAAGCATCAGTCTGACGGATGAAGCCTATCAAATGGTGTTCTCGCGGCTCGGCGAGCGGCTGCGCATCGCCGGTACCGCCGAACTCAACGGTTACAACACGGAACTCGATCAAGCGCGCTGCGAAAACATTCTGCGCCGCGCGTTGGAATTATTTCCCGATGTCGGCGAACGTAGTGAGGCACAGTTTTGGACTGGCTTGCGCCCCGCTACACCGAACAATATTCCCTACGTCGGAAAAACCAAGTATGGGAATCTATTTCTTAATACGGGGCATGGGACGCTAGGGTGGACCCTTGCCTGCGGCTCCGGGAAATTGTTGAGCGATATCATCGATGGTCGGCGTAGCGACATCGAGCGGCGATAATTCTTCGATGCGTAGTTCCCACGCAATTTCGCCAAAAACGCGCTAGCTGAATTGCCAACTTTTCGCCACGTTGATCTTTGTCGTGGTAAAACCACCTGAAAGCAGGCCGCTGCTGATTCTCCCATGGTCGATGTCCGTTGCTGATTGGCCAATGTTGAGCCCGCCATACCAGCCTAAACCGTCCGCCGTTTCCAGTTCCGCGCTCATTACTGAGCATCCGACAAGGCCCAGTGTGGCTGCGGCTTTAGCTATTCTCTGCATGTTTTCTCCAATAAAAGTGTTGCCTTTGGTTTTTTGCCCAGTCACCGAATACGTTATGCAATCTTAATTGCAAGTAGGCGGCCATCATATCGATCCATGAACGGCGTCGCCGATATTCCATCAACGTTAAGGAATGAGGAATTCACGGGTCATGCGAAAACTCTGGGAATGAGCATGGTCTTGGCTCATGAAGAGCCAGCAAACGTAGCCCAATGAAATAGACTCCTCCCAACCTAACGGCATTGAGATGTGCCAAAGTGGAGAGGGTTAAACCTGACCACTAAACGAGAAGAGCGGAGTCCGAGAGGTAGCATAAGTGCAAGTGCTGCCACTAGAAGCTTAAACGAATTGGGATCGATTTAGCAAACTGGTGAACGGGATGAGTTGATCAAACAGCAGTGTCGCGCCGATGAGCGAGTGAAACGATTGCTGGAGATTGATGGTATTGGCCCGATCAGCGCCAGCGCAGTGGTCGCAGCCATTGGCGCTGCCAAACAATTCAGCAGTAGCCGAGATTTATCGGCCTGGGTCGGGTTGGTTCCGCGACAACATACCAGCGGTGGGAAGGATCAGTTAGGCCGGATCACCAAGCGCGGCGACACGTATCTACGCACGTTACTGATTCATGGTGCTCGGGCCGTGGTGAATGCCTGCCAGAATAAGACCGACCGTAAAAGTAAATAGCTGCAAGGATTGATTACCCGGCGCAACAAGAACATCGCCACGGTGGCGTTGGCGAACAAGAACGCGCGAATTATTTGGGCGGTGTTGAGTCGTGGCGACACTTATCGGCCGGGATAGTAACGATACTGACGGTGTTGACATGGATAGGATGTTAATTGAGAAGGCGTGTTCCACCACGATTGCACAGTGAATTGAGTTGATGACGAACCGGTCGGACCGGCACGCGTAACACCTGATCCTTCCGCAGGCCCTCTGAATTCAAGGCCGCTAGGGCGAGTGGCTGGCCTACGAGGTGGCCTAGGGCCAGGGCCATTAGGCACGCGTGAGCGGATATTCATCATGGCTCGGGATGCAACATCAAATCCCAGATAGAAGCCGGATATACGAAAGCAGTCGTACTTGGTTAGTCAGCAAAACAATTTGCTTGCAAATAGGGAGGAGTCCATATACGGAAGAAGCGCAGCGCCCGTGCTCAGGCTGAGATCCTTTCCGCGTCCAACGCGTTAAAAAATACACAGCCACTCATGCTTTTTTTGGCGCCGTACATGGCGGAATCAGCATTTTTTATCAATTGTTCTCCGGTCGTGCCGTTGTCAGGATACACGGCGATGCCGATGCTCGACTTGATAACGAGTCGCAGGTCTTCAACGTCAATAGGCTGAGCAATTTCCTCTAACACGGCACCGGCAATTCGCTCAATATTCTCGCGGCCTTGTGGGTTCACCAATAAGTACAGGAATTCATCACCACCATTCCGGCACACTGTGTCTTCCTCGCGAGAGTGTTGCAACAGACGTTTTGCTACCTCCTTCAATACCAGATCGCCCGCGGCGTGCCCAT
>JBKJHT010000025.1:0-4301 GCA_046598945.1 Burkholderiales bacterium | reverse complement strand
TGGCTTGCCCAGCGCATACCTGGTGGACGTTGAGAGCTATGAACTGCTGCAGCAGCGCATGAGCATCCTTGAGGGCATTGCCCGAGGAGAGATGGCCATTGCCGAAGGCCGCACCATGTCGCACGCGCAAGCCAAGACTCGCCTCGCTCGATGGCTCAAGTAATTTGGACCGAGCCAGCGGTAAGTGACCTTGAGGCTATCGCTGACTTTATTGCGATTGAAGACTCAGAGGCCGCTTCACAATTGGTTCAACGGGTATATCACCATGTCGGACAGCTCGCGCTGCATCCGGACAGCGGAAGTAGACCGCAAGAGTTGAAGCGCTCGCGCTATAGGCAAATTGTGGAGCCCCCCTGTCGCGTTTTTTACCGACACGACGATGAGAAGGTTTACATTCTGTACGTGATGCGATCAGAGAGACTATTGCGCAAGGGCAAGCTGGCTGTTCGCGCCAAGCGCACAAAAGTCTAACTATTCATTCAAGGGGAACCAAAATCGTTCCGATTTTGCCCCCCCCCCTTAACTCAGGCGTTAGGCTACAAACAGGGGAACCGTCATGGCTCATCAGGTCACAATGGATATCTCAACCAAATTCGTCCTTCACAAGGACGTTGAGGTCCACGTCAAGAAGAACGGCAAGAAACTTGGCACGGTGCTAATCAGCAAGGGAAACCTAGAGTGGGTCCCGGCTGGTAACTATAAGCACAAGAAGCGCCTATCCTGGACCAAATTCGCGGAGCTGATGGACGCCAGCGGCCGTGATGTTCGAATCCCGGGCACGGTCTAACTATTCAATCAAGGGGAACCAAAATCGTTCCGATTTTGCTCCGCTTAATTCCGGCGTTAGGGCTGAGACTTTTTCGACTTGACAGACCATTTATGATCTAGCCATAATATGTCATGTGGCGAATCGAAGAGCATCGTGACGTCGACAAAGAGCTATTTGGCCGGGTCTCTTTGGACATTCTCAAACGGTATGAGAAATGGAAGGACATTGCCAGCTTGTCAGGGCCACGGGGCCTTCGCGCTATCAAGGGCTTTCGCGACGAGGCGCTGAGTGGCAAGTGGAAGGGATTTCGCGCTTCCCGACTCAACGAACAATGGCGAGTAATTCACAAGGTGATTGCCGACGCCCTGCTCGTCCAAGTGATTTGCGTCACGCCTCACGATTATGGGAGATCCTAATGCGTAACTTCAGTCCTGCAAAAAAGAGAGTCGACGTTTCCCCTGGCGAGTCGGTGCGCATTGTTCGCGAGTTGCAGGAGCTTAGCCAAACCCAGCTCTCGGCGTTGTGCGGCATCCCGCAGACGACCATCTCCAGCATCGAGAACGGTCGAGTTAACCTCGGTGTTGAGCGGGCAAAGGTTCTGGCGATCGCTCTGCGTTGCCATCCTGCGGTGCTGGTGTTTCCCGGCTGGCAGGTTCCGCATCGGTCAGCGGTGTGAATTCAACCATCAATTGCGACAAGGCACACGACTTTCGTAACCATTGTTCTGACGTGTCACATCCCGAGCGAATGTCCGCTTTCGGCCGACTCGCAACGGCCTCATCCCAACCCACTTCCGAGATTCTTTCCGTGCGTGCGTTCCTCAAGCGCGTGGGGAGATGAGCAAGACCTACCTTCGGCAATGATGGTTTCCCGGCCGGACAACTCAAGTCGCCGTCGTAAACTAGGCACGCCTGGCGCGACTTACTCATGGATTATCGGCTTCGGTCTTCTGATCCTGGTCTGTCGCATTCGGGGGCTGTAGATGCGTTGTTGCTGGCGATTTCCACTCGGTTCCTGCCTGCATTCTTGGCCCGATAAAGCGCCGCATCTGCCGCGCCTAGCAACGTACTGGCGTCAACCATCGCTCCCTTTCGGCTGGTAGCCACGCCGAGACTCGCCGTCGCCGTCACCCCGCCAGCAGATGTTTGTACAGCGGAGGCGTTGACCCGGCTCCGAATTCGCTCCGCCACGGTGCGTGCATCATCCGCGTCGCAACCGGGTGAGATGATGAGAAACTCCTCGCCGCCATAGCGTCCGATCCGGTCATACGAGCGCATCACCGCCTGCATGCGCCGTGCGGCCTCCTGCAGGACCACGTCGCCGATCAGGTGCCCATGCCTATCATTGACCTGCTTGAAGTGATCCAGATCGGCCATGATGACACTCACGGGGCTGCCCTCACGGGAGGCGCGCTCGAGTTCCATCTGCAGCTCGTCCATGATCGCGCCGCGGTTCAACAGTCCGGTCAAACGATCGTGGGTCGCCTGCACGCGCAGCGTTTCGTGCAAATCGAGCATGCGTTCGGCGACACGCAGCCGCGCCGCCAGCAAGTCTTCGTCAAACGGCTTGGTGAGGAAGTCGTCCGCGCCCGCGTCCATTCCATCCAGGTAACTGCCCTTGCCGCCCAGGGCAGTCAGCAGGATGACGTAGGTATAACGGGTGCGATTGTCTTCGCGAATCTTTCGGCACAGTCCCAGTCCGTCGAGTTCGGGCATCATCCAGTCGGAAATCAGCAAGGGGAACTCTGCTTTTCGCCAGACGTCCAAGGCCTGCTGGCCGTTTTCCACCGCGGTGACAGAATGGCCAAGCTTTTGCAGGGTCGCGCGCAGTACCAGCCGGGAGCCGGTATCGTCCTCGGCGATCAGGACGTTCATGGCGATTCCTGGTCGAGCTGCGCGACGATGCGAACACCCAGCACGCCCAACTCGGCCAACACGCCCCAAAATTCATCCTGGAGCCGATTGATCAGCTCATCAGCGCCGACCAGTGACGCGGCTACCCCCATTGCCTCCAGTTTCCCGGCGGTGTCGGCTACCAGTTTGGCACCTACGTTGGCAGCCGAGCCGCGCAGGGCGTGTGCGGCTTTGCGCAGGCTGGTGTGATCGTCAGCGTCGACGGCCCGCCGCAAAATGGCGATGCGCTCAACGCTTTCGATCTGGAAGGCCTGGAATATCTGGTCAAGCAGGCCGGGGTCGGTTGACAGGCTCAAATCGCGCAGCCGGGTAAAGGTGGCCACATCCACTGCTGCAGGCGCGGTGGCATCAATGCGTGCTGCGCTCCGGGCGCTGTCGTAGCGCTGGTCATCCGAGAGGTCTTGCTGCAGCCGATCCGGCACCCAGCGCCGCAACTGCTCAGAAAAATCCTCGAGCTTTACCGGCTTGCTGATGTAGCCATTCATGCCCGCGCGCAGGCAGCGTTCGCGGTCGCCTTGCATCACCTGCGCCGTGACTGCAATGATGGGGATTCGCGCCTTGGAGTCCCCCCGGTTGCGAATCGCGACAGTGGCTTCGAAGCCGTCCATTACTGGCATTTCGCAATCCATGAAGACCAGCTCATAGTTGGCGGCTTCCAGTTTCTCCAGCGCTTCCCGGCCATCGCCTGCCACATCCACGCGACAACCCAGTGCGCGCAGCATCATCGAGGCGACGATCTGGTTGGTGGTGTTGTCTTCGGCCAACAAAACGCGCGTGTCGAACTGCGGATGTTCGATCAATTCGGTCGGCGAAGCCGAGCGCGATTCGCGCAGCGTGTTGACAGTAAACATGTCGAGCGGCTGCTGGCGGACATGGGCCGTCCAAACACTTACCAGCGCGGCCAGTAATTCGGATTGACGCGCCGGCTTTACCAGATAGGCGCCAAACCCGATTTCCTTGAGCCGGGAACCATCACCGCGTCTACCCAGCGATGTCAGCATCACAAGGACGATGTCCCGCAGCGTGGGATCGGCCTTGATGGTGGCGCCCAGCATTGCGCCATCGATATCGGGCATCTGGTAATCCAGAATTGCGATCTGGTAGGGGTCGCCGGAGGCGTAGGCTGCACGCAATACCTGTAGAGCTTCGGCGGCAGACGAGCAACTGCCGTTGCGCATGTTCCAGGCGATGACTTGCTCGTGCAACACGCGACGGTTGAGCGCATTGTCGTCGACGATCAAGGTTCGCACGCCGGCCAGGTCAACCGGCGCCCAAAACGCCGGCGCCTCTTTCTGCAAATCCAAGGGCAGCGTGAACCAGAAGGTAGAGCCTTTCCCCTCCTGGCTGCGCGCGCCGATCTGTCCACCCATCAGCGCCAGCAACTGGCGGCAGATTGCAAGCCCCAAGCCAGTTCCGCCGAAGCGGCGCGTAGTCGTGGTGTCGGCCTGGGTGAACTTTTCGAACAGATGCCCCAACCGGTTCTCGGGGATGCCGATTCCGCTGTCCTCGACCTCGAAACGTAAAAGGACCGCGGTATCGCTGCGCTCCTGCACCTCGACATTGATCAGCACCTGACCGTGCGGGGTGAACTTTATGGCGTTGTTAACCAGATTGATGAG
>JBKJHT010000141.1:0-15092 GCA_046598945.1 Burkholderiales bacterium | reverse complement strand
GCGCGGTCGACGCCGAAATCCTTGGCAACGGCATTGATGGCGCTGCTGTCATAGCCTCGCGACTGCGTTGAAAATATCGCCATCGGTCGCTGCCGCTTCACGTCCCTGGCGTTTTTTGCGATACGACCGTAACTACTCGCCAAATAGTCGCGATATTCTGAAAAAACGGAGAAGCGCGGCGCGATAGGCTTATCCATTTCTGTCACACCTGCGGCACTGACCTGCAAATTTCGATGAATCAGACGATTGACCGAACCCTTGCTGGTTGGAATCTGCTTCCGATACCGCTGAACGCCAAATACGATCGAGTGATTGATTTCGCTGTAATCCAAGCAATGCGGATCGAGTCGATCATTCAGGCCAGCCAGTAGAAGCGGCAGCGAATTGGACACATGCACAACTCGGCCGTCGTCGGCTGCGAGCCAATACAAATAATCGGTCGTAGCCGTGCTGGAGACAAACGTCACCGCTTCACCGCGAATGACGGCGCCGCTGCCGAACATGCACGCAGTTTGATCCAGTGCGTTAGATGAAAACTCGTTGTCGGCCACGCCCTCTATGAAACTGTCGGCCTGGACTTCAACCCACTCGCCCAGTGTTGCCGAAAATTTACTTGCTTGAGGTTCTACCTTGGCAATCCAGGCCAGCTTAGGCATTCCGCCATGCCGGACAAAACTAATCTGCATTTATTCCCTCGATCAAACCAGTTAAAGCAACGAATTAAAGTGTTACCGGCGCCCACTGCGGCGTGTGTCGGTCACATTGAAAGGTCGAATCCCCCATGTCCGTGAATCGCGGCATGGGTCACACAACGAATGCCGGAGTGAAGATGCGCATTATTGTATCAAGATGCGAACAGCCAATCTAACAGCAGGATCGAAATTCAGAGCCGGATTACTTCCGCGCTGCGTTTAGTTTAGATAGCACCGTCGCCATAACGCGGCTCTCAATTCCGGCTGGTCGTCCCGCCACATACCATAGCGCCAACAAAGTGGCGGTGAATGCGAGGCCGCCGATTGCGACGTCGATGAAAAGCCGCAGCGTCGGCATTGGCAGGCTGCCTGGGTGTAAAAGCTGGATCGCCGCAATCATTGCTAAGCCAGCCGGAACCGGGCGCCACAGAGCCCGCACAAAATCCGCGAGATACAAGTTAAAGCAGCGCATCAAACAGATTATGACCAGCGGAATGCACAGCGCCGATGCGACCACGATGCCGATCGCCACACCGACTTGACCATTCCATTGTCCGCCGACTATGGCGCCCGCGGTATAAAGACCAAGCCGGACCCACATCAAGGCCGTTGAGACACGTTCATAGCCGGTAACCGTGAAAATTCCTGCCCACAGACTATGGTCAATACCGCGCAGCGTGCCGGCGATCGCGAGCCATTGCAACAGAGGAATGGCGCCGAGCCATTTTTGTCCCATTACGACTCTTACGAAATCGTCACTCACCGCCCACAGGCCGAGTCCAAAAGCAATGCTCAGCGTCGCGAGTGCAGAAATAGCGCCTAAATAAGCCTCGATTAACTTGGGGCGATCGTTTAGAAGTTTGGCAAAATTCGGGTACAAGCCGCGCGAGATCTGTTGCATTAGATCGAAGGTGAGCATAGTCGCCAACTCTGCGGCAATGTTGTACACGCCAAGAACCGCAGCGGTGCTTACCCTCCCCACGACAAAGGCGTCCACTCGGGCGGTAAAATAAAAGCCGATGTTGAGCGGGATCATTGCTAGGGAGAATTTCAGGTATTCCGAGGCCTTGGCGAGGCTGAAACGGGCGCGATACGGGTGAATCTTAAAGCTCAGCGCCAAGCCGAAGATGTTACCGGCTAACGCGCCCGCTACGATCGCCCAGTACGAACGCAGCCAAAACGCCAAACTTAGTGTTACCGCCAGCACGACAAGGCGGCTGGCGAGGTTGAAATAAAACTCGGTGGCAAAGTGCAGTTCCTTGCGCAGCAAGATCAAGCCGACGCTGAATGAATTGGCCAGCACGCTATTTGCTGCCAATATCAGCGTGATCGCGATGACTCGCTGTTCGCGAAAGTAATCGGCCACCCATGGCGAAATCGCGACGAGAACCAGCGCCACGAAAATGCCGCGCAGAAAGGTAATGGTCCAGACCGTATCGCAATGGTCGCGCGTTGCTTGCGGCTGCCGCATCAACAGCGTGGCCGGTCCCAAATCGACAAACGAATTAATAAAACCGATGACCATGGTGGCCATGGTGATCAATCCGAAGTCGTCCGGCGCGAGCAGTCGCGCGAGAACGATGGTGTTGAATAGCCCAATGAACCGAATGGAAAAATTTTGGCCGACCGCCCACAGCGAGCCGCGCAACATATGTTTGTAGGTCGACCCGTTCGGTGTGGCGGGCGTGCCGGTGGAGTCGAGAATCGGGTCAGACATGGGAAAACAAACAACCTTTAAGAATTAACGTCATGAACGCGGTGCATTATGACATCAGAATGTTGTTTCGCTGGCCGCCAATAGAGCCGGATTCAAGCGCCGCCCATTGTTCGCGCCAGCGCGCTGTGCCAGCGCCGGCGGTGATCGGCGCGAGTTTGCGCAGAGAAATGAGGCTCGAAGACCCGCTCGGGACGCCATTGGCCGGCGATTTCATTGACATCGCGCCAGTAACCCACCGCCAATCCGGCCAAATGCGCCGCGCCCAGCGCGGTGGTCTCGGTGATGCGCGGGCGGATCACCGCAACCCCCAATAGATCGGCCTGAAACTGCATCAGCAGATTGTTTTGCGACGCGCCGCCGTCGACCCGCAATTGCGTCAGTTTGACGGCAGCGTCTTTTTGCATCGCATCGAGTACGTCGGCAACTTGATGGGCGATGCCTTCCAGCGCGGCGCGCGCGATATGGGCCGCGGTAGTCCCACGCGTGAGGCCGAAAATCGCACCGCGCGCGTGGGCGTCCCAATGCGGCGCGCCAAGGCCGGTTAACGCGGGCACGAGATAAACGCCGCCATTGTCGGTGACACTTGCAGCCAAGGTTTCAACGTCGGCCGATGCGCGAATAATACCCAGGCCATCGCGCAACCATTGCACGATGGCGCCCGCGACAAACACACTGCCTTCCAGCGCATAACTGCGTTGGCCGGCAACATCCCACGCGACCGTCGTCAAGAGTTTTTGTTTTGACGCAACCGGTTTTTCTCCGGTATTGAGCAACATGAAACAGCCGGTGCCGTAGGTATTTTTCGCCATGCCCGGCGTCAGGCACATTTGGCCGAACAGCGCCGCCTGTTGATCGCCGGCGATGCCGGCGATGGGAATCGCTGCGCTGAACAAGGCGGCGCTGGTCGTGCCGTAAATCGCGCTCGAGGGTTTCACATCCGGGAGTACGGCGCGCGGTATGTTGAATAGTTCCAGTAGATTGTCGTCCCAGTTGCCCCGCTCGATATTGAACAACATGGTTCGCGCCGCATTGGAGGCATCCGTGACATGCAGCGTGCCGCCGCTGAGATTCCACGCCAGCCAACTATCCACGGTGCCGAACGCCAGGTCGCCATTTTCAGCCCGACGGCGGCAGTCCGGCACGTGCTCCAACAGCCAGGCGAGTTTGGTGGCGGAAAAGTAGGCATCGATTACCAAACCGGTTTTTTTTTGGATCGAATCGGCCAGGCCCCGGGTATTCAGATCATCGCAAATCGACGCGGTGCGCCGATCCTGCCAAACGATAGCGTTTGCCACCGGCTTGCCGGTAGCGCGCTCCCACAGCACGGTAGTCTCGCGCTGGTTCGCGATGCCGATGGCGGCGACGTCCTTGGCATTCACGCGCGCTTTCGCCAACGCCTCGTGAGCGACGCTGATTTGGCTCGACCAAATCTCCTCCGGATCATGCTCAACCCAACCGGGCTGAGGAAATATTTGGCGGAATTCTTTTTGCGCTACCGACACTATTTCACCGCCCTGATCGAACACGATCGCCCGCGAACTGGTGGTGCCTTGATCCAGCGCCAAGATCACTTTCATTTCGCGCTCTGATGATCGAATTCGCCCGTCTGAAGAAACTGCGCCGCTTGCTTGGCCACCTGCGCGGAAAACAGCATCTGCGAATGGCTCACATGCAGCACAATGGCATCCTTCGCGCCCGGGACATCGGTTTCAGCCACGGTGATGGTCCCGTCATTGGGCGTCGGCAGGCTCGCCAATAGTCGCCCGAGCCCGACGCTGCGGGTGCCGGCGATCACGCCGATATCGTAGCGCTGCGAAACATCGGGCTTGGGTTGACTCAGCCATTGGCGAATGCTTTTGCCGACCATCGTTTGGCCCAGCGGCATGCTCAGCAAACCGCGCGCCGCATGCATGTCGCGGTATGGCGAGCCAACCAACACCACGCGGCCGATGCGCGCGTCGCTATGTTCGTGCAACATCTGTAACGCCAACAGTCCGCCCATGCTGTGGCCAACGATGTGAATTCGTTGTGCCGCAAGCGAGGTGACGAACGCGAATAACTGCGCCGCATTGTGTGATAAATCGTGGTGAACCGACGGGTAGGAAAAGCTGCGCGTTTCATAGCCCATGCGCGCGAAACGCGTACGCAAGACAGTCATGGCGCCACCCGTCAGCCAAAGGCCGTGAACCACGATAACCATGTGATGTTCTGTATGTTTCAAATTATGTTTCGCTGTCTACAGCCATTCCGGGCAAACTCCGCTATGAGACTTCGGATTCTTAACATAACATTAGCGCACCTGGCCGGACTTGACAAACATAATTATATAACCAATTATATCGCCATGAATAAAAATTACCTGCGCGCGATTCCGCGCGAGTGGCGTAACCTATCGAAAGTGTTCACCGCCTTGGGCGATGAGCATCGCCAACGCATCCTGCTGACCTTTGGTCCCGGCGAGCGGCTGAACGTCGGGCAAATCGTGGCGGTCTCGACACTGAGCCGCTCGGCGGTCTCTCATCATCTGCGTCTTTTGCGCGATGCGGGAATTTTACACAGCCGCAAAGAGGGTAAAGAAGTCTTTTTCTGGATCGACAAGAATTTTCTGATCGATGCCTTCGAAACGGTCGCGGGGTTCATCCGCGACACTGCGTGAGGATATTCACAATTAAGAACTTGGTTATATAAGCCTATCCGAAAACCATACATCGAGGCAAATAGTTCATGGCTAATCAATACGGTTTGATGCGCGAACGGCGATTTTTACCTTTTTTTCTCACGCAGTTTCTCGGTGCATTCAACGACAACGTGTTCAAGAATGCGCTCATGATCTTGTTCGCTTTCAAAGCCGCGAGTTGGATCAGTCTGGACAAGAATTTGGTCCAGAATCTCGGCCAAGTCGTTTTTATTCTGCCGTTTTTGTTGTTCTCGGCCACCTGCGGCCAGCTCGCCGACAAGTACGACAAGGCCAAGCTCACGCGGTTAGTGAAATTGTTCGAGATCGCCATCATGCTGGTGGCTGGACTGGGCTTTTTCCTCAAGAGCCCGGTGTTGTTATTCGTGGCGCTGTTCATGATGGGCGCCCATTCCACGTTGTTCGGTCCAGTCAAGTACGCCATCCTGCCGCAACATCTCAAACAGGAAGAACTCGTCGGTGGTAATGGCTTGGTTGAGATGGGCACGTTCCTCGCGATCTTGCTGGGCGAAATTCTGGGCGGTGTTTTAATCGGCTTCGAGACCCATGGCATGCTCCTCGTGACCATCGTCACGCTGGCACTCGCCGTGGCGGGTTATCTCACCAGCCGGGCGATTCCCGCTTCGCCCGCGCCTTCGCCGGATTTAAGAATCAATTGGAACCCCATCACCGAAAGCGTCCGCAATTTCCGTTTCACGCGCCAGAATCGCACGGTATTCCTTTCCATCCTCGGCATTTCGTGGTTTTGGTTTTACGGCGCGACCTTCCTTACCCAGTTTCCGAATTTCAGCCGAGAAATCCTCGGCGGCAGCGAACATGTCGTCACGCTTTTGCTGGCGATTTTTTCGGTTGGGGTCGGCGTGGGTTCGTTACTGTGCGAGTGCCTATCGGGCCACAAAGTCGAGATCGGCCTCGTCCCCTTCGGCTCCATCGGCATGACGGTTTTCGGCCTCGATCTTTATTTCGCCAGCCGTGGCCTGGCGCCACCCTCCGGCCACGATCTCGGGGCCTGGGACTTCTTGCAAACGCCGGGCAGTTGGCGCATTTCCTTCGATCTGCTCATGCTCGGTTTATTTGGCGGCTTTTACATCGTGCCGCTGTATGCCTTAATTCAGACGCGCTCCGAAGAAAGCCATCGCTCGCGCATCATCGCCGGCAACAATATTCTCAACGCGCTGTTTCTCATCCTCGCAGCGGTGTTGGCCATTGTCGTATTCAAGCTTGGCTTTACCATCCCTCAATTGTTTTTAATTGCGGCGATTCTCAACGCCTGTATCGCGATTTATATCTACACCCTAGTGCCGGAATTTTTGATGCGCTTCATCATGTGGATGCTGATTCATTCCGTTTATCGGCTCAAGAAAGAAGGCTTGCACAATATTCCCGATGAGGGGGCGGCGCTGTTGGTTTGCAATCACGTTAGTTTCGTCGACGCACTGGTTATCGCCGCCGGATGTCCGCGGCCGATACGCTTTGTGATGGACCACCATATCTTCAAAATTCCGCTATTGAATTTTGTTTTCCGTACCGCGAAAGCCATCCCCATCGCCTCGGCCAAAGAAGATCCGCAAGCATTGGAGCGCGCCTATGATGAAGTGGCTAGAGCCTTCGCCGCCGGCGATCTGGTTGGTATTTTCCCCGAAGGAAAAATTACCCATAGCGGCGACATCAACGAATTTAAATCCGGCATTAAGCGCATTGTCGAGCGCACGCCGGTTCCGGTGATCCCGCTGGCGCTGCGCGGCTTGTGGGGGAGTTTTTTCAGCCGCATGGGCGGTAAGGCCATGAGCCGATTTTTTCCGCGCGGCATTTCTTCTAAGATCGCACTGGTCGCGGGCGCAGCCATCCCGCCGAGCCAGGTAGCGCCGGAATCGCTGCAAGCCACCGTTCAAGCACTGCGCGGCGATTGGAGATGATTGCTGAGCAAAAGTAGGGCGCATTCATGCACCGAACCGCAATGGTGCATAAATGCACCCTACCGCGCCGCGACCCTTATCACGCTTGCCTCTCCGAGCATGCCATGCTGCGACGCAACATCCATGCGCCTTTCCGGCACCCGAAAAAAAGATAGAATGTCGATAGCAAAATTAAAGATCAAATTTTTACTATGGCTGATATTCAAACCCTGCGGCGCATCTTGAAAGAAAGCAAAATCATCGCGATCGTCGGCCTCTCGGCGCAATGGCATCGGCCGAGCAATTTCGCCGCGAAATATATGATCGATCACGGCTACACGGTTATTCCGGTGAATCCGCAATACGAGGAAGTTCTCGGTCAAAAGTGTTACAAAAGCCTGCGCGATATTCCCGGCCCGGTCGACATGGTGGATTGTTTTCGAAAATCCGGCGACATTCCGCCGCTGGCCGATGACGCCATCGCCATCCGCGCGAAAGTGCTGTGGATGCAAATCGGCGTCGTCAATGAAGCGGCCGCCGAAAAAGCTCGCGCTGCCGGCCTGGAAGTTATCATGGACCGCTGCGTAAAAATCGAGCATGGCCGCGCGTTCGGTGGACTCAACTGGGCCGGCGTGAACACGAAAATCATTTCGGCGAAGCGGCCGCGGTACCTCCCATACTAAGCATGAAGGATGAAAAGGTTATTCCCGTCCAATTGATCTATTTAGCTGCGATCGTTTTTTCATCCTTCCGCCTTCATCCTTGCATTTCGTCCTTCATCCTTAAAGATTTAAAAGATGGCTAACCACAAATTCGGTTTCGGCACCCTGTGCCTGCATGCGGGACAAATCCCCGACCCCACCACCGGCGCCCGCGCCGTGCCGATTTATCAGACCACATCGTTCGTGTTCGACAGCCCGGAACATGCGGCGAGTTTGTTCAATCTGCAAACCTTCGGCAACGTCTATTCGCGCATCAGCAATCCCACTGTCGCCGCGTTCGAAGAGCGCATGGCGGCGCTGGAAAATGGCCGCGCCGCGCTTGCCTGCGCCAGTGGCCAAGCGGCGGAGATGATCGCACTGCTCACCCTGGTGGAATCGGGCGATGAAATCGTTTCTGCCAGCACGTTATATGGCGGCACCTATTCGCTGTTCTCGTTCAACTTCAAAAAGCTGGGCATCAACGTCAAGCTCGTTGATCCGGAGGACCCGGACAATTTCCGCCGCGCGATCACCTCGAAAACCAAAGCGATCTACGGCGAGACCATCGGCAATCCGCGCGGTAATGTGCTCGATATCGAAGCCATCGGTGCGATTGCAAAAGAAGCCGGGGTGCCGTTCGTGATCGACAACACCTTCGCCACGCCCTATCTGTGTCGCCCGCTCAAACACGGCGCGGACATCGTCGTGCATTCCGCAACGAAATTTATTGGCGGCCACGGCACCACCATGGGCGGCGTCATCATCGAATCAGGGAAATTCAATTGGGCCAACGGCAAATTCCCCGGCATGACCGAGCCCTCCAAAGGCTATCACGGCGTGCGCTTCCACGAAACTTTTGGCGACTTCGGCTTCATCATGCGCGCGCGCATGGAAACCCACCGCACGTTCGGTCCCGCGCTGTCGCCGTTCAATGCGTTCATGTTGTTGCAAGGTACGGAAACCCTGCACGTGCGCATGGAGCGCCACGTCAGCAACGCGCAGAAAGTCGCGGAATTCTTGGAGAGCCATTCGCTGGTTTCATGGGTGAGCTATCCCGGACTCAAGAGCAGTAAGTATTACTCGCTGGCGAAAAAATACATGCCCAAGGGAGCGGGAGCAATCTTCACGTTCGGCATCAAAGGCGGCCAAGCGGCGGGCGAAAAATTTATCCTGAACTGCGAATTCCTAAGCCATCTCGCCAACGTCGGCGACGCAAAAACTTTAGTCATTCACCCCGCCTCAACCACCCATCGCCAACTCGCGGAAGACGAGCAAATCAAAGCCGGTGTGACGCCCGACATGATCCGCCTTTCCATTGGCATTGAAGATGTGGACGACATTATTTGGGATATCGAACAGGCGCTGCAATCATCCCAAGTGTAGCGGTCGGAATGTCGCGCCGCCCTTGAACGCAATGATCCGAGGTGGCCTAGCCCACCCGGCAAGCCCCGGGATTGCTACGATCGAAAGGACTGCGCCGGTATTTCTGCGCCATTGATCCGCGCCGCCGGACGATTGTCGGCCATGGCGGCGCGCCGTTTTGTCTCGGCATCGCGCAGCGCGGTACGCAATCCTTCTTCCACCACCGGATGATAAAACGGCAAGGCCAAGATCTCCTCAACCGTTAAACCAAGCTGCGCCACCCAAGCGAGCAAGTGGCCGATATGCTCCGCGTCGGGGCCGAACATCTCGGCGCCGAGCAAGAAGCCGGTTTCGATATCCGCATAAACATGCAATAGGCCGCGATTTTTGAGCATGACACGGCTGCGGCCTTGGTTTTCGAACGAGACTTCGCCGACGACGAAGCTGCCTGGCTTGAGGTCACTCAAGCGCTGTCCAATGGTGGCGATCTGCGGATCGGTAAATACTACGGCGAATGGCGCGCGCCGGGTGCCGCGGTGAACCTCCGGAAAGCGTGCGGCATTGTCACCGGCGATCTTGCCTTCGTCCGCGGCTTCGTGGAGCAGCGGAACGTCGTTGTTAACGTCCCCTGCGATAAAGAGGTTGCTCGCTCCCGATTGCAAGGTATGCCGATCGAAAAGCGGAACGCCGCGCTGGTCGAGTTGAATCGACGTATTCTCGATGCCGATGTTCTTGACATTGGGCACGCGCCCCGTGGCGGCGATCACATAATCGACTTCGACCTCCACTTCCGCGCCATTGAAGTCCTCATGACGAATCTGCACGCCCTTGTCGGAACGCTCGATGGCTACGATCTTCGCATCGGTATCCAAGTGGAATTCCTCTTGGAACGCCTTGGTCGCATAGTCACGAATGACCGGATCGCTAAATGGCCCAAGATGACCCTGTCGGCCGAACATGTATACCTTTACACCAAGCCGCGCCAGTGCTTGGCCTAGCTCAAGGCCGATGACGCCGGGGCCGAACACCGCAACCGATTTTGGCAGTTCATTCCATTCAAAAACATCGTCATTGACGATCACGCGATCGCCGAGGGAAGTGAGAAATGGCGGAATCGTCGGCGATGATCCAGTGGCGATCACCACACTTTTGAACGCGATCATCGTGTGATCGTCGACGACCAAGTGATGATCGTCAATAAATTTCCCATAGCCACGAACCTTGTCGCTCGCCGGAATGCGTTCAACGCCGTCGAGCACAAAGCCGACGAATCGATCGCGCTCTTCTTTAACGCGCTTCATCACCGCCCTGCCATCGATAGCAATCGAACCGTGCAACTCAATACCGAAGGCCGGCCAGCGGCTCGCGACGTGCGCCGCTTCTGCTGCTGCGATGAGCAATTTGCTCGGCATGCAACCAACACGGGCACAGGTTGTGCCATAGGGCCCGCCTTCGATAATGACCGCCTTCGCACCCGCGGCAACGGCGGCGCGATACGCTGCGAGGCCGGCGGTACCTGCACCGACAACTGCGACGTCGACATTGCGTTGTTTCATCGTTGAATCCTTAGTTAGTAGGGTGGTTCAAGTCCTGCGGGGACGGATCCACCCTTTTTCGAGATTGGTGGATCCGCTTCTTTGTGGCAGCATTTGTTTTTGTGCCATGCTGGATCCACCCTCCATAAGATTACGCCGCTTTCTTCGCATACTGTTCCAGTGCGTCCAAGCCACCGATGTGTTTACCGTTGATAAAAATCTGCGGCACGGTTTTCTCGCCGGTTACGGCGCCGACCACGCGGCTGCGTGTGGTGTTCGGCAACGGAATTTCCGCATAGGTGTAGCCTAATTCCGTCAACAGCGTTTTGGCTGTGGCGCAGAAACCACAACCTTCGCGAGTGAAGATCGCCACTTGGTCCGGTTTTTTCGCTTGCGGGTTGATGTAATTCAATATCGTGTCGGCGTCGGACACTTCAAACGGATCGCCGGGTTTGTTCGGTTCGATGAACATTTTTTCCACTACGCCGTCCTTCACCAACATCGAATAACGCCACGAGCGCTGGCCGAATCCCAGGTCAGTTTTGTCGACCAACTGGCCCATACCGGCGCTGAATTCGCCGTTGCCATCGGGGATCAGCTTGATGTTTTGCGCTTCTTGATCTTTCGCCCACTCGTTCATCACGAACGTGTCGTTCACGGAAATACAATAGATCGCGTCAATGCCGTTCTTGAAAAAGGCCGGCGCGAGTTCGTTGTAACGCGGCAAGTGGCTCGACGAGCAAGTCGGCGTAAAAGCGCCAGGCAGCGAGAACACGACAACGTTCTTGCCTTTGAAATAATCGTCGGTGGTGACGTTCTGCCACTCGTTGTTCTCACGCACACGGAATGTTACGTTCGGGACTTTCTTGCCTTCATGACTCTGAGACATTTTTGCTTCCTTTCAAAAGTTGGATTAAACACAAATGCAAAACTGATGGACGAATCTTACGTAACCGCCGCACGTCGATCTAATACTTTGTTATGATCATGTCGATAGTTTTAACCTATTAATGGCGATATGACTCTCACCGAACTGAAATACATCGTCGCCGTCGCGGAAGCGAAACATTTCGGCCGCGCGGCAGAGCGATCCTTCGTCAGCCAGCCAAGCCTGAGCGCGGCGGTTAAGAACCTAGAGGATGAATTGGGCATTCGGATCTTTGAGCGCGGAAAGAATGAAGTGCTGGTGACCGCGATAGGCGCCCAGGTGGTCGCGCAAGCACAGCGCGTGTTAGCAGAAGCCGCGCGGGTCAAAGGCATCGCGCAGCAGGGGAACAATCCCCTGGATGGCCCGCTGCGCCTGGGTGTAATTCACACGATTGCGCCTTATTTGCTGCCGGAGTTGGTTGCGGCAATGCGCGAACTCGCGCCGAAGATGCCGCTCGATATCGAAGAAAACATGACGGCGAACCTCGACAAGATGCTGGCCGACGGCAGCATCGACGTCGCGATCCTCGCCTTGCCATTTCAGACGAGCGGTGTCGATACCTTGCCGCTGTACGACGAAACCTTCCGCGCCATCGTGCCCGCCAGGCACCCGTGGGCAAAACGTAAACATATCACCGCAAGCGAACTCGATAGCCAAAACCTATTGCTGCTTTCAATCGGCCATTGTTTCCGCGACCAAGTGCTGGATGCCTGCCAAGAATTTTCCCGGCTGCCGGAACCGGGCAAACAAGGCAATTCGCTGGAAACGCTGCGCAACATGGTCGCATCCGGCATGGGTATTTCCGTGCTGCCGGCGACCGCGTTGACGGCCAAGTATTCCACGCCGTTGATCAAGGCAATCGACTTCAAATCACCGCCGAGCCGCCGTGTGGTGGCCGCCTATCGGCGCGGCTTCCCGCGCATGGCGGCGGTGGAAAAGATCTTTCAGGCGTGCCAGAAACTTGAATTGCCGATTCAGGCCCTGCGTGATCGCAATGCGTAGGCAAGGATGCCGACGATCGCGATCGTCCAGACGATCACCGGGCCCGAAGGCCAGTCCAGCCAATCCGAGAGCGCGAGACCCAGCGCGTAGCCGACTAGGGCGACGATATATGCAATGACAAGTTGTTTGCGCCGGTACTCGCGCGTTGCAAGCGCCGGAATGATTAGCGTTGCGAACACCAGATAAAGTCCCACCAGTTGCACCGACATCGTCACCGCGCAGGCGAAAAGGACGTAGAACCCGACGCGGCCGATGCGCGTTCCCAAGCCGTACCAGATGGCGAGGATGATCGCGGTGATCGCTGCTTGCAACCCAAGCGAGTCAGGATTGACCCACAGGATTTGCCCGACCAAGATGTCCTTCATATGTTCGGCGCCGTGGGGATTGTTCGCCAGCAGAATCAGCGCCGCGGTCGCGGCCAAAACAAAGGCGGCGCCGATGATGGCTTCTTGAACTTCGGGAAATTTTTTCTCGGTCCAAGTGAGCAACAATGCGCCGGCAATGGCTGCCGTGAGTGCGGATATTTGCACCATCGTGCTGCTTTCGAGCGCCAGCGCGTCGGCGGCGACAACGCCCAGGCCCGCAATCTGTGCGATGGCCAGATCGATGAAGACGATGCCCTTGCGCAACACTTGCATGCCGAGGGGAACATGGCTCGCCGCGACGATCGAGCCCGCGATGAAGGCCGGCCACAAGATGCTCCAAGTCACGGCGTGGGTGGTCATGAATTTTTGACCATCGCGCCAAAAACCGCAGGGCCCAAGGCCAGCCCCTCCAGCTTGCCTCTGGCCCTAGGCCGCCTCGGCAGGGCATACCTTTTTCTAAGCCGCATCATGGCTTGATCCCAGCCAATAACCGTGCGATGGTGTCGTCGAACAAGCCAAAGACGTCCTTCGCCTCCTTACTGCCGCCGACGGTGTACGGCAAGGTCACCACCGGAATCTTGGTTCGCTCGGCAAGCCACGTCGCGGGCTTAGGATCGTTGTAGGCGTTGATCAAAATCACTTTCGCCGGCTCCTTTTGCAGCCGCTGTAGCAGGTCGGTTAAATGGCCTGTGCTGGGCGGCACGCCCGGCTTAGGCTCTAGGGAGCCAACCTCGCGTAGCCCTAGCCAGTTCAGCAGATATTCCTGATCCTTGTGATACACCACCACGGGCGTGCCTTTGAGTGACGCTGCTTTCGCTTCCCACTGCGGAATGGCCTGGCTCATGCGCTCTTGGAAGGCCTTATTGCGCGCCTCGTAAACCTCTTTGTTTGCCATATCGATCCCGCTCAGCCGCTTAGTCAGCGCATTGCCAACGCGGGCAATATTGCGCGGGTCCAGCAGGATGTGGGGATTTCCAAACGGGTGAACATCGCCCATGGAGCGATCCACTGAAACGGGCACGTCCAGCAGCCTGACTTCGTGCGCCGCCTCGAAAAAGCCGAGACTACCGATTTGAATTTTGCCGTTTCCCGACTCCCGCTGCAGCACGGGCAGCCAGCCGACCTCCAGGTCCGCACCCGTGGCCACCAGAAGATCGGCATTGCGCGCGCGCGCCATTAGGCTCGGTCGCGCCTCCACGCGATGCACATCCTGCAAGGCAGTGGTCGCGATGTAGACGCTCACTTTGTCGCCGCCGATTTCCGCCGCGAGCGCGCCCCATTCGGGCGTGGTCGCGAGGATGTTGAGGGCCGCGAATGAAGGCGATGCAAAAACAAGGATCGTAATCGAGAGTAAAACCGCTCTAACCCTGCTAAACAATTTCAACATGCTGTTCTCCTAAAACTTATGCGCGCCATGGGCGCCCAAGCTGTAAATGTATTGAATGAAAAATTGATTGTCGGTGATGTCGCGCCGCGCCTTGTCCTGCGCATACTGTAGGCGGATGCGGGTAAATTCACTCGGGTTCCAGTCGAACATCAGCGTCGAGCGTTTCGGCTTGTATTTTTTCAGCGTGCCGAAGTCGTCCTCGGTAATAGTGATGCCCGTGGCGGGATCGGTCTGGCCGATTAAACCGATGCTAGGCGAACCGGAATCCAATTCGTCATAGCGCAAGCCCACGCGCCATTGGGGCAGGAACTGATACACGCCCTGCAGGTACCAGCCCGATTGCGCTGACGAAAACGCTGACGCCGTGGCCGCGAAGGGGTTCACGGTGGGGTCGCCGTTGACGTCGAAGACTAGATCACCTTTTTCCTTGCGATGGAAATATTCGCCTTGAATTTTAAAGTTGGTTTGAAGCGAATTGCCGTTCGGCGCCCACTTCAATACGAAGTCGGCAATGCTCAGGTTGCTCTTGCCTGAGAACTGATTACTAATGCCGCCGAAGGTGCCGCTCTCATCCCTAAACGCATCGCGATCCTTCACTCGGTGGTAAAGATGCGAGAGTCCCGCGCGCCAACTGGTCGAGTCGCCAAAGTCGCCACCCACATGGAAAAATCCCGCGCCGCCATTGCCGCCATTTTTACTTCGCGCCTGGCCGGGGAAATTTTGCCCGCTGCCGACTTCGGCGCCAAACTCGAGGAACAATGACGTTGGCGCAAGCCATTTGGCCTGCAGGCCGTTTTGGCCATATTGGCCGCC
>JBKJHT010000035.1:0-6115 GCA_046598945.1 Burkholderiales bacterium | reverse complement strand
GCGCCGCCGGCGTGCCAGGGCTTCTTCTGGCGCGGCGGCGGCCTTCCCGGAATTCACAATCAGTGCGATGCGGGAAACGATCTGGCGCAGCCAGTTCGTTTAGGGGCCAGGTGCGCTACGCGCGCCAAGGGTGGCCCCGCCAAGCAGCGATACATTTCAGCACCGCGGCGGCCGCGCCGAGGCGAGGCAATGCGTATTTGCCTACATCGAAGGCTGGTACAACACGACGCGCATGCATTCGAGTCTGGGCTACCAATCACCGGCGCAATTTGGGGTCACTTCAAGATTCGGGTAGAGTCGAGAGGTGGCGCGGTGGTGTTAGGTTACGCTTGTCTGTTGCCGCCGCTTTCGGTTGGCGGTGCCCAAGTAGCTTGACCATAACTCCGTTTCCACCCCCCGCTCATCGAACCGGACATGCGGATTTCCCGCATCCGGCTCTCGGACAAGACATCATACATTCGCCCACGGCAGGCGCTGCGGAAGCAGGGGTAATCGGATGAGGTCTAAACTTTCGTACAGGTACTCATCGGGAAAGCGCGAGAGTCCCGTGCCGCTTACCTTGTGCTTCTTGCAGTGCCACCGGCGCAGCCGCGTCGTGGTGTAGCGATCGAGCCGCCGATACACTTTAGTGACCGGACCCAAACTGAAGTAATTGGCCCAGCCGCGAAGCTTGCGGTTCAATCTTTCCACCAATTCGGCGGCGTCCATCCATTCCATCGACCGGCTGGTCTGCTGGTGGATGGCTTCGGTCATGCGCCGAATGCTTTTGCGCGACGGACGTGTACCAAGGTACGCGCGCCCTATCGTGGAGCAGGATCACCGGGCGATCAAACGAATGACTCGGCCCATGTTGGGATTCAAATCATTTTGGTCAGCGTCCATTACACTTGCTGGTATCGAACTCATGCACATGATCCGCAAAGGTCAATTGAAAGGGCAGTGGCCAATCACGTCCGGCGCAGCAATTTTATTCGTTAGCTTCATAAACAGATTCAAAATTACCGATCCTGCTGGGTCGTTCAAAAACTTTGCGACAGAACCGCGCAGCGGGGAGTAACAAGCTTGTCGTGAATCCAGCGAGCGCATTGGACGCAAAACTCGCAGGGCTGCCGCCGGGGCTACTGCACGAACCCCCCGGCGCAGGGAATAACTTGGCCGACCATAAAGTCGGCCTCAGGGCTGGCTAGGTACAACACCACCGAGGCGCCCTCCCGCGGGGTGGCGAGGCGCCCGATGGGCAGAAGCTGCATGCGCTGTTTGAAGTCCTCTGTCTGCTGATATTCAAGCGGGTAGTAGGTAGGGTTCTCGATGTAGGCGTGCGCCGTGGCGTTGACATGCACGTTGTATTGGATCGCTTCCAATGCCACAGTCTTGACGAAAGCGAGCTGCGCGCCGCGCGCCGCCGCATAGCAAGAGCGCATCGGTATGCCGCGCAGCGCCGAGGCGCTGCCCACGACGACGATCTTGCCGCGGCGCCGCTCCATCATCTGCGGAAGCACCCGGCGCACCAGGCGCTGCAGCGGCAACACCAGCCGGTTCAGCGCCTCGGAGAGATTCTCCTCCTCCGCCTCGTGCGCCGCGGCGATAATGTACGGCACGGCGAGATTGGCGATCAAGATATCGATGTGCCCGGCTTCCTCCACCGCCACCTCGACCGCACCGGCACGTGTCAGGTCGCGCTTCTCGGCGATGACGCTGGCCCCCTCCTCGGCGAACATCGCGCAAACCCCCGGGCCCATAAATTCGGCGGCGTCGGTCACCAACACGCGCTGCCCTTCGAATCTGGTTGTCATATCTCCTCCTCGTCGAGTTGCAATTAACCAGTCTGAGCTTAGCACAACGCTCGCCGTTATTACCCGGTTTGCCGATGCTATTGCAAGAAGTCAGCCCTTTACCGAATCGGGGGACAGCAGTTCGCATCGCACCGGCTCGGCGTGCCAAATGTCGCGGCAATATTCGCGGATGCTGCGATCGGGGAGTAACTTGCCGGAGCGCGCGCAGTTGAGGATCGACATGTTGGTCCAGCGCTCCTGATCGCGATAGGCCGCGCTGACCGCTTCCTGGCTTGTCCGCGCCAACTTCGTCGCGGATTTCGACGTGGGGGCCCATCGAGCGTACCGATGGTCAGGGGTCCACTTGTTTTTCGTGCAATTTACGACGGTAGACAGGCCCAGTACTGGCGCGGGTTTGCGGGCGATTGATTCTCTAAACGATTGATTCATTGCGTGTTGCTGTTCCGGTTTTGGCCGCGGTTCCGTTGCAAATAGGAAATTTCGGGTCACACCAACCTTGTCGCTGCGACGGTTACCGCGTCATACCATCACCGCTGCAAACCACGCGCGTGCATGATCAATCGGTCTGGACCGATCCCGATCCAGTCCGACAAATTGACGCTTCCGAACTCGATGCGCGAGCTCGAGCCCGGCGATCGTCGTCGCCGCAGTTTCGAAGGTCTGAAAGCTCTTCATCGCCCGGCACTTCACCTGGCACTTCACCTTGATAGCGCGATGATCCTGTTCGACAATGTTGTTGAGGTATTTGCAAGAACGCACTTTCACCCGACGCCAAGTCGCATGCTCGCGTCGAAGCAGGCGCAATGCCCGATGGCTGGGCTGATGGCCGTCGAGTGTCACCTTCAAGGAGCCATGGCCGCTATGTGTCGCGAGCGCTTTGCGGAAGAACGCCTTGGTTGCCGCAATGCCGCGGGCACGGCTCAAATAAAAGTCGATCGTACGGCCTTGCTTATCCACCGCGCGATATAGATAGTGCCACTCGCCTTTGATATTGACATACGTCTCGTCGACTCGCCATGACGTGCCAACGGGACGCGAAAATCGGTTCCACCGTTTCTCGAATTTCGGAACGTAGCATTGAACCCAGCGATAGATCGTGCTGGGCGCCATCGTCAGGCCGCGCTCGAGCATCATTTCCGTCAAATCGCGGTAAGAGAGTTTGTAGGAGACGTACCAGCGCACGCAACGCAGGATAATCTCGTCGTCGAAATGACGTTGTTTGAACATCGGATCACGCTTGCTGCAAGCCATGTTTGTTTCCCGGGATCACGGTCAAGTTATTTTACGTCAACTCGATAACCCATTTGCAACGGAACCGTTTCCGGGGTTGCCACTGGAAAAACAAAAGCGATATGCACACCGCGTGCGATCTCAACGGCCCGCGCGATTTCGTAAACTCCAAGAACCACGGCAGACGTTAGATACCGTCAGTTTTTTACGCGTGACCCTGTTGCAGTTGACGGACACCGTGATCGAATTGGGGGGCCGCCTGATCCTGGATACGGTTGGGAGGGCGAAGCGCCGCGCTACCATCTTTGCGGCAGAGCGCTCGCGTTCTTACAAGAACATCGTCGAGGAAATCAAGCAGGTCGCCATGGATCCTGCGTTGTCTGATCAAGCGGCGCGGGCGCGCATCGTCGAATTGTGCAATCGGCCCTCGGGCGTGACATTTCCATCCCACGCAGCAACCGTGCGCCATCTACTGAGCGAAAGCGGCACGCCGATTCGCTCGCTATTAGCGGAACTCACTCGGCTGGATCTGCACGCCACAAATGACGACACACTCACCGCCGTTAGGGCCCTCAAAGAAATTTACGCAAATAAGAAAACGCTGTTACCCAAGCTTGGCGATTACCCCTGTCCCAGACCGTGGCGCACCATCATTGAGGGCGAGGACCGGGCGAAGGCGCTGCGGGGTCTGTAGGGTGGGACATTGCTCGAGTTACGCAGGGGATTAAAACGCGGCTCGGTGTTGGCCCATGTGACGGCGCTTGACGCGGCCGGGATTGCATTGATGATGCCGCAAGTCACGGCCGAACAAGTCCTGTCCGCCATGCGGTATGTCGAAGAAGAGGGCGCGCTTAAGGCTGCAAACCAAACGGTCGTCGCGTTCCAGCGACGCTATCCCATTACTAAAGCCTGGGGCGACGGTACCTTAGCCTCCGCCGATCTCACTAGCCTCGATGTTTCAAAACACCTCTGGAACGCGCGTCGGGATCCGCGTCGGCGTCAGCCGGCCATTGGTAGCTATACCCATCTCGGCGATTTCTGGTCGCTATTTAACGATATGCCGCTGTTACTGCATGAACGTCAAGCCGGCGCCGGGATAGAGGGTGCCATTCGACAAAAGGACATTCCGGTCGCGACACTCTGTGTGGATACTCACGGCTATTCGGAGTTCGCCATGGCCATTGCCAAACTGTTAGGTTTGGATTTATGTCCCAGGCTAAAGCGGCTTCAGGAGCGCAAACTATTCGTCCCGAACAAGGGGATTGTCATTCCTGGCGAACTCAAGGACGTGATCGACTTTGATGTATCGCTGCGTGCGATTATTAAAGAATGGGATACGTTGGTGCGGATCACGGCGTCGATCGAGACCGGCGAAACGTCGGCCCTCGTGGCGATCGCGCATTTCGGATCGGTCGCCCGAGGTGATCCAGTACACACTGCGGGCGTTCATTTAGGACGGCTCGTACGCAGCCTTTTTCTCTGCGACTATTTGACTAATGAAGTATTTCGCCGCACCATTCATCGCATTCTCGCCCACGGCGAATCGGTGCATACGTTACAGCGCGCAATCCACGACGGCACGCCGTCCAAGCCTCGTGGCCGGCGCCCCGAGGAATTGATGGCGACTTCCGGTGCGCTCACTTTATTGACGAATCTTTGTCTGACTTGGAATACGATGCACATGCAACGCGTGTTCAATGATTGGCGCGCCGCCAATCCCCAAGTCGCCACCGGCGACTGGCTGAACCATATTTCGCCCGCGCACAGTGGCCATATCAATACGCGCGGCATATTTACTTTTCCGGTCGAACAGTATCGTGAACGGCTTTTTCAGAAGCAGGCCGTCAATGCCCGGGCGAGCGCATTCCAACATTCATGAACAAGGAATCGGGCGACCGACACAACCAGTTTGAGGTCGCGCCCACCCGCATTACGACGGGTTTGAATCCCGCTTGACAATATTCGTTAATAAACGAATACTATGTTATGTACGATATTCGCCACTACCTGGATACCCAAGGCAGGGATCCGTTCCTGATGTGGCTAAAAGCGTTACGCGATCCCGTCGCGAAGAACCAGATCATCAAACGCACCAACCGCCTGGAAGCAGGTAATTTCGGTGATCACAAATTCTGTAGGGATGGCGTCTGGGAACTGCGCATTGATGTGGGCGCCGGCTATCGCGTTTATTACGCCCAGACCGGCGAAACGATGGTGTTACTGCTATGTGGCGGTGACAAGGCCAGACAAGATGCCGAGATTACCCGGGCGGTGAGTTATTGGCAAGATTGGCAACAAAGGGCAGACGAATGAGAGATCGTAATCACGACCAGGCCATGACCGAGTTGTTTCAGGACGATCCGGACTTCTCGGTGGATTACCTGAACTCGCTCATTGAAGACGGCGATCAAGCCGATTTATTGGTGGCGCTCCGGCAAATGACGCAAGCGTTCGGCGGCGTGACGGCGATCGCCGAGAAGGCAAAGCTCAATCCCACGCAGCTGTACCGGACGTTATCGGCCGAGGGTAATCCGGGGTTGAGTAGTTTCTCCGCCATACTCAATGCCATGGGCATGCGCTTGACGGTCGCGCCGATCAAGCTGAAACCCAAGCGGGTTACCCACGCACGCCGCTAACGGTCACAACAAATCAGCAGCGTTGTCGGTATTGTCAACTTGGTAGTGGGTCTGTCAGAATCGTCGCATGAAACCGATGCCATCGACAGCGCCAAATTGTGCAAGTAATCCCATCAAGGCCATTTCCTATGCAGGGTACCGCTATCCGCAACAAGTGATTTGCTACGCAGTGTGGCTTTACTTTCGCTTTCCCCTGAGCCTGCGCATGGTGGAGGAAATACTCGCGCAGCGTGGCATTGACGTAACCTATGAGACCGTGCGCTGCTGGGCACTGACATTTGGTCAACGCGCTGCAAAGAACATTCGCACCTTGGCGTTAGCCAAGGGTGACAAGTGGCATCTGGACGAAGTGGTTGTGACGATCAAAGGCAAACCATGTTGGTTGTGGCGCGCCGTTGATCAAAATGGGGTGGTGATTGACGTGTTGGTACAAACCACGCGAGACAAAGAAGCGGC
>JBKJHT010000247.1:0-3034 GCA_046598945.1 Burkholderiales bacterium | reverse complement strand
AGTCTGAACGCGATACGAGAGCGGATACGCGCCAAGACGAGGCGCACCTGCGCAGAAAGTCTTGGCTGTATCATTGTGGAACTGAACCCGATGCGCCAAGGTTGGTATAACTACTTTCAACACGCACATCCGTGGACGTTTAGCGGCGTGGACGGCTTTATACGACGACGGCTACGCGCACTGCGGCGCAAGCAGCAGAAGCGAACGGGGGCCGGACACACGCTGGCCGACCATAAACGCTGGCCCGATGCCTACTTTGCTGAGTTGGGACTCTTCACGATGACCGAGGCCCATGCCCTGGCAAGCCAATCCCGATGAGGACACCGCCGACTGGAGAGCCGTGTGCGGGAGAACCGGGGGCTGGCCTCGGGCAACACGCACGCTTCGGCGGGCGGGGAGGGCGAGAGCCCTTCTCGACCCCTATCATGTTGATTTTCAGAGGCTAAATGGATTGCCGCTTTCGTGGGAATGACACGAGGATACATATTAGGGTGGATCGAGCGCAGCGGAACCACTGCTCGCCCAACTGACACTGTATTCCCGCTTTAGCGGGAATGACGGCAAAAGCTAACTCACCGACACGGGCAAACTCGCCCAACCACGCAACGTGTTATTCAACTGCAACTTCGGCTCGCCGACAATTTGAATTTTCTCCACCTGTTTCGCCAGCTCAGCCAAAATGATCTCACCTTCCAAGCGAGCGACAGCCTGCCCAACGCAGCCGTGAATGCCGGCGCCGAATCCTACGTGGCCCAAGGTTTTGCGGCGAATGTCGAAATGCTCCGGTGCTTGCCATTTACGCGGATCGCGATTTGCCGCGGCGAGAAACAGTAACACTTTCTGGCCCTCGCCTAGCTGCACACCGGCAACGTCCACGGGCTTGGTCGTGGTGCGGAAAAAAGTTTGCACCGGCGATTCGTAACGGATCACTTCTTCAAACGCCGATCGCGCCAACGTCGGATCGGCGCGAAAAATCTGCCATTGATCGGGGTTAGTCGCGAAGCAGTAAATCGCATTGCCGAGCGCGTGAACCGTTGTATCAAGTCCCGCCGAGATGAACGATCTTACCAAGAGAGCAGCCTCGGCCTCGCTTACTTTTTCCGTGTCGGCCGCCTCGTAAATTCGCGCGCCAAAGCCATCTGAAGTCAACGCGCTGCGTTGACACCAAGTCGCCGCCCATTCGAGCAAGGCCTTTGAGTCCGCCATTGCAGTCTCGAACAAATGATTGCGTGGGCCAAACGCGTTGAACACCATGCTGCCGTAGGGCAACAAGCGTTCGCGGCCTGCGGCGGGCAGGCCGACTGCGTCGGGAAACACTTTTACCGGATACTTCTCCGCCAAATCGGTCACCGCATCAAATGTGCCGCGCGCAACCAACTCATCGAGCAAACGCACCGCTTCCTTCGTGAACGGTTCGCGCAGCGCCTCGATCGCGGGTCGCGACACGACGCGCATCATTACGTTGCGCGTGCGTGTGTGCAATGGCGGATCGGCTTCTAGCAACAGGCCGGGCGTGCGCCAGGGTTGTTCCTTACGAAAATCGCTTAAGCCCACACCCGCGCTAGAGCAATAAGTCTCCCAATCGCTCAACACCGCATGCACTTCTTCGTGCCGCGCCATTGCCCACAGTCCGTAGCGCGCAAGCCAAACTACCGGGCCGGCTTCGCGCAATTCTTCGTGAAATTTGTGCGGGCTGGTCAGAAATTCGTCGGAGAAAGGATCGATCTGGGAGATCAGATAGCTGATTTTTGGGGTAGTCACCGCATCCATGCTTAAAAGTTGTTTCGCCCGGCTGTTAGTGAAGAAATCGAGAAAAAATACCCGACGTCATCCCCGCGGTGGCGGGGATCCATTTGGCCGTTGCCTAACGACACGGGATCCCCGCCTATCGGATGACGCTTGCGCTACATCCAGGCTACGAAGACATCTTTACTTCAATACATCCTTAACCGCATCTAACGCCGCTTGCGCACAGGCTTCGTCCTGATCGCCAGTCGCACCGCTCACGCCAATGCCGCCGATGTGCTTACCGCTCGCAGTGATGATCGGCAATCCGCCAGGGAAGGTTGCCGTTCTCGGCGTAAATTCCAACCCCTTGACCTGTTGCGCAATCTCGCCAAATTTCCGTGTTGAAAACGGAATACCCGCTACCGTATTCGCCTTCATTTGAGAAATCTCGATGCTGATATGAAATGAATCATCCATGCGGCTGAAGTGCTTTAGATTACCGCCGTCGTCAACGATGGCGATGATGATTTTCCAACCTTCCGCTTTTGCTTTCGCTTCGCACGCAGCCGCCATTTTTTGCGCCGTCGCTTGAGTCAAAAATGTTTTTGCTTCCTGCGCCGACGCGCTGTTGACAAGGCCAAGACTCAAACCGAAAAGTCCGCTGATTGTTAAAAGTTTTACTGCACGCATTTGATTTCCTCCATGGATTTAGGTAACTTCGAGAAGGCGCCGTGGCGAGACTTGTAGCATCTCTCACAATGCCAAGGGAAATTATACGACTGCAATCACATTAAGTGCGTTGCAGTGAAAAATTTAGCTTCATGGCAGCCCTATACGAAATGCAATCGACGATTAGTAGCAACGATGTTCCGCTTCGTATGCTAGGACTATTTTCTCTATTGCACAGCCTGAATGAGATTATTAATGACGCAAATTCCACTCACACTAAAAAGCGTTCGAGCGCGCCAGGTTCTCGTCCCACTGAAGCGACCCGTTGTCTCGCGGGTTGGGCTATTTCGCGAATGGCCGCTGATCTTGATTGACCTTTACACCAACGAAGGCGTGGGGCCATAGCTATCTCGAGCCGTATCTCAAACAATCGATGCGCTACATCATTCCCGCCATCGAAGATCTTGCCGCAGCGGCGAAGGGCATGCCGATCGCGCCGTTCGACAGCTATCGCCGTGGCATCGGTACGCTGCACTTGGTCGGCCGTGAAGGCGTGTCGCTGATTGCCGTATCGGGCCTCGATATGGCCATGTGGGATGCGATGGCCAAAGCCGCCGACATGCCACTCGCCGCGTAT
>JBKJHT010000246.1:0-11520 GCA_046598945.1 Burkholderiales bacterium | reverse complement strand
TTGGATGTCCGACCCATGCGCGCCGGAAATGGTTGGCCCATGATATGTTCTTATCGTTGTTCTTTGTATTGTTGTTGTAAACAGTATCATAGCCTCGCGACCTCCGGCAACAGCGCGGATTCTTTGCGCAAGCTTTGCCATTGGCAAACGTCGGCATCCGTTTTACGCCGACTGTTCGTAATTGGCCAGTTTGGCTGGGCTCAAGCCTTAATCAGAACGCGAAATCGCCCGGTTCGGTGATCCCTAACCCGCTTAAAAGCACGAATCGTGTCTTCACCTCCATTTCGATGTAAACGATATCCGAAGTGACATATTGGCGCACCCGCTGCATATCATTCGTGTTATACGCCTTGAAAAACTGTTCTGTCAGATTGCTCACCGTTGCCTTGCTCCCTTTATCGTTCGAATTTGAAGACGGTTGCGTTGCATAAGCTTGGAGTACCTGGAGTTGTCCTACCAATGAAACTGCCGTGGAGGCCGAACTGTTCAACAAAAATTGCCTTCGAATGAATTTCATGGTTCCTCCCGCGTAATCGATCTTGGTAAATCATACGAAAAACTATCGAGGATTAAGACAGATAGTTTGGAATGTAGGGATTTATCGAACTCAACATTTACGCGGCCACCTTAATCCCTCCGGGTTCAATTCCCCGTGGCTTGCCACGAAAGGAATTTAGGCTTGGGTGTTCGATACCCCGCAGCTTGCTGCGGGGCTGTTCATTGGAACGGGGTGTTGCATAAGCGTTGCAAACGGCGCTGTTACGGTTGAACAAGCGTCGCAGCAGGCACTTGAATCGGCTTGCCCGTTGGGGGATAAGGGTCCTTTTGGGGATTGCAGCGGCCCGCTCTGTATACCTCGCCAAAGAATTTCGAGGATCCGCGGGTCACCGCTGACCATTTCATTTTTTACTGCGCCTGATAAGTCCGAAAAGGCCTCGTTCCAGGGTTGGTTCCCCGCGATAGACGGTTCAACATTCTCAGCCCCCGATTGGTCGCCGTTTGAGGTGAAGACACGATTCGCGCTTTTAAGCACGCTAGGATTACCGCGCCGGGCGATTGCGCGCTTTGATCAAGGCTTGATCTCCGCGAAAACGGTCGATTAGGTCATAGGTTGCTTTCAGGCCGGTATCGACCCAAACTGTAAATTGCATTGTGCGGTGCACTCGTCGGCTAAATCCTTCAAGCCGACGTAGTTTGATTTTTTAGCACTCATTGCCAAACGCCCGCTCCCGGGTGTTTCGAAAATCTAATTATTTTCACGGGCCGTCGCATTCATTGTCGGCCATAACCAGTGGTGAGCGCCATCGCCGACCTGTTTCATTCGGTAATAACGACCGTGTCAATTCACGGTTGGAAGTACAGTCACTTTTAGCGGAGCGGAGAAACCGAGGTTTCCGTTTTTGTCTCTGCCTCTGAGCCGGATTTGATGCACGGTGGAGGCGTCGCTTGGAACTTTCTTGAGACAGACGGTGGTATTTTGATCGAAGGAGAGCGCCTTTAGCTGCAGGTCACTGCGATTGGTCTCCCAGAAATCGATTGCCGCGAAGTCCTTATCCTCTTCATCGAACCCGAACCCTGCTACCCGAAGACATGCCTCGCCCGATCCGGGATCAACCCGAATTACGATGTCGTTCCTGCTCGGCGTGGTGATATGCATGTTTGGTGGAGCATCAGCCACGGCCGGGGTGACTTCGATCAGCCGCATTTGATCCGCAGTGCCGCCACAGACTCCAGTGTAATTGACGATGATGAAGTGCGAGCCGACACTTAGCCTGCGGATCAGACGCTGTCCGGTTCCAATCTCTCCCGCGTTCAGGTCCGACCACCGAACGTTTGCGGAAACCAGCCCGCCCAAAGCCTTGTTGGGGTCCAAGCCGCCGGCTTCAAAGGTGATGTCCTGATTGGCCGAAAATTTTTGATGATTCGCGAGGGAGATGATGTCTATCGTCGGCTTTTTCGCCGGCGCCGCTCCCCCGGCAGTGAGAACGACCTCGTTGGACAGGGTGCTAAGACCGATGCCGTCGGTTGCCGTTGCGGTGATCCGATGTGTTCCAGGAGAAAGCGTACGTGAAAACGAATTACCGCCACCCAGCGGGTTTTGCAGGCTACTGGTCCATTTGACCGTTGGCGGGCCATTGTCCGGATCAGTCGTTGCCGCGGTAAAGTTATACAGCGTCTCGCACGCTCCAAACTGCTGTGCGGCGTCTACCGCGATTGTGATTTCGGGAGGCGTCCCGCCAAGCGCTTTGATCACGGCGGCATACGCGTTGACGTAACGGCGGACCAGTCCATCTTTACTGGGATTCGCAGTATCGATGAGGATCTTCTCCACGTCATTGTTGGTCAATGTCGGATTGGCTGCAACGACCAACGCGGCAACCCCCGCAACGAATGGCGATGCCGCACTCGTGGCGGAGAAGCCATGGACATCCTGGTATTGAAGATCGGGCCCGACCCAGACGGAGCCGGGGCCGAAGAGGGCAACGGTATCGCTGCCGTAGTTGGATGAAGGCAATTTCTGATCGGACTTACGAGTCAGAGCCCCGATGCACGTGACGCCGCCATTCTCACAAGGAACGTACCAGACGCGCTCCCAGCAAGGCCAGTCGAATGGCCAGGCACAATCTTCTCCGTCAACGTCAAGACCGTCGTTTCCTGCTGATGCAAACAGCATCTGCCCCGTGCCATGCATGAGGACCGTCAACGCATCGACCGGCAAGACCGCCCAGGAAAGAAGGAATGGCACACCGCCACTAAAACTCATATTCACTATCCGTGCGTTGCTCATCCTCGCGGCAATGAAACTTCCCAGATAGTTGAAGACATCTCCGCTGCTGCGAATGGCTAGGGCGGTGGCCACCGGCCCTGCGGGGCCCGCGGCGCCGTAGCTATTGTTGGCGACACCCATGAGGGTCCCAACCACGTTCGTTCCATGCCAGTCGCAGACAAGCCCGCTCGTGCATTTCTGCTCATTCTTGCGATTTGGATCCTTCGCCCAGATCGAATTGGTGTCGATCGTGAAGTCGCCTGGATTGTCGTCATTCGACAGGAAGCCTCCGTCGATAACCGCGATCTTGATTATGGGCTTGAGCCGGCCAACCTGATCAAGAACACGCCACGCATCACCCACGCCAATGTTCTGAGTGCTGGCACCCCGCACAAAGTAGCTCCACGTATTGGGGTTCCGATTGAACGATTCTCCCTGCGGTGGTGAGGTGGACGACCCTGCGGGAGGCATGCCCTCCAACAGATTCCTATCGCTATAGCCAGTCGGGGACAGAACGAAATTGATCCCGATCGGTTGCCCTGCCGCCGCTTCGTGACTGGCGATCGCTACCAGTGCCAGGCCCGCGTCGCTGGAGAGGATAAGCTTTCCCGATCTTCCAGGATTTAGTTTTTTGAGATCTGAGACCATCTGTATTGTGTTGGCACTTTTTGCGTTGATGCGGACAAGATACTGGCTTGGGGCGCTCAGACCAGCCTCGCCTGGCACAAGATGGCGTACTACGGCGCCACCAGAGCGCTTTACAAACGATTCTAGGGCGGTTTTGTCATCGGTTGTGTAGATCAGCTCGTCTTCGACAAACGAGATGGTCGTCCCTCTACCATCGCTTAGGGCCGCGACTGGTCGAGGCGGCTCGTTGTCGAATCCGGAGATTGTGCGAACTGCGGGTGTGATCTTTATATCGACCGCGACCGAGACACTGCCAGGTAGGAAATAACCCCTGCGGTGTATGCCCCATAGCAAGATCGCGATCAGAATCGCCACGATCAGCAACAGGAGGGGTAGCTTTTTGTACGAGTTCATCCGGTATATCCCCTCTGGAAAACGCTGAAAAAAGCAAAGGTCCGACGCGGCAGGACCAGTGACGCCTTTCTAGCGTGGGTCGTTTGCGAAGGCTAAAGCCACTATCGGCATCGTCGAACCGCTGTGCATCACTCCGGTTACGGGATGTTTATGTAAGCATTGCGGCCGTTGGCAGTGTATTCGCTGTCGGTCGCCGCTCGGTGCTCTGCTCGGCGTCGAGTGTATGCAAAGCCCCGAGTTATCGCTCCAGAGCGTCCAGATGGAACGACCGGGCGGCGAGATGACAGTCCACTTTCCGTTCGATGCACCCTGACATGGAAACAGGTAGTGTGCCCCTGTAATGCGTACTGCGTTGCGATAGTGCCCTTTGAGTTGGAGTTTGTGGACTGCGAAAATTCATTTCCTTCGATACTCATTGCACGGTGCGCCGAAATTTGATTTGTGTATATAGGCCGAAAGACATAGGCAGAGTGAGTGTCCGGCAAAGGGGTCTAGCTTGAGCGCGGGCGTCGGTTTCGGGTTGCCACCGACTTCCCACGTCAAGAGGGTGCGGATCTCAGGCACCCAGCGCAGCGTCATCAATCGTCCGTTGGTCACGACGGACAAGTATCGCCGGTTATTGGTTTTGGGACGCCAAATCGATGGCGAAGCCGTCGAATCGTCGTGTATAGACCAGACACGGATCGCGCCATCGTGATGTACGACTGAACCGCCAATCTGAAACCAAAAAGAAACCTGATCCAAAGTACGATTTCATTACAGACGTGAACAGTATTTGGGCGTCAGACCATTGCTCGAAGGATGCGCGAAGACTTGCTTCCCAGAGTTAGTTACCTTCGGCTACGGAGCTGTGGCACACTCCGACACGCACTTGCACCGTGCTGATTTGGCGCCATCACGGGCGCACGATCCCGCCTGCGCGGGAATGACAATGGTGGCGCTAGCGGCCAGTAAAAATTCCCGCACGGCGTTCAATAAATGACTGTATTCCTTCTTTCGCATCTTCGCTTGAGAGCAGCGGCGCCAAGTCCGGCGCCAATCGCGCGATGGCGGCGGGTGCGCCTTGACTGCGGGCGATGCGCGCCGAGCGCAATGTCGCTTGCACGGCAAGCGGGGCTTGCGCGGCGATGGTCATGGCGATATCCGTTGCGCGCGCGAGTTGCGCGCCAACCGGAACCACCTCTTGTACCAGGCCCAAGCGCAGCGCTTCGCTGGCGCTGAGCTCGTCGCTCGTCAAGAGATAACGCATGGCGTTGCCCCAACCGATTTCTTGCTGCAGCCGAACCGTCGCGCCGCCGATCGCATAGATGCCGCGCTTCGGTTCGATTTGCGCGAAACGCGTGTTGCTGGCGGCGACGCGAATGTCGGTCGCGAGCAACAATTCCAGACCGATTGTGAGGCACCAGCCCTGCACCGCCATGACAATAGGTTTGCTGACGGTTTTAAGTTCGTCGAGTGCGAGCGGATCCATGCCGCCCTCGGCTGGGTCGATAAATTTTCCTTCGGCGAAACGCGGCGCCCATTGTGGTAAATCGATCCCGCCGGTGAAGTGATCGCCATGGGCGAACAGCACGCCGCAGCGCAGCTCGCGATTGCGTTCCAATTCGCCGTAAGCTAACGATAGCGAACGAAAGAGTTCGAGGTCGAAGGCATTGCGTTTGGCCGGGCGATTCAGTCCCATGAACAACACGTGATTGCGCGCCTCGATGCTAAGATTATTGAAATTCATTTCAGGCTCAATTCTTTCATTAAGGTGACGAATAATTCCGGATCGCCGAAGCCACCGGCCTTGGTGACTAATTTGAAACTGCGTTTGCGATGCGGCACGACGCCGATCGCGATACCGGGCAATAACTCACCGGCAAGATCGACCGACTGGATCGCGAGCTCCGCCATCAAAGCTTGCGCCGTGTCGCCGCCGGTGACAACGATGGCGCCGACGTCCAATTCCTCGATCAGGCGATGGGCGACGGTGGCCAGGGCAGTGGCGACCAGCGGGGCTTCAGGCGCGATTTTATCGCGCTGCCGTAAGGTCAATACGTAGGCAGACTTGCCGTGATCGAACTGAGCCAGACTGGCGAGGGCTTGTTCTAAATCGATGCGGCCATCATGACTTTCGATGACGATGAGCTTCGCGCCGCAATCCACCAAACGTTCCAATTGCGCTGCGCTTTGCGGTGTGCGCGAGCCGACGATGTAGAGCATCGGCTGCCCATCGCGGCGTACCCGCAGGTCGGACGTACCGCCGTAGATCGCCGTGGCCAGCGCATTACCCAGCCCGGACGAGCCGGCGACCACCACTTCATGGCGATGGGTCAGCGCGAACCGTGCCAGTTGCAATAGCTGGTCGTCGGTTTCGCTATCGACGACGTACACGTGGATCGCCTCGCCGGGTTGCAACCGGAGCTGCGCCGGGTGCTCGATCTCATGCACCAGCACGCCCATTTTTCCGCCAAAGGCCATCGCCAGCGGAATACGCAGCGGTGGCGCCAGCGCGTCCTTGGCCATCGACGTTTCGGCCAATGGAACGCCGTGGATAAATACTTCGCCGCCGCGCATTATCCGCCCTTGGCCGGGAAATGCCGGTGTGATCAATAAATGTTGGCGACCAGTCGCTTCCAGCACGGCCAAGGATTCCGGCACGACGTTGCCACGTAATGTTGAGTCGATTTTTTTGAACGGCAAGCGATCTTCCAAATCGGCTATCGCTTGGTGGACGCGCTGAATCGCACGCAGCGGATCGAGGTGGCGGCTGTCGGTGCTGCGCGCCAACACTTCCGGCGCGTTGAGCAATTGTTCGGAGCTAGGGTTGTCGGAAAACAGCACGCGGGTATGGGCGCCGCGTTTTGCGAACGGCGCCGCGGCGTCCATCGCGCCGGTCAGGTCGTCGGCGATGATGAGGATCTTGAGGGTCGACGCCATGCTTGCAATAACCCGCTAGCCTTGCGAACCCGCCGCCATGCGGCGTGCGTAGCTAATCGCCGCGTTCAAATTTACGTAGTCCGCCTTGCCTTGCCACGCGATATCGAACGCCGTTCCGTGATCCACCGAGGTGCGATAAATGGGCAAGCCGAGAGAGACATTCACGGTGCTATCAAAGGCGATCAGTTTGGTCGGAATGTGGCCTTGATCGTGATACTGCGCAACCACGAGATCGAATTCGCCTTTCATCGCGCGATAGAACACCGTGTCGCCGGAAATCGGGCCCGTCACATTAATGCCATCCGCTTGCGCCATCTTGATGCCAGGTACGATTTGTTCGGCTTCCTCGTTGCCAAACAAACCGTTCTCGCCGCAATGGGGATTGAGTCCCGCGACGGCGATGCGCGGCGATTTCATGCCCATCAGTTTTAGGTGTGAATTACCGGCGCGTATCGTCGCAGCCACACGTTCCGGCGTCGCGCGCTTGACCGCGCCCGCGAGCGAAACATGGGTCGAGACATGGATGGAAGATAATTTTTCCGACGCCAACAACATGAAGGATGATTTTACGCCGGTCAGATGCGCCAGCAACTCGGTGTGGCCCTCGAAGTGGTGGCCACTCAGATGTAATGCTTCTTTATTGAGCGGGGCAGTGACGATGACGGCAATGTCCTTGGCAAGTGCGGCGGTGACGGCGCGATCAATGAACCGATAGGCTGCATCGCCGGATGCGGCGCACACTTTGCTATCTTCCACCTGCGCGCGATCGACGTTAACTTCGAACACCGGCACGGTGCCATCGGTGTGCGTGGTGGTCGCGTCACCAAACTTGAGATTGCCGCCGATCAGTTTGTTGGCGCGTTCCAGATAAAATGGATCACCGACCACCGCCGTGCGCGAGCGCTCAGTCGGCGACAAATCTTTCAGCGCCTTGCAAATAATTTCCGCGCCGATGCCGGACGGGTCGCCCATGGTAATGCCGATGAGGGGCAATGAAGTCACTTAAGTTTCCTAAAAAATGTTCGGATTAACGCCGGCTTTAAATCGACGTTGCATTGCTTGCTGCGTTCTCTAAATGAGTCGGTAGTTAGGCGGCTCGTACGTCGACCAGCGCGCTGGAGGAGGCGGGGCGCGGAATAGATAGACCCTCTTCCTTCAGTCCCTCGAGATGGAACTCAATGGCTTCCTGAATTAGCGTGAGCACTTCTTCGTGTGTGTCACCTACCGCCACACATCCAGGAAGGTCCGGTACGTAGGCGCCAAACGAGCTAGGACCTTGTTCTAAAATAACCAAATATCGCATAACGACGACTCCTATTTCTTTAATCCCGCTTGCTTTAACGCACTACTGAGCGTGCCGATGGGAATATCAACACTTGGCTTTCCTGACACCGTAACCGTTCCCGATTTATTCGGATGATGAAACTGTCGATGACTTCCTTTTGTACGGATCAACACCCAACCATCACCTTCCAATAACGCGATCAGATCCTTAACTTTCATGCGAGGTAGTTTACTACTCGAATATCACACCGCCCAATGGGGATTCTGTTGTTTGGACTAAACTCCGCTCGCCAGCCAACCGCCATCGATCACGATGTCGGTGCCGGTGATGTAACTTGCATCGGGCGAACAAATATAGCGCGCCAATTTACCAATCTCGTCTGGCTCGCCCCAGCGGCGCATGGGTGTGGCGTCCATGAAGGTTGCGTTGCGTGACGGGTCGGCGCGGAGCGCGGCGGTCATGTCGGTGGAAAATGCGCCGGGGCTGATGCCCACGACGGTGATGTTGTCTTGGGCCAGTTCCAATGCTTGCGCCTTGGTCATCGCCAGCAAACCCGCTTTGCTGGCATTGTAGGCGACGCGATCTGCCGTCGACACGTGAGCCATCACCGAGCAAATATTGATGATACGCCCGTAGCCTTGGCCGCGCATATGCGGGATCAAGGCCTTGGAAAAATAAAACGCGCCGGATAAATTGATGCCGATGACGCGATCCCATTCGTCAACGGAAAGATCGCTGGTGGTTTTGCGGATCACGATGCCGGCGGCGTTGATCAAAATATTCGCCTTGCCAAAATGATCGACGATTTCTTTGGCGCAGGCTTCGACGTTCTTTGCGTTGCTTACGTCGCAGGTAAAACTTTTCGCTTCGATGCCCTTGGCCTGTGCCTCGTTCACCGCATCGGCGGAAGATTCGTTATCCACCAGCGCCAGCTTGGCGCCGACTTCGCCAAGCGCAAGCGCCATGGCTTTACCTAAGCCACGACGTCCGCCGGTGACGACGGCGATGCGGCCGCTTAGAAATTTTTCAGACATGCAGTGCTCCTCAAATTTTGACCGTGTTAAATATTCTGAAACACTGTCATCCCGAGCGCAGCGAAGGATCTGCTGTTAAGCCTTTGCGGACGCACGATAAAGCAAATCCTTCGCTGCGCTCAGGATGACATGGACTGGGTATGTAACTTCGTGTGCCCTGAGAGGCGCTCTCGTCGTTGCTCTCCGCTATGCATGCCTGGACTAGGTGGCCTAGGGCCAGAGGCGCGCTGATATTTCCTCTCAGGCCGATGCTTATACCGTTGTCCCGCCATCCACTGCCAACGTTTGTCCCGTTACATAATCCGATGCGGGGCTGGCGAGATACAGCGCGGCGCCACCGATTTCACCATTGCGACCGGCGCGTCCCAGCGGCGTGCGTGCATTGATTAGTTGTTCGATGTTCGGCAGATTTTTCTCGGTCATCTTGGTCGGGAAAAATCCCGGTGCGATGGCGTTAACGCGAATGCCATGGCGACCCCATTTCGCGGCCAAATCCTTGGTCAGCATAATTACCGCGGCTTTGCTTGCGCTATAGCCGACGGCATCGAGAATTTCCGGCGGCTCGCCGATTATTCCGGCGATCGATGCGATATTGATAATCTTGCCGTAACCGGCTTTGATCATGTCCGGTGCGCAGGCCTTGCACGCGTAGAACGTGCCGTCCACGTTCACCTGCATGACTTCGCGAAATTTGTCCGCGGGCATTTCAATCGCGGGCGCGCCCCAAGCAATCCCGGCGGCGTTGATCAAAATACCGATCTCGCCGAATTTTTGTTTCGTGTCTGCAACGGCACGCTGCACGTCACCTTCGCTGCTCACATCGCCCAGCAGGCAATGCGCGTTAGACAATTCGGCACGTGCCTCATCGAAATATTTTTCGCGACGCGCCATCAGTGCGACGCGCGCGCCGGCTTGCGAAAGTGCAGTCGCCATTTCCAGCCCGAGGCCGCGCGAGCCGCCGGTGATGAACGCGACTTTGCCGTCTAGTTTAAATTGATCGAGAAAATTCATGGGAAGGTGGTTTGGTGTAAATCGCTATTTTAACCGCTGGGCTAGAGAAATCTAGTTCGTAAATTAACCGATCGCGCGCTCCCAGAATTCGCCAGGCTTAATAATCGCGGTGTTTTGAAATTTGCCGATCGCCAATAGGTCCTTGTCCACGGTAATCAACAGTTCGGCGCTCGCCGCTACGGCAGTACCAAGAACAGGGATATCGTTTGGATCGCGACACACGTTTTTCGGGAGCACGACTGGCTCGACGATGATGGCGGTGCTTAATAAAAAGTTCCGCAACGGGCGAATTTCGCTTTCCGGGAATTTAAATTTATCTCGGAGCTTACGAGTCAGTTCATCGACGATAAAGTTCGAGACGACCAATTCGTGATGGGTGAGCAAATCTTGCAGCAACTCGGCGCATACGCCTGCACGGCTGATCGAAGCGGCGATCAGCACAGACGAATCCAAAACGATCCTCACGGACGATCGAGCACACGAAATACGTCATCATCGGTATGAATACCTTTCGCTTGCGCGCGTGTTACGAGTTTGGTTCGCAAACGCTGAAACTCCGACACGGTCAAGAATCGACGCAGAGCTTCACGAGCTAATTCACTCTTGGATACACCGGCGATAGTGCTTTGCCGTTTCAATGCGTGCTCTAAGTCGTCGGGGACGCGTAATGTAATGGTAGCCATGTAAGACATTGTAATACGGCGAGGCGTCGAACACAATGAAGGTACCTAAGCCGGCCCGCATTCTCGGGGCGGAGAAGTGTTCACTTTCGAGTGTTCAAAAATAAGCGGCTTCCCTCTGAGGGCGTTCAGAAAAAGTAGCGAGAGTGAACAAAACGCTATCAGTTTTGTTCACTCTCGGGCAAGAAATAACGTCAAAATGAGCATTATTCGCTAGAGGGCCCTGCGATGATCGATATCGGGCGGTCTTTGCGGTGATAGTGAACAGAATTATCAGTTCTGTTCATATCCACTGTCGTTCGTTCAGCGCGAACGCGAAAAACGACCCCTAGCGATCATAGTCTACTGCAGTGCGATAGTCTGAAAATCTACCCCATAACCTACAGAGCCTAACGTTCCGAGCTTGGGGTTCCGAGAAATTGCCAAAGGTGTGCCCTGTCGCGAAGCGTGTGACGCGCACCTTGCCTATGACGTTTTTCGAATTCTGCTCCCCCACATTCCCTCGCTTCCCACGGCACAATGTATTAACGTCAATCGCGCTGTCTTTTGCTTGTCTTTTGGCAAGTTATGAATATAACTTAAAGTGAATTATTATACGACTTGGAAGCTGCGCCTTAGCAAGGATAGATCACGCTGGCAGAGTTCGAACGCTCGAATAAGACTTATGAGCGTAGTAATCGGCCCAGTGCCGCAAATCGCGCCGAAGAAACACTGCGTGCCTTCGTTGTGGCAAAGTAGAAAGCGGCGCTGCGGAAGATCGATTAGGCAATGGTGCGTAAT
>JBKJHT010000204.1:0-3999 GCA_046598945.1 Burkholderiales bacterium | reverse complement strand
CTTGGTTGCCAGCGGCTACCAAGGAAGCGAGAGCCATGTGCTCGCCCATGCCCCAGTCCACCGGAATATCGCCGCGGCCCATGGCAGCGCGGTCGTCGTACACCTTTTTAACCAACTGGTGGGGGGTGACCGTAGTTGGAATGGTGGTGATTTTGGTGGCCAAGCGTTTCCATTCGGCCAGCGGAATAGCGGTGTCGCCTGCATCGGTCCACTTCTTTCCCAGGTAGGGCGACCAGTCCACCGCGTATTTACTCTTGAAATTGGTCAGTACCGGGTCCACCGTGTGTTTGCCTGCGTCCATGGCGGCGCGGTAGGCTTTCACCATGTCGTCGCCCAGCGTGTCGCCTAGTCCTTGGGCCGCCAGCTTATCGGCATACAGCTTGCGCGTACCGGGGTGCTGCGCAATTTTCTTGTACATTAATGGCTGCGTCACCAATGGTTCATCTTGCTCGTTGTGGCCTAACTTACGAAAGCACACCAAATCGACGATGGAATCCTTGCCGAATTTGGTGCGAAAATCGAACGCGATTTCGATCGCCAGCAACACGCTTTCTGGATCATCGCCGTTGACGTGGAACACCGGCACCTCGATGAGCTTGCCGATATCGGTGCAATAAATGGATGAGCGTGTATCGCGCGGGTCGGAGGTAGTAAAACCAATCTGATTATTAATGACAACATGAACGGTGCCGCCGGTGCGATAGCCACGGGTTTGCGATAGCGCCATCGTCTCCATGACAACGCCTTGACCGGCAAACGCGGCGTCGCCGTGGAGGAGAACCGGCAAACACAGCTTACCTTCGCGATCCGCACGGCGCTGTTGATGTGCGCGCACCGAACCTTCTACTACCGGATTGACGATCTCCAGATGCGATGGATTAAACGCCAATGTCAAATGAACGGCGCCGCCGGGCGTGTTGATGTCGCTGGAGAATCCAAGATGATATTTCACATCGCCAGAGGACAAATCCGTTGCGTGCTTGCCTTCGAACTCGGAGAACAAATCCTTCGGCAATTTTCCAAGCACGTTGACCAGCACATTCAAGCGGCCGCGATGGGCCATGCCGATCACGATCTCCTGTACGCCATTGGCGCCCGCTCGCTGAATCAAATTTTCCAGCAACGGAATTAAACTTTCTCCGCCCTCCAATGAAAAGCGCTTCTGGCCAACGTAACGGGTATGGAGATATTTTTCCAGGGTTTCCGCGGCCGTCAGGCGTTCCAGTATATGTTTGCGTTCGGCGGGATTATAGTTCGCTTGCCCGCGCAGGCTCTCGAAACGATGTTGAATCCAACGCTTCTGTTCCGTGTCGGTAATGTACATATACTCGACGCCGATATTGCCACAATAGGTCGCGCGAACGGCGGCGAGAATTTCACTCAGCGTGGCTTGGTCAAACCCGACTAAGGAGCCGGAATTAAACGATGTGCCCATATCGGCCTCGGTCAAGCCATAGTGGCTTGGCTCAAGCTCGGGAATACTGGGCTTTTCTTGCCGCATTAACGGATCCAGCGTGGCGTGGCGGGAGCCGAGAAAACGATGGGCGTTGATTAACTGCAGAACCGAGACTTGCTTTTTGGCATGCTCCGTATCCTGGCGCCCTGCGGTTAAGTTTTGCAGCCCCGCTTTGGCACGTTCGGTAAAAGCGGCGACGATCGGTGCGTGGGCGATGTCTTGCGTAAGCGCGCCGGAGGCTTTTTGCAGTGCATCGAAATAGGATTTCCACTCCGCCGCGACGCGGGTCGGATCGTCCAAATAATTCTCGTACAACTCTTCGATAAAGGGCGCATTGGCGCCGAATAGATGAGAATTTTCCAAAAAGGTTTTCATCATGGCGCGGATCCCTTACGAATAGGTTTTTGTTGCGACAGGCATACTCCGAATTATGCGCGTTTGTCGACCGGCTGGTAGTCGCGTCGAACGGCGCCTCGATACAATTGCCGCGGCCGGCCGATCTTCTGTTCCGGATCGGCGATCATTTCAGCCCATTGGGAAATCCAGCCGATGGTGCGACCCATGGCGAAAATCGCGGTGAACATGCTGGTTGGGATACCGAGTGCGCGCAGCACGATTCCGGAATAAAAATCGACGTTGGGATAGAGTTTTTTCTCGATGAAATACGGATCCTCGAGGGCAATTTTTTCCAATGCCAGTGCGAGCTTGAACAATTTGTTGTCGTGCAAGCCGAGTTCGTTCAACACTTCGTGGCAAGTCTTGCGCATGATGCCGGCACGCGGATCCATGTTCTTGTAAACACGATGCCCAAAGCCCATCAGCTTGTAACCGGAATTCTTGTCCTTCGTCATGGCGATGAATTTCGGGATGTTCGACACGTCGCCGATTTCGTCGAGCATTTTCAATACTGCCTCGTTCGCGCCGCCGTGTGCCGGGCCCCAAAGCGCGGCGATACCAGCCGCGATGCAAGCGAAGGGATTGGCGCCACTGGAACCGGCGAGGCGAACCGTCGACGTTGACGCGTTTTGTTCGTGATCCGCGTGGAGGATCAAAATACGATCCATCGCCTTGACCAGTACCGGATTCGATTCGTATTTTTCGCACGGCGTGGCAAACATCATTTGCAGGAAATTCGCCGCATAGGAGAAATCGTTGCGCGGATATTGGAACGGCAGGCCGGTGTTGTAGCGATAGCACATCGCGGCGATAGTCGGAACTTTTGCGATCAAGCGGATCGCCGACACCTGGCGATGATGCGGATTATTAATGTCCAGCGAATCGTGATAAAAGGCCGACAACGCGCCCACCACGCCCACCATGACCGCCATCGGGTGTGCGTCGCGGCGGAACCCTTGGTAAAAGCGCGTCAATTGCTCGTGCACCATGGTGTGGTGCGTGATGGTGGCGTCGAAATCTTTCAATTCCGATGCCGTGGGCAATTCGCCGTTGAGCAACAGATAACAGACTTCAACAAAATCGGATTTTTCCGCGAGTTGTTCAATAGGATAACCGCGGTAGTAAAGCTGTCCGACATCGCCATCGATAAAGGTGATGTCCGAGCGGCACGCCGCCGTCGATAAAAATCCGGGATCGTAAGTAAACAACCCGAGCTTCGACAAGCCGCGTACGTCGATCACATCGGGCCCGAGGGTGCCGGAATAGACCGGCAGATCGACCGAATGGCCGGTGCCGTTAATGGTTAGGGTGGCTGTACGTTGTGTATCCATATTATCTCCGCAGCGCGACCGTGGTGGCCGCATCCAATTTACTCACGCGTTTGAATCATTTCCAACAACGGCTTTAGGCTTGCATCGTCGCAAACCTTGCGCGCCATAAGCCAGTCAAATAAATCCTGATCAGGATACGTTAATAATCGATCAAGCACGTTGGCTTGCGATTCGTCGAGCGTGTCGATTTTATCTGATAGAAAACGCGCAAGGAGTAAATCCAACTCCAACATACCGCGCCGGCAGCGCCAACGAATACGCTCTTGCTGCTTTGCAGCAAGCATACGCCTATACCGTCCGCTTGACCATGATTTCCTTGATTTTACCGATGGCCAGGGTCGGGTTAAGCCCCTTGGGACAGACATCGACGCAGTTCATGATCGTATGGCAGCGAAACAATCGATACGGGTCTTCCAAGTCGTCCAGTCGCTCGCTGGTCGCCTGATCGCGGCTATCGGCGATAAAGCGGTAGGCCTGCAACAGCCCCGCCGGGCCAACAAATTTATCCGGATTCCACCAGAACGACGGGCACGCCGTAGAGCAAGCACCACACAGAATACATTCGTACAAACCGTCCAATTCCGCGCGCTCTGTCGGCGACTGCAAACGCTCCTTATCCGGTGGTGGATCGTTGTTGATCAAGTACGGTTTAATTGAATGATACTGCTTGAAGAATTGCGTCATATCGACGATCAAATCGCGCACGATCGGCAGGCCCGGCAACGGCCGCAACACCACGGGCTCTTTAAGTTCTGACAAGTTGGTAATGCAAGCCAGTCCATTTTTCCCGTTGATATTCATCGCATCAGAACCGCA
>JBKJHT010000033.1:0-88357 GCA_046598945.1 Burkholderiales bacterium | reverse complement strand
CCCAGGAAATCAGTCGCCGGCGACAAGTTGGGATCCTGCGGTTCCGGTTGATTTCGGGATTGCGGCTTCGATGCGGACTGCCGATTTCGATCAAGCGGCGCGGGCGGTGGTGGTACTACATCCTTTCGCCCACTTAGTTTCACCATCCCATCTTCGACAAGTATTTCCAGTGTGGTTTCCAACAAGGAGCGGCTAATCCCGGCGAGCGAAGATAATTCGGCCACGCTAGAATTGCCATCGACCAAGCGGAGTATTTTTATTAGCCCAGCGGATAGCCGCGTACTGCCGGTCGCCTCTAAATCGCCTTTGGCCGTCCGCGCAAACACCTGTGACGATGAAGTCATGCCAATCCCCTTGTTACACGTACCTACGCCACCATGCGCGCATCTGCGACGACGTTACCAGAAAAATTGCAATAGCGAAACGGCGGCCGATGAACGGTCGCGCCGGCGCCATTACCGCGCAGGAGGGGCGCCGTGGTGTTTTAGAAGCACCGCCAGAAGGCGCATGGCCCTTGCCTCTACAGGCATGCCATGCCAAGGGGCAAGCAGGAAGCGCCTGACCCGAGGCCAGCGGATAGTCTCGGCTACTCGGTCGTGGTGCGGCGCTACTTTCTCGTATCTTTGCCGCTTTCGTACACCACATCGCGCTGCGTCAGCGCGATCAGCGCGCCCGCCGCGAGCACACCCACGGCAGGCGCGAGGCCGATGCGCAATGAGCCAAACTGATCGGCCAGCCACCCGGTCGCGACGGGGCCGATGATCTGCCCGATCGAAAACACAATAGTGAACGACGCCACCGCCGAGCCCCAGGCTTGTGTCGGCAGCGCGCGCTTGGCGAGATTGGTCACTGAGCTGGGAATATTCCACATTGATGCGCCGAATAACACCGCCGAGGCGAACAGCGACACGCTTCCCGGATGCAACAGCGGTAGCAATGTGCCCGCCGCCAGCAGCGCGATCGCTGCGGCCATCATTCGCGCCGGTTGCCACGTTTGCAATGGTTTGCGCCATAGCCAGGGACCGACCAAACTGGCGACGCCGAACGCGCACCAGACCGCGATCACCGCGCCCGTTCCCGCGCCGCCATCGCGCATCCATGCGATCACAAACGTCATATAAGCGATGTAGCCCAAACCGAACAGCGCGTAGGCGAGCAGGCTCGCGCCCAATTGCGTTACGCCTCGTGACGGCGTGATATCGCGATTTGCGGCGCTGGGCGCGTCCCTATTCGGTTCATCAACTTGCGTCGCGGCCCAGGTGCATGCGACGAACATCACGAGGCCGGTGACGCCCATCCCAATCCAAGCCTGCGGCCAAGCGGAAGGACCCGATGCATCGAGCAACAGCGGAATTCCCACGCCGCACAAAATGAAACCGACACCGCCACCGGCAAAATATATGGCCGTCGTGGTCGATGCCAATTGCGGCCGGCCCGCCACTACATTGGCCGACAGCGCGCCACCGGCGATGAACGCCGCCGCGCCGGTAACGCCCGACAACATCCGCCAGAAACCAAGCCAGGTGAGATCACGCGTCAACCCCGTCGCAAGCACCGCGAGCGCCGTCAGCAACAGGCCACCGATGAACAGCCGCCGGTTGCCCGTGCGCCGAATCACCAGCCGCGTGAGAATCGCACCGATCAAATAGCCGATGGCGTTCGCTGTGTTGAGCCAACCCGACTGCACGTAATTCCAACCCAACTCGCCGCGCATTGCCGGCAACACCAACGCATAAGCAAAGCGCGCGAACGAATTGGAAATCGTGACGCCGAGGGAGAGTAGGAATGCGAGGAGATAGGGGCGTAACATGGCGGCAATGTTTGTTTATTGAAATTCTGAGTGCATCTATGCACCATGTTATCTTGATGGTGTATGAATGCACCCTACAGGCCAACCGGCCGAGCTATGGTGCTAGCATTTCGGCGATGGGGTATCTCGACAGAGCCATGCTTGAATTCCCTCTTTCTCAGCGGACTGCGCCAGCTTAGAATCTGCGGTGATAAACAGCGGTCGGTGGGGTGGCGCCAAGTTTGACCACGAATTGTTTGTCGATAGCAGAGGGAGTGCATCCCATCAAGAGTACCTCGAGTAAAGCGGCGAGCATGAAAGGCAAATATCTGTTCATATTCCATTCGGCCTAACGAGGCTGTGGCAAAAGCACGGTAGCCCGGTAGGGAAAAAGCGTGAACGTCTTCCGCAGAATGTGGCCGATCACGTCTTGCTTCCCAAATTTACGTCCTCTTACAGACTCGGGTTAAACGCTTTCGGGTATGCTGCAACCCCCTCAGGAATCGCCACCCACGGCAACTTCGACTGCACCCAAATATGCCGGTCAATTGCGAACCAATCGGTTTCATCGAAGGTTCCTGCCGCGATACTTCTCATGCCCGGTCGAACCTCTGCGGTGTGGCAAACGGTTGTGCCGCATTTCGGGCAGAAGCTCATTTTCAGCCAGCGGCCACTTTCGTCGGAGCGGTGTTCGCATTCGACTAACTCACCTTGCGTGATCGCGACGTTTTTTTCATCGAAGGCCGCGAGGATGGCGAAAGCGCTGGCGAGTCTGCGCTGGCAAAATTTGCAGTGGCAGGCGGCGACGAAGGCGGGTTTGCCAACAACGCGATAACGCACGGCGCCACAGGTGCAGCCACCGGAATGGGCTTCAGACATGGTTAACTCCAAAGTTTTTGTATTAAAAGCCTGATATGAATTCAATTGCCCTCGGCCGCGCGCATAGCAGTTTGTTAAAAACACACATCTCTTCGTTCTGAGTGGCGCGCTCAGATGGCCTACTTATCTCTGCCACCTTCAAATTTTAACAAACCGCCTCGTCCCGGACGGCGGTTTTCGTTGCATGCGGATCATCATATTCCATCGCCGCATGGGTTCGGCGCAATTGCCTTTATAAGCATCGCCAGGCGCCGCATGGCTAGGCCAGCCCCCGGACAGCCTCTCCAGGCATGCCGTGCCAGACGGCAAGCAGGACGGGCGTCGTGGCGTACCCTTTTCCACGCGACTTAACGATGCGCCGAGTCCGCGCCATTCGAGTGCGCAAAAAGTTTTCTATGCACCGATTAAGTGCGGAGAATCTCGAACGTTATTCCAGAATTACGTCAATGCGCTGAAAAATATCGATATTTTTCCTGGCACGGTTTCTGCTAAATTCTGCTTCAGAAGTATCTGCGTATTGAGCGTCGAAGAAGTCGTGGGGACAAGTACATCGGTTCAACAGCCAGTGTATTGTCGGTCAGCAACACGTCATAAAAATTGGAGTCATCATGAAAATGGTATCGGCAGTAATCAAGCCCTTTAAGCTGGATGAGGTACGCGAGGCGCTTTCCGCTATTGGCGTACAGGGCATCACCGTAACCGAAGTGAAAGGTTTCGGCCGGCAAAAGGGGCACACAGAGTTGTACCGCGGCGCGGAGTATGTCGTCGATTTTTTGCCGAAGATCAAAATCGATGTGGCGGTGAAAACTGATTTGCTTGATCAGGTGATCGAAGCAATTGAAAAAGCCGCGAATACGGGGAAGATCGGCGATGGCAAGATTTTCGTTTTCGAGTTGGAACAGGTCATCCGCATTCGTACGGGTGAAACCGGTGCTGACGCTTTATAGGGAGACAATAATGTTCAAGAAACTATTTCTGACGATGACGTTGCTCATGGTGTTTGGCCTGAGCGGATTGGCGCTAGCCGAGGATGCAAAACCGGACGTAGGTGCGGCGCCTGCTATAACTGAGGCGGCGTCCGCGGCAACCGATGCGGCGGCGCCAGCGGCGCAAGCAGCACCCGCGGCCGAACCGGTCGCCGCCGCACCACCGCCCACACCGAATAAGGGCGACACGGCGTGGATGATCGTCGCGACGTTGTTGGTGATTATGATGGCGATTCCCGGCTTGGCGCTGTTTTACGGCGGCATGGTGCGGGCGAAGAATATGTTGTCGATGTTGATGAAAGTGTTCGCGACGTTCTCGTTGTTGTCGATCTTGTGGGTAATCTACGGTTACAGCGTGGCGTTTACCGACGGCAACGCGTTTTTCGGCGGACTCAGTAAGATGTTCCTGGGCGGGGTGAGCACCAGTTCGATTGCGGCGACTTTCAGCAAGGGTGTCTACATTCCCGAATACATTTATATCGCGTTCCAGTTAACGTTTGCCGCGATCACGCCCTGTTTGATTGTGGGCGCATTCGCCGAGCGAGTGAAATTTTCAGCGATTCTGTTTTTCATGGTTCTGTGGTTTACATTTTCTTATCTGCCGATCGCGCACATGGTGTGGTTTTGGGCGGGTCCGGATGCGATCACCAACGATGAAACCCTCGCGCAAGTCACCAACGCGGCCGGCTGGCTCTGGGCAAAGGGCGCGTTGGATTTCGCCGGTGGAACGGTGGTGCATATCAACGCGGGTATCGCCGGCTTGATCGGCTGCTTGGTGATCGGCAAACGCATCGGCTATCGTAAAGAAGCCATGCCGCCCCATAGTTTGACGATGACGATGATCGGCGCGTCGATGTTGTGGGTGGGTTGGTTTGGTTTTAACGTCGGTTCAAACCTCGAAGCAACGGGACTGGCCGCGCTGGCCTTCATCAACACCCATCTGGCAACGGCGGCGGCGGCGTTGAGTTGGATGTTCGTCGAGTGGATGGTACGCGGTAAGCCGACCATGTTGGGCGCAGCTTCCGGCGCGATTGCGGGCCTGGTCGCCATCACGCCGGCGTGCGGTTTTGTCGGCCCGATGGGTGCGATCGTGATTGGCTTGATCGCCGGCGCACTCTGCCTCTGGGCGGTGGTGGGACTGAAAGCCAAACTCGGCTACGACGATTCGTTAGACGTGTTTGGCGTGCACTGCGTCGGTGGCATTTTCGGTGCATTGGCGACCGGCATTTTCGCCGCGCCGTCGCTCGGTGGCCAGGGAATCTACGACTACGTCAAAGATGCGGCGAATCCGGATTTCTCCATTTCAGGTCAATTCATGATTCAGTTGAGCGCGGTGTTGACGACGCTTATTTGGTCTGCTGTCGTATCGTATATCGCCTTTAAGATCGTCGATCTCACCATCGGCTTGCGCGTGACGGAAGAGCAAGAACGCGAAGGTTTGGATGAATCTCAGCACGGCGAACGTGCTTACCATATGTAAAATCTCCTCCTGATTGAAATTGTGATCTCCGGGTGCCTTGGGCGCCCGTTTTTTTTGGCGCTTCCTGTCGTTCCCGAGTGACAAATTTGCGTCCAAGTAATCAACCGACTAGCCTAAAAAGGACATTTTGCGTCGCCCTGTGGCGACGAATTAATTCGATTCGAGTGGGTGGCGGCACCCGCTAAAGATTGTTAATTATTTATAATCAATTGGTTAACTATTGATTGGCCGTTCTGGCACGACATTTGCTTGAGTTTCAGCATAGAGAATCTTGAGGATCCGTCGATGCAAGTGCTGTCAGAACTGCGAGCCGTAACGAGCGAAACCGTAAAATTAGCGGCCGCCTTGGGCTTGATCTTGATTACCCTGTACTTCGCAACGTTAGGAATCGAGCTTGTTCGTGGCGATACGTCCGCCCAGGCGTTTTCCATCGCGTCGATTTTGAAGATTGATTGGTTTTGAGTCTCACTTGATGTGCCTCCTGTAGTTGCCTTCCTCCTGCAAAATTCTGGGTGCTTCGGCACCCATTTTTTTGCCTATTTTGGCGATAAGAAATTGTCATTTTTTGAGATAAGCAAACCCCCCATTAAATCAATAAATTAGTCCGTATTCTCGTATGCGGCTGTCGTTTGTCGAAGACAGACCGATGCCTATAGTTGCGGCAGCGCCCGAGACACTTATCGCTGGAGACCCGCCATTGCGACCGCACAGTCACATGACGTTTGTATCTGGTGGTCGACCAATGCGAATCGCTCGGCCACGGTTCCCGTGAGTGTCGTTCACAGTGGCGGCACGGCGACCAAGACCTTCGACCAACGAGTCAACGGCGGGCAATGGTTATTACATGGCCGCTATGCATTCGCTGCGGGAAAGTTAGGCTATGTCGAAATGACCGAGACCAACGGACTGGGTGTAGCGAACGCCGTGCGGTTTGTGCTGGTCACGGACGGTGGCGACACGACGACCACCACGCAAAAACACGTCGCGCGTTTGAGGGTGCAGGCGACTTACGGTCCGACACTCACGGCTATCGACGCCATCGCGGCACCTGGCGTGACGTGCTTAACGGCATGATTAACGGCACGCCGCCGCTTGCTTCTCGCTATCGAATAATGTTCCGAGGGTCGGCAGGAGGTTTTTCAAGATCTGTGTGGCGAGCGCGCTGGTGAAGCGATATTTCGCCGCCTCTTCGCCGGGGACGTAGGCGACCAGGGTGCCGAAGTATTGATCGCCGAGCAAAAACATAAATGTCGCGGAACGATTCACCACACGGGAGGAAAGTAGCTGCCCTTGTTTACCGTAGGTGTCGAAGCGATGATCGCCGGTGCCGGTTTTCCCGCCGATCTCAATGACGTTACCGTGGCCGTCGGTTAACGCGCCGTTCAGGCGTTTGGCGGTGCCGCTTTGTACTACGTCGATCAAGGCGCGACGCGCGACTTCGGCGACTTCTTTCGGCATGACCCGTTCGCCACTTTTCAAGCGTCGTTCGAAGCGCGTTTCATAGGGCGTGGCAGTGGCGAATTGCAGGCTCTGCAATCGCACCGTCGGGCGGCGTACGCCTTCGTTGACGATAATGCCCATCAACTCCGCCAGCGCGGCCGGGCGATCGGCGGAGCTTCCCAAGGCGCTGGCGTAGGATGGCACCAGGGAATCGAATGGATAACCGAGGCGTTTCCACGCCCGATGTACTTCGAGAAAGCCTTCCACTTCCAACAGGTTCAAGATACGCCGATCCTGCGCGTTTTTGCGTCGGGTGCTAAACAACCAGCGATACACGGCTTGGCGCTCGTCGCTGCTGGCTTCCAAAACTTGCGCTTCCGTAGCGCCGGGATTAGTGCGCAAAAATCCGACCACCCAAAGTTCGAGTGGGTGCACGCCGACGATGTAACCACGATCAGCGAGAGAGAATTTCCCCGCTGCATATTGTTCATAAAGACTTTTTGTTTTGGTTTCGTTTGGTTTGTCTTCGCCGAGATGTTTTCCCAGAAAGGCGCTGAAACTACCCTCCCCGGCATCGGGATCAATGCTGCGAAAAATCGTCGCGAGCTTGGCATCGGTCGCGCGTACACCTTGCACCAATAAATCTTCGGCTTCTTGCACGCTTTTATCGCGGTACTTTTGCAAGAACCGGCGCACGAATATTCGCCCCTCGCGATCGGCGAAACGCATCAAGTATTCTTTGCGGCGCGGATCATTGGCATCAGTCAAAAGCTTGGCCGACGAGCCCGGCGTTTGAAACATGTAGTGGCGCACCACGTCGCGCATCAGGCGCACGAACACCAGATTGACGGAATTGCGAAAGCCTTCGCGCAACGGCATGATCTGACCGTCGTCGGCGGCATTGAAGTTGTCGAAGTGATGGGCGCCGCCACCGGTGAAAAATTCTTCGCCGACACTCGAAGAATAATTGCGATCCATCGCCGATTCCAACATGGTGAGCAGATCGCCGGAACCGTTGGTTTTAAGATAGTCGATTGCCCAGCGAGTCAGCACATCGCGTGGATCGACTTCAGCTCTGGCGAGTTCTTCCTTTGAACTATCGGCGAAGCGGTGATGCAAGGCGGCGACGATTTCAAGGTAAGTGACCAGCGTGCGAAATTTTGCCGTCGAGCCCAGGTCGAGTTTCGTGCCTTGATTTATGTCGAAAGGTTGTTCGTAGTTGTCGGTCTGGACGCGCAACAGATTGCCCTGGTCGGTACGCTCAAACAGCGTAAAGCTATAGATGACTTTTGCCGGGTCAGCGTTTTCCAGCAATTGTTTTTGGTTCAGACCCAGCGCGTTAGTCACGCCCGCATCTTTGAGTTGATAAAGCACGTCGGTGACGGATTTTTGCAGACTTTTGTGTAAGGTGCTTTGCACGTTGAGGTCGAGACGATCCAGATCATACAGCCGGGTCGTGTCGATCAGGCCGGCGAGATGAGTGCGCACCGTCATCGCCATTTTTTGCGTCGCGAACGCGCGTGGTGGCGTCACCACTTTATCGGTGCGTAGCACGAGTTCCGCTGCCATTGCGGCATCGCGAAACGCCGGCGTGATCACGCCGGCTTGCGCTAACAAGCGCAAATGCGTGTTGGCCAATTCATTCAGCACCGTTGCGTTGGCGTTGAGCAGATCCGATGGCCGCCGCTCAGCGATCATCAAGGACAGCGCTTGCTTATAGGCGAGCGCCTGCTTCGCTGAATCCACTTGGCCGATCGGCTGTTGCAGGAGTTGACTGACCTCGCTGAAATCTCGGCTATACCAGGCCCAGAGGCCGTCACCGATGCCGTTCACTTCGCCGTAACCGGCCTGCGCCGCGAGCGGCACGGTGTTCAAGTAGTCGAGCACGATGCGCTCCCGCGCCGCCCGGGTGTTCGGGCCGTCGAGATACGCGCGTAACGATGCGGACGCCATCTGTTGCAGTTTTTCTTTTCCGGAGGCGGTGCGTCCGTCTGGTGAATGACGATATTTTTCGATCTGCGTCGCCAGGGTGCTGCCGCCTTGTGTGTCGTGCGAGGGCAAGAGCACGCTAATACCCTGATCGATTAGCGCCTTGCCGAAACGATCCCATTCGACGGCGGGATTTCGATTAGGGTAAGTGGTATCCAGGAGTTCGCGATTTTCGATGAATAGCAGCGAATCCACGAGAAGTTTTGGGATGGTGGAAAAATTTCCATAGGTGCGTTCCGGGTAACGCGCCGAAAATAATGGGGCGTTGCCGCAATCGAAAATCTGCAGGCCGGTCTGGGTTTTTTCCCGATAGGGCGGGTAAATGCGCCGATCCACCAGGGCAAGCAAATCCGGGGACATTTGCGCTTGTTTGACGATATCGAAATCCCGCGCGACCAAGTTTTTGCTCAGGCTGGCCAAATTCGCATAGCCGAAGCGTTCGTCGAATGGACCCGTAGTGGGAAAGCGAATACTAGCGCTCGGACCCTCACCCACCTTGAACGTGAGGTCTCTGGCTTTTTTCGATAGATAATCCGCTTGCCATTCCGAGGACAGCAATTCATGCACGGCTAGGCCGCAGCTGAGGGCCAGGCCAATCCATAGCAGTGAAAGCAGTAGCCCACGAAGGGCGTAGCCGGTGGTGTAAAGCGCAGCGATGATCATCAAGGTCTAGTTTAGGCCGTTATTGCGGTTTTGCCGCAGCAATGTTGGTGCGATAGTTGGTAGAATTACAGCCTACGATCCTCGACAATCAGAGCAGGCCGAGCACGACCACGGAGGGGCAATGAGCAAGATTTCTGAAACACTGAAGGTCGCGCAACAGCGCGCGAAAGACATGAGCTTACCTTACGAAGGTGCGCTGTTGCCGGTGGAGGCGCAACTTATATTGCAGGAAGCGCCCGCGGCGAAGCTGGTCGATGTGCGCACTCGCGCCGAGTGGGAGTGGGTGGGCTTTATCCCCGGCGCGGTGCAAATCGAGTGGCAATCCTATCCCGGCGGTCAAGCCAATCCCCATTTCATGGATGCGTTGCACCAGCAAGTCGATAAAGAGTCGTTGGTGATGTTTTTGTGCCGTTCCGGCGCAAGATCTCACGCCGCGGCAGCGATGGCAACGCAAGCCGGGTATTTGGATTGTTACAACGTGCTGCAAGGATTCGAAGGCGACAAAGACGCCAACGGCCATCGCAATAGTGTCGGCGGATGGCGTGCGGCGGGCCTGCCCTGGAAGCAGGGTTAAATGCGCAAATTTTTGGTTAGCCGATGATCGATCGCTATGCTGTTATCGGCAATCCTATCGCGCACAGCAAGTCGCCGGCTATTCATGCCGAATTTGCCAAGCAGACCAAGCAAGACATGCATTACAACACCATCCTTGCGCCGCCGGATGGTTTTGTCGAGGCGGTTGAATATTTCGTAAAACATGGCGGCCGCGGCCTTAATGTCACGCTGCCGTTCAAGCTCGAGGCATTCCAGCTTGCTAGCGAGAAAAGCTCCCGCGCCCTGGATGCGGGCGCGGTCAACACACTGAAATTCATCGGCGACAGCATTGTCGGCGACAACACCGACGGCGTCGGTTTGGTGCGCGACATTACGCAAAACCAGGCTATTGCGATTCGCGGCAAGCGCGTGTTGTTGGTCGGTGCAGGGGGAGCTGCCCGTGGCGTGCTATATCCGCTGCTGCAAGAAGAGCCGAAAAGTCTCACCGTCGTTAACCGTACCCCGGAGAAAGCCGCTCAGCTCGTCAGCCGTTATTTGCAGGTTTCGTTGTTTAAGCGCATTCATCTCGGCGCCGTTGCTTTTTCCGAATTGAAAGGGCAGGTCTTCGATCTGATTATTAACGCCAGTTCTGCCAGCATTGCCGGCGAAAACTTACCGCTGCCGCACGATATCTTTGCGCGCGGGTCGTTGGCTTACGAGATGATGTACGGCAAGGGCCGCACCCCGTTTATGCAGTTCGCTCGCGATGACGGGGCCGACAAAGTGACCGATGGCTGGGGCATGCTGGTGGAGCAAGCCGCGGAATCGTTTTTTATCTGGCGCGGCGTTCGGCCTGCCACGCAGCCGGTGTTTTCGAAACTGAAAAACATTCTAAGTTAATGTTTTTTAAATCCCGGCTATGGATCGGCGCAGGTTTCATCGTCCTGCTGCTGATTCTGTACCAATTTTGGTTGTTGGCGCACGTGGCTTGGTGGGTCGAGCACAATCCGTCCACCAGCGCCTTCATGGAACAGCGGCTGGAAATCATGCAAGAAAAAAATCCCGATGCCGAATTGCGCCATCGCTGGGTTTCCTATGACCAAATTTCCAACCACTTGAAGCGCGCCGTGATCGCCGCCGAAGATGCCAAGTTTGTCGACCACGAAGGTTTCGACTGGCAGGGCATCCAGCGCGCCATGGTGAAAAACGCCAAGCAAGGCAAGATCGTCGCCGGCGGCTCGACCATTTCGCAACAACTGGCGAAGAATTTGTTTCTTTCGGGACGCCGCACACCGTGGCGCAAAGGCGAAGAAGCGCTGATCACGTTGATGCTGGAACGCTTGATGACTAAACGACGCATATTGGAGATTTATCTCAATGTCATCGAATGGGGCAACGGCGTATTCGGCGCGGAGGCGGCCGCACGCCATTACTTTAAACTCAGCGCCGCGCAACTGGGCCCCGCGCAAGCCTCCAAACTCGCGGCGATGGTGCCGAATCCGCGCTATTACGACAAGAACCACAATGCGCGCGGATTATTGCGCAAGACGCGCATCATCCAGCGGCAACTCGGGCGGGTGGAACTGCCCTAGTGGTTCGCATAATAGTGCCGTGCCTGAGCGCCTTATGCAGAGCGGCTTCTGGCATGGCATGCCTGGAGCTCCGTATTCCGCTTGCCTGTTGGCGCAGCACCTAATCGTGAATAATTGGACGGCGCGAAGCCAATTTCCCTAGAATGTCGGGATGAATCAACCGCTCAACCACGATGTAATGTTCGATCGAACCGAACCGCGTCCGGCCGAGGATATCGAGCGCGCGTTCGGCGATATTTCGGCGCTGTTGGATAAGCACGAGCTGGTAGAACACCTGGTTCACGCGCAACAGATGCCGAACCAGGCGTTGGTCGAGGATCTGGTTCACCGGCAAAGTTTGGCGGATCTGAAAAACCGCTTGCAGTCCAAGCTCGACGATATGCACCCAGCCGACGTGGCGCGCATTCTCGAGGCCCTGCCGCCGGGACGGCGCTTGCGCGTTTGGGATCTAGTTAAAGCCGAGCGCGACGGCGAGATTTTGCTGGAAGTCTCCGATTCGGTGCGCGAGACCTTGATCGCAAGCATGGATGCGCGCGAGCTGGTCGCCGCGGCAGAGCAACTCGATGCCGACGAGTTGGCGGACCTGGCGCCGGACTTGCCGCGCGATGTCATTCAAGATGTGTTGGAAAGCCTCGATGCGCAGGATCGCGCCCGCGTGCAATCAGCGTTGTCCTATCCCGACGAGTCCGTCGGCGCGGCGATGGACTTTGAAATTGTCTCGGTGCGGCCGAATATCAGCATCGAAACGGCGATGCGCTATTTGCGCCGCCTTGGCGAGTTGCCGGATCACACCGATCAACTGTTTGTGGTTGACCACGACGATCATTTGCTCGGCGGCCTGCCGCTAAAGCGTATGGTGGTGCTCGATCCCGACAGCAACGTCGGCGACACCATGGAAAAAGAGGTCACCAGCTTCAAACCAACCGATGACGCGGCCGACGCCGCCTCGGCATTCGAGCGCTACGATTTCATTTCCGCGCCGGTGGTGGATAGTTCCAATCGCCTGGTGGGGCGCCTCACCGTAGACTCCATGGTGGACGTATTGCGCGAAGAATCCGACAGCCAGATGCTTGGCCTGGCGGGCTTGCGCGAGGAAGAACACTTGTTCGCCTCGGTCTGGAAGAGCGCGCAGAATCGGGGGTTGTGGCTCGCCATCAACTTAATAACGGCATTGATTGCCTCGCGCGTGATCGGCGTGTTCGAAGGAAGCATCGAGAAACTTGCGGCGCTTGCGGCGCTAATGCCCATCGTCGCCGGTATCGGCGGCAACTCTGGCAATCAGACCACGACCTTGATTGTGCGCGGTTTGGCGCTCGGCCACATCAACTTGTCCAACGCGAAAAAATTGCTGGTAAAAGAATTGGCGGTGAGCCTACTCAACGGCCTGTTTTGGGGCGGTATATTGGGGGTGATTACGTATCTGCTATATCATAGCGTGCCGTTGGGATTGGTGATGTCGAGCGCCATGACGCTCAACCTATTGGTTGCGGCATTGATGGGTACGCTGTTACCGTTAACCATGCATAGGCTGGGCAGAGACCCGGCGGTGGGATCGAGTGTGTTGATCACAGCGATCACCGACAGCATGGGTTTTTTTATTTTTCTTGGGCTGGCAACGCTGTTTCTGCTTTGAGGAGGACGTTGGACGTGAATTTTCTGGAGGCGCATGTTCGGCGCTGGCCTAACCATGGCTGAAGACTCGTCTGCCGATCGCCGTAAGTTGCGAGCGGATCGTCGCGGTACGCACCGACGTTTGTCCGATTCCTGGTCGGGCGAGGTGCGCTTTGCCGGATGGAACGAACAACTCGTTCAATTCCTCACGCGCTACCTATTCATCGTACTGGCGCTAGTATTTTTTGGCAGTTCCGACGCCGTCGGCCAAATGGGCATGAGCCGCTGGCAGATCTACGCGTTTTTCATCGCCCACAGCCTGATCAATACCGTGATCATGTGGCACGCTTGGCGTCATCCGCGTTCTATCCCACGCTACCGCATTGCCCTATGGCTGGATATCCTCGCCGTTTCCGTTGCGGTGCTGAATGATCCATACGACATCCCGCCCACCCTGATTGTCTATATTCTGGTGGTGCTGGGCAACGGCATGCGCTACGGCATGCCGTTTTTTTCCGAAGGTTTGATCGCTTCATTTATCGGTGGGCTCGCCGCCCTCGGCATTCGCCAGACCCACTCGGCGTTGAGCATGGCGCCCGGGATGATTTTCCTGACCCTGTTTTCCGGCATTGTGCTGATTTACGCCTACATGTTAATGGGGCGGATCGAATCCAGTCGGCGACAATTGGAACACACCAACGCCACCGATACGCTGACGGGGTTGCTGAATCGTCGCGGGCTGTATGAAATCGCCGAGCGCTTGTTCGATCGCGCGATGGGCCACGGCGAAAAAATCGTGGTGATGTTCGCCGATATGGACAAGTTCAAGAACATTAACGACACCTTTGGACATCCCGCCGGCGATCAAGTACTACGCGAATTGGGCACGATCTTGCGCGAATCGCTGCGCGCCCACGACATCGCGGCACGCTACGGCGGCGACGAGTTCGTCTTGATGCTGAGCAACACCACCATGGACGAAGCCGAGCACGTCGCGCGCCGCATTCAGAGTAAGGTGGTGGTCTCAGCGCAAGCGCGCGGCCTTGACCTCAGCCTCACCATCGCCTACGGCGAGGCGCCCAGCGATGGTGCGACGCTGGATGCGGTACTCGAATCCGTCGACCAGGCGTTGTATCAATCCAAACTCAAACACGGCGCGGGCGGACTGATGCGAGCCGGCGGCACGGAAATCCGCCATCCGGCCTAGTTTTTCACTCCGCAATAGTGTCAAGAGGCGCACTGAAATTGGCGCTCAGGCTGGTCGCTTGGAAATGGCGCAGTCCTTGAAGGTGCGGCACAGTCAAGAAAAGTGATCTTTTCGTGATCGTTTTGTCAAAACGTCAGTCTAGGCTCGGTATTGCGACTAACATCCAGCTTTGTGCCGAACGCGTATAAAGCCTCATCGAGAAACTAGGAGACAACACTTGATTATCAGACCATCTGCGGACATCGCTCCCTCGGAAATTACCGACAAATCGCTTTATTTGAAGCGCCGCGAATTTTTGCAGTTGAGCGCAGCGACGGGCTTGGCGACATTGGCGGGCGGGATTTTGGCCCCGCGCGAGGCGCACGCTTTGACCAAACTAAACGTGGCCAAGAAAGCGCCGGCGACAGCGGAGGATCCGTTAACGCCCCTGCGCGATGTGACCAGCTACAACAATTTTTATGAGTTCGGGACCGATAAAGCCGATCCTGCTGCCTACGCGTCGACACTGAAAACACGCCCATGGACAGTCGCCGTCGAGGGCGAAGTCAAGCGCCCAAAGGTTTATGACATCGATGAGCTGCTCAAGCTCGCACCGCTGGAAGAGCGCATTTATCGCCTGCGTTGCGTCGAGGGCTGGTCGATGGTGATTCCGTGGATTGGCTACTCGCTGAGCGAATTGATTAAGCGCGTCGAACCAACAGGCAAGGCAAAATTCGTCGAGTTCACGACATTGCAGGCGCCGGATCAGATGCCTGGGCAGAAAACAGCAGTGTTGAATTGGCCTTACCTCGAGGGACTGCGTTTGGACGAGGCGATGCATCCGCTCGCCCTGCTCGCTGTTGGGCTGTATGGCGAAGTGTTACCGAACCAAAACGGCGCGCCGGTGCGCATCGTGGCGCCGTGGAAATATGGCTTTAAGAGCGCTAAGTCTATCGTCAAAATTCGCTTTGTCGAAAAGGAGCCGCTCACCGCCTGGAACCGCGCCGCGGCGAGTGAGTATGGCTTCTATTCCAACGTCAATCCGGAGGTGGATCACCCACGCTGGAGCCAAAGCAAGGAGCGCCGCATTGGTGAATTGGGCAAACGCAAAACCATGATGTTCAACGGCTATGCCGATCAAGTGGCGCAGCTGTACGCGGGAATGGATCTGAAAAAGTCGTTTTAAGATGGGTTGGCTCGCTCGATTCAAGGCACTGGAAAGCAAGCAGGTGGGGTGGCTGAAGATCGCCGCCTTTGTCGCCGCGTCCGTGCCATTCTTGCTGTTGGCGCTACGCGGATGGAATTCCTGGCGCCAACAGCCGTTTAATCTCGGCGCCAACCCGATTGAATTCATCACGCGCGATCTGGGCGACTGCACGCTGATTTTTCTGATGATCACCTTGGCCGTTACACCATTGCGTCGCTTCACTGGCTGGCAATGGCTGGTCAAGCTGCGCCGTATGCTCGGCCTGTTTGCGTTTTTTTATGCCAGCCTGCACTTTGTTACCTACATTTGGCTCGACCAATTCTTCGATTTGCAAGACATAGTCAAGGACATCATCAAACGGCCCTTCATCACCGTTGGCTTCGCAGCGTTCGTATGCCTAATCCCGCTTGCCGTGACCTCGACTAACGCCATGGTTAAGCGACTCGGCGGCAAACGCTGGCAGGCGTTGCATCGTTTGGTGTACGCAATTGCCATCCTCGGCGTGGTGCACTATTGGTGGCTGGTGAAACGCGATATTCGCGAACCGCTGCTTTACGCTGCAATTCTGGCGCTGCTGCTTGGTGTGCGAATCTATTGGAAACTACAAAAACGTCAGAAAGCCTCTCGCGCCACCACAAGCGTGGCGGGGCAGGGCGTTTAGTCTAGCGGAGAAAATCCGTAAACGAGTCGCCGCCATTCTCCCGCGCAGATACGCTTGCGCGGCGGAACAGCGGCGTTTTGCCCGGCAGCCTTAAGAGAAGATAGGCTTGATCAGCGGCGCGGGGGCCATCGGCGAGGCCATCGGCTTTTTCGCCACTGGCTTCTTGGCAGCGGGCTTCTTCGCTACTGCCTTTTTTGCCGGTGCTTTCTTGGCCGGGGCTTTTTTTGCCACAGGCTTTTTAGCTACCGCTTTTTTTGCCGCGGGCTTCTTCGCCACGGCTTTTTTCGCTACAGGCTTCTTCGTGGCTACCGCTTTTTTGGTGGGCGCTTTTTTTGCCGCGGGTTTCTTAGCCGCAGGCTTCTTTACAGCAGCTTTTTTCGCTGCGGGTTTTTTCGCCGCGGGCTTCTTAGCGACGGGCTTTTTTGCCGCCGCTTTTTTGGCGACGGGCTTCTTAGCTGCGGGTTTCTTTGCGGCGGGCTTCTTTGCCGCGGGTTTCTTTGCTGCTGTTGCCATATATAAACTCCTTATAAGGTTTTACCGTATCGTCCGTTAAGACTCGTGTTGATGCTGCATACACGACCAAGCGCATCGGTGAGCGAATCAAGTTAGCGAAGACAACTCAAACACGATCACTACACTTGATATTTATCTTGGTGATTGAATTCTATTGCAAGCATTTCAAAAATGCACAGGAAATCAATGATTTTGACAATGTTTTTTGCATGATTTCTAGATGATTAGTATCGAGTCGATACTAATTGATGCAAGTGCGCTGTTTTTGTAACAGGTCTTTCGAGGAGGCGAGCGATGCGCATAATTCGCGCCGCCGAGGGATGAGTTAAGGCAGCAGTCTTTCGTGCGCATAGAGGTCTTGTATGCTTTCCCTGGCGCGAATCAGATGCGTCATCTTGTCATCTACCATGACTTCCGCTGGGCGCGGTCGGGTATTGTAGTTTGAACTCATGACGCTGCCATAGGCGCCGGCGGAGAGGATGGCGACGAGGTCGCCGGGTTCGATGGCGAGCATGCGCTGGCGGGCAAGGAAGTCGCCGCTTTCGCAAACCGGGCCGACGATATCGTAGATTCGAGCAGCTTGCTCCGGCCGTGGCGCAACCGCGACCACTTCGTGATAGGCGTCGTACAGTGCCGGGCGAATCAAGTCGTTCATCGCCGCATCGACGATGGCGAAGCGCTTCTCGCCGCCTTGTTTGATATATTCCACCCGCGTCAACAGCAGGCCCGCATTGCCAACAAGCGAGCGGCCCGGCTCGAAGATCAACTGATATTCATGCCCCTGCAAGCGCGCACCCAATGTCGCCGCATAATCGCTGACGGCAATCGGTTCCTCGTCTTTATAGCGAATACCGATGCCGCCGCCGAGGTCGATGTGATGCAAAGAAATACCGTCGCGGGCGAGCTCGTCGACCAGTTGTAACACCTTATCGAGGGCATCGGCGAATGGCGAAATCTCCGTGATTTGAGAACCGATATGGCAGTCGATCCCGACAATTTCGATTGAGGAAAGCGCACTTGCCGTCTTATAAAGCGCCCGTGCGTCCTCGAATGCCACGCCGAATTTATTCTCCTTCAATCCCGTTGCTATATAAGGATGGGTCTTCGGATCGACATTGGGATTGACGCGGATCGACACCGGGGCGCGCACCCCCATATCGCTTGCGATTGCCGCCAGGCGTAATAGCTCGGGTTCCGATTCGACGTTGAAGCAAAGAATATTGTGCTCAAGCGCGGCGCGCATTTCTTCCGCGCGCTTGCCTACACCAGAGAATACGATCTTGCGCGGATCGCCACCGGCCGCCAGAACGCGCCGCAACTCGCCTTCCGAAACGATATCAAAACCGGCGCCCAGCTTGGCGAACAGGCCGAGAATCGCCAGGTTGGAATTGGCTTTTGCCGCGTAACAAACGAGTATGTCGCGCTTCGGGAAGGCCGTTGTGAAATCAACATAGGCTTGAACCAGCCCCGCTTTGGAGTAGACGTAACTCGGTGTGCCGAACTCCGCCGCGATACGCGCAAGCGCGACGCCCTCGACGTAGAGTTCATCCCGGGCGACGCGAACTAGGGATGAGAGGCTCATTTCTTCTGTTCTTTTTGTATTGTGCGATCGGGTTCCGGTAAACTCAATGGGCCTTTCAGGCCGCAGCCAGCCAGCAGTAACAGCAGAATCGCTAGCCTTACGACATTGACCATAGTATGCTCACCGAAAAATTCGAGCATCCATGGTATCACAGCGCGAGCGCCGGACTTGCGCTGGCGCGCGGTGATAAATAGGGTAAATTGTCAATGCCAAAAACCATTCGATGGCTGAAGAGCCGCATAAACACTGGCTCTCAAGGCGTCGGTGGTTTCGGTGGTGGTGCGGACATCGCGACCGACGAGGTGGTTAAGAAACGGATCAAAGTTGATATTTTCATATAATTCAGAGAGATAGAATTCATATTGTATCGACTCGATACTATTTTTTTGATAAAATGCAGGTTTGATAAATTAGTGTCGACTCGATACTAATAAAAGGCGGTGGGCCATGCTCAAGAATCCGGTGGCGATGTTGCAGTTGGTCGAGCGTTTGGGGAATCTTATCCGCGCCGAAATGCGTCGAGTGATTGGCCAAGAAGGGCTCCAGCCGGTGCATTTAGAGGCAATGCTGTTTCTCAACCAGGCCAATCGATTCAGCAATACGCCACAGTCCCTGGCCGAATTTCTGGGTGTCACCAAGGGTACCGTATCGCAGAGTTTGCTGCTTTTGGACCGGCGCGGGCTGATCGAGCGCTACCAAGACGAGGTCGACCGGCGCGTCGTTCGACTGCGCCTAAGCCAACAGGGAGAGGAGATGTTGGAAGAGATGCAGCCGGCCTCCATGTGGCAATCGGCCACCCGCAACATCAGCGCCAACCGCATCCGCAATGGTGTTTCGGCATTGCGCGAAACCTTATACATGCTGCAAAACCACAACGGCGCACGTACTTTTGGGGTTTGCAATACCTGTATTTATTGCCAACGTAAGAGCCAGCGCACACACCACTGTGCGTTGTTCGCGGAGCGATTGTCGGGACCCGAAACCAGGTTAGTGTGCCGCGAACACGTGCCGAAGTCGGCGTCTTAGAGGTTGATCTTGACTTTGGCGCGCTGTATGGCGGCGCGCACCTGATCGGGCGCGGTGCCGCCGATGTGGTCGCGTGCTGCGAGCGATCCTTCGGGGGTAAGCAAGGCTAGCGCGTCTTGCTCGATCAGCGCCGAGAAGCCGCGCAAAGTCGCCAGCGGCAAAGCGCTCAGATCGCAACCTTGGGTTTCCGCCGCGCGGACGGCTCGGGCGACGGCTTCGTGAGCATCGCGGAACGGAACGCCTTTCTTGACCAAATAATCCGCCAAATCCGTTGCCGTCGCATGGCCTTCCAACACTGCTTGACGCATGGCCTGCGGGTAAACCGTCACGGCTTTGAGCATATCGGCGTAGATTGTCAGCGTCATCAACAGCGTATCGACGGTGTCGAACAGCGGTTCCTTGTCCTCTTGATTGTCCTTGTTGTAGGCCAACGGCTGGCCTTTCATCAAGGTCAGCAAAGCGATGAGGTGGCCGTTGACGCGGCCGGTTTTGCCGCGCGCGAGTTCGGCGACGTCGGGATTTTTCTTTTGCGGCATGATGCTCGAGCCGGTGCAAAACTGATCCGCCAGCTCGATAAATCCGAATCGGGGACTCATCCACAGAATTAATTCTTCCGACAAGCGGGACAGGTGGGTCATGACGATTGCCGCGGCGGCGCAGAATTCGATCGCGAAGTCGCGGTCCGACACGGCGTCCAAGGAATTTTCGCACACGCCATCGAAACCCAACGCTTCGGCAACGAACGCCCGGTCGATGGGGAAGCTGGTGCCCGCCAACGCCGCGGCGCCAAGCGGAAGCCGGTTGACGCGCGTGCGGCAGTCGCTCATTCGCGCGCGATCACGTTCAAGCATTTCAAAATAAGCCATCAAGTGATGACCGAAGGTGACGGGCTGAGCGACTTGCAAGTGAGTAAAACCCGGCATCAGGGTCGAAACATGAATCTCGGCGAGGCCGACGATAGAAACTTGCAGTTTATTTATCGCGGCCATGATCTGGTCAATCGCGTCGCGCAGAAAGAGGCGAATATCGGTTGCGACTTGGTCGTTACGCGAGCGCCCAGTGTGCAGACGCTTGCCGGCGTCGCCGACCAATTCCGTCAGCCGCTTTTCGATGTTGAGGTGAACATCTTCCTGATCGATGCACCAGACGAACTTACCGGCGCGAATATCCACTAAGATTTCCGCCAAGCCGTGTTCAATGGCGGCCAGGTCCACCGCGCTGATAATGGCTTGCTTCGCCAACATGCGCGCATGGGCCAGCGATCCTTGAATGTCGAATTCCGCCAGTCGCTGATCGAATTCCACCGACGCCGTGTAGCGTTTGACCAATTCCGCAACAGGTTGCGAAAAGCGGCCGGACCAGGCTTTTGCGGAATCGTCTTGTTGACCGGACATGGAAAAAGCTGCTTACAATTAAAGGATGGCAAGTATAAATCAAAACACGCCACCGCCCGCGCTGCCCGATTTTTGCAACCTTGGCGTGATGCTGCGGGTGATACTGATCGTCAACGGGCTGGGCGTTCTGACCGGGATGGCGCGTGATCCGAGCTGGCCGGGGTTCTTGCAGGAGTTTTTGCCGCTCTCCGTTTTTATTCAGCCGGCGCTTCTGACCAGCCTGTTGTTGTTGTGTGGGCTGAGGCGCTTGTTTGTCGGCCAACCCTACCGTGATTTCGTGGTAGCGGTGCTTATTCTTGAGGTGGTAATCGGCGTCGTCTTGTTTTTCGGCATCGGTGCGTTGTTGTCGGGGGAAGATCTTCTCTCGCTGCCGGCGGTATTGGTTTTCACGCTGGTCTCGACCGGGATTGTTCTGATGTATCTTAATTTGCGTGGCCGGGCACTATCGCCGGCCATTACCGAAGCGCGGCTGCAGGCGCTGCAGGCGCGCATCCGCCCGCATTTTCTGTTCAATAGCTTGACGGCGGTCTTGAGTTTAATGCGCGCCGATCCGCGCCGCGCCGAGCGCGTGCTGGAGGATCTGGCGGATCTTTTCCGTGTGCTCATGGCGGACAACCGGCAGCTCGTGCCCTTGCAAACCGAGTTTGTCCTATGCCGCCAGTATCTCGAAATCGAACAGCTCCGGCTCGGCGAGCGGCTGCGCGTCGCCTGGCATATCGATAACATGCCGGAAGATGCCTTGGTGCCGCCGCTGATTCTCCAACCATTATTGGAAAACGCCGTCTATCATGGCATCGAGCCCGTCGCCGAGCCGGGCGAGATCAACATCAATATCTACCGCAACCGCGATCAAGTCGTTTTCGTTTTACGCAATCCCTTCCGGGGCGATTCCGGTACCCATCATGAAGGCAACAAAATGGCGCTCAACAACATTCGCGAACGTTTGGCGCTACATTTTGATGTCGAGGCGGAAATGAAAAGCCAAATTCTCAGCGCCAGCTATCAAGTGACGATCACCATTCCCTATACTACAAAACGCTGATGGACGCGCCGCTAAAAATAGTCGTGGTCGACGATGAATTGCCGGCGCGCAATCGCCTCAAAGAGATCCTGCAAGACATCGGCGAGCACGTGGTGTTATCGGTGGTCGCCGAGGCAAGCGACGGGCTAAAGGCGGTCAAACTGCTCAATGAAATCAGCGTCGACATCATTCTGCTCGACATTCGCATGCCCGGCATGGATGGCATCGAAGTGGCGCGCCATCTACAGAACCTAGCGGCGCCGCCGGCGATTATTTTTACCACCGCGTTTGACGCCTACGCCGTCAAGGCCTTTGAACTGAATGCCGTTGACTATCTACTTAAGCCGATTCGGCGCGAGCGCCTGCAGGCCGCACTGGAAAAAGCCAAAGGGCGGTTGGGCGTGCGGCTGAATGGCTTGGAACAATTACAACAACGCGCCCGCAGTCATTTGAGCGTCTCGGAGCGCGGCAAAATCCTGCTCGTTGCGCTGAGCGACGTGCTGTATCTGCGCGCCGAGTTGAAATACGTCACCATCAAAACCGCCGAGCGTGAGTACCTGCTCGAAGAATCGTTGACCAATATAGAAGAGGAGTTCGGCGAAAAATTTTTGCGTGTACATCGCGCGTGCCTCGTGGCGCGCGACGCCGTGCGCGGTTTTGAGCGAGTCGCCGAAGAGGGCAGTGACGGCCATTGGGTGGTGCTGCTTACGGGGAGCGAAGAAAAACTGCCGGTGAGTCGACGGCAACAACATGTCGTACGCGACTTTAAGGGAAGTTGAATATTACCGAGGCGGTGCCTGGAGAGCCGCACCCTGCTTGCCGTTCCAATGGGTGCGCCTGCAGATGCAGTGGCCCCAGGCCAGCCCCTATCCTTGAGCCTCCTGGCGCGGCGAAAAAAAGCCCTCGGCAATTACCGAGGGCTTTCATAACTGCGCAGGCTTAGCCTTTCGCCAAAATATCCACGTCTTTGGTTTCTTTGATGAACAACATGCCGATGACGAATGTGACCAATGCGATGATGATCGGATACCACAGCCCGTAGTAAATATCGCCCGTCGCCGCGACCATGGCGAAGGCCGTCGTCGGCAAGAAACCGCCGAACCAGCCATTGCCGATATGGTAGGGCAATGACAGCGATGTATAGCGGATCCGCGTTGGGAAGAGTTCGACCAAAAATGCGGCGATCGGGCCGTAAACCATTGTCACGTAGATGACCAATAAGGTCAGCAATAGCGTCACCATTACGTGGTTTACGCCCGCTGGATCGGCCTTTGCCGGGTAGCCTGCAACTTTGACCGCCTCGCCAAAGGTCTTCTTAAAGGCTTCGCCCCGCTCTTTCGCATCGGCGGCCTTGCCATCGTAGACATCAATCGTATTCGCGCCGAACTTGATCTGGGCTGGGGTGCCGGCGGGTACGGCTTCGTTCGAGTAGGAAATACCCGCTTTGGCCAGCGCGCTTTTCGCGATATCGCAGGAGTTAGTGAATTTCGCTTTGCCGACCGGATCGAATTGGAAATGGCAACTGGCCGGATCCGCAACCACCGTCACCGGCGAATTCTGCTGCGCATGCGCGAGGGCCGGGTTGGCGTACGTGGTGATCGCTTTGAAGATCGGAAAATACGTCAGCGCAGCGACCAACAATCCGGCCATGATGATCGGTTTACGACCGATTCTGTCCGACAGGCTACCGAAAACAATGAAGAACGGTGTACCGATAATCAGCGACGCGGCGATCATGTAGTTTGCCGTATTGCCATCGACTTTCAGCGTTTGCGTGAGGAAGAACAAGGCGTAGAACTGGCCCGTGTACCACACCACGGCTTGACCGGCCACGGCGCCGAACAGCGCGATCAAAACCAGTTTTAAGTTGCCCCATTGCCCGAACGACTCCTTCAAGGGCGCTTTCGATTGTTTGCCTTCGGCTTTCATGCGCTGGAACACCGGCGATTCATCCAACGACAAACGAATCCACACCGAGACGCCGAGCAGCACGATTGAGATCAAAAACGGAATGCGCCAGCCCCAGGCTTCAAACGCATCTTTGCCGATCGACTCGCGCGTGACGAGGATAACGACCAAGGAGATCAATAAGCCAACGGTCGCCGTCGTCTGAATCCACGCGGTGTAGTAGCCGCGCCGGTTTTTCGGCGCATGCTCCGCGACGTAGGTCGCCGCCCCGCCGTATTCACCGCCCAGCGCGAGACCCTGCAACAATCGTAAGACAACGAGGATGACCGGCGCCGCCAAGCCGATCGACGCGTAGGTCGGCAGTAATCCCACGCCGAAGGTCGAAATACCCATCAGCATAATCGTGACGAGGAAGGTATATTTGCGGCCGATCATATCGCCTAGCCGGCCGAAGAAAATCGCGCCAAACGGCCGCACGGCGAAGCCTGCCGCAAACGCCATCAAGGCGAAAATGAACGCTGTGGTCTCATTCACGCCGGAGAAGAATTGCTTGCTGATGATCGCGGCAAGACTTCCGTACAGATAAAAGTCATACCACTCGAACACCGTACCCAACGACGATGCAAAAACAACTTTCTTTTCTTCGCGGGTCATGCCCTCGCCGCGCGCTCTTGCGCCGGATGCTGCAATTTCGTTAGCCACAGAATTTTCCTCCCAACTAGGATGCTGTTAGATTGAATTGGTTGAAACCACCGGTCTTCTATAAGACCTTCCTCCCGATTATTCAGGATTCCAGCGCGGAAGGCAACAACGGTTTACCGCACTAAACATATTTACCGACGATATAGCCGATAATGATTCCGACAATCAACGCCACTGTCAGCCCGCGATAGGTCATGACATCGCGTGAGTAGCCGCGCCGGATCGCCACAAACGAAACCAAATAGCCGAGGGCGTTCAAGATCCAAATAATCGACAGCGACAACGCTTTGACGATCAACGGCCCCACGATTGGAAACAAGGCGATGATACCCAGTAGCCAGGCAAACGCATTTGACAGCAAGCCGAGCAAAAACACAACCGAAGCGATGACGCGCTTGTCTACGCCCAAGGATACGCCCAACCAAACCAACCCCAACAAGCCGAGCCAGATTGGAATCATTACTTTGTAATTTTTCCAGAGCGGTCGGCTCGGTGGCGCGACCGTTACGGCCGGATCGAGATCAACCACCGCTCAGGCTACAGATTTCCGAAACATTCTTTCGCGCTCACTTCGGCGTTCAACGGATAGTTTCCTTGCGCCGATGTCCTTCACGATCGATGTCGATACCGGCTGGGACTTTAAATCATAGCGAAACTCGCCGTTCTCCATCACCAACTCTTTGAACACACCGTACATGCCGTGGGTTTTCGCCGGACCCTTTGGTGCGATGTCCAAATCGGCCCAGTCGCCGTCCAGCCCAAGCTGCCCCCAGGTTTTAATACTTTCGCCGCCGCGCTTATGCGAGGCGGAAAACACACCGTCGAGCTGTTTCAAGCTCATCGCTTCAAGCGGATTATATTTGTTGACATACACGGCGATCGCATCCAACCCAACGGTGATTCGCGTCGGCGCATAGCCAAACTTTCCCTGAAATTCGGCCAGCTGTTTCTGCGTCATCGGTCGGCTCATGGGCGCCAGCTCGGTGCGGTTTTCCAGCAAGGCAGCGATCGCCATGCCCAATCCGCCGCCCGTGATTTCGACCTCGACGCCGGGATAGAGCAGTTTGAACGCATCGGCCCAGCGATTCATCAGATTGCTTAAGGTCGAAGACCCAATGCCGCGAACTTTGCCGTCCAGTTTGTCGACGCGGCTATAGTCCGCTAGCCGTGCATCCAGCTTGACCTTCGCGATATCGTGTTGCAAGCTATCTTTCGCCTTCGGCCAGCCGGGTGGGGTTAGCGTGGTCTCGCGTGCGGTGGCCGGCAACGGCATTGCCACTACAACGGAAAGCATCAACGGGCGCATGCGCGCCAATTTCGTGGTTGCGATCGAGACCACGCTAAACATTCTGCGTGCCACCGCCCTTGGGCGCAAATCTCGCCATGAACACCTTATATAGTGTCAGCGTCACGAAGAATAGAACGATCAGCGCCGCGCCGCGCCAGAACGCCACATCGATAATTCGCGTGCCACTCACGCGCGCATGCTCGACCCGCGCCGCCGCAATGGCGTTCACTTGCTTAATGGGTTGTTCCAAGCGCGGCGAGCCGAGCATCTCACTGGTACTGTTGAGCAGTTGGTTGGCTTCTTTCAGCGCGCTCGCCAACGCCGAAGCGGTGTAGCTGTCGATGTCGAAGGGCTTTTCGTTTCTCGGTTTGGGTTCGTTGCGGCTTGGCGCCATGAAAATCTTATCGACGGATCCCATCGCGGCATTCAAAGTCACGCTCGTATCCTGCAAGGTCTTCAGCAAGGAATCAGCGGTAGTCGTTGCATGATTGACCGACCCAACCAGATCTTCGGTATCGCTCACCGCATGGCGATATTGGCCGAGCCCCGCGAGCAGCATGGGATGCAGACGTTCCACGTCGTTCACCACCCGCGCCTGTGTCTTGGCGATTTCATCGGGGATACGTTCCGTCATTGCGGTGATGCGATCAACATTTTTAGACACTGCGGCAACGGATTGCGTCATGCGTTCGATCTGGCTATTGCCAAGAATATTGTCAACCGCGGCTTCCGCCTGTCCATTCATCAGGAACGGCATGCGCTTGCCGTAGTAAAACGCGCGCTCGGTGAGCTGCCGCAGCTCGTCGACGGACTTGATGGCATCATTCACCGGCGCCAGCAAACCCGTGCCGCCTTTCACATCGGCGATCATGGATTTGCCGCGCGAGGCTGCAAAGTCATCAAAGCGCACAAACGATACGACCGCGACGTCGGCATTTTTGCGGCGCCAATCCCAGATCAAATAATCCATCACCTCCAGTTGCTCCGGTTTCATCACGCGGCTGGCAATCTTCCAAATATCGGCTCGCGCTTTTTGTGACACATCGATCAGCGCCTGCGCCCGATCGCCGAACCATTCTTCCGCCAGATCTTCATCTAACCATTTTTGGCTTTGCAACGTGACCACCAATGTCAGATCCAGTAACTGCGTAAACGGATCGGCGTTGGTGACGATGTCGAGAACGGAACTGACTTGCACCAGTTTCACTTGATGGGCGAGGCGACGTTGTTACGCCGTTGCACCGGTTTTCTCGATCTCGTCGCAGGCGCTGACGATATAAGCCATGTAGCGATCGGCGAAACCGTAGGTCAACTGATCGAGTTCTTCGATCGTGATGCGCTCGCCTTCCTTGGATACTTTGCCTTTTTGGCTGGCGCGAGCAGCGCCGCGGTCTTTGTCCGGCACCGAGGCACAGCCGGTCGAAACTAGAAATGCAAGGCCGACGAGGACGACGCAAAATAATCGCCCTATAGATAAAAACGCAAATCCATTCAATCGCTTCATTTACTTTTCTCCTACGGCATGCAAGTCGTGAGAGTATTATGCCGCCACGACAAGGTATGTCAACCTGATCCCACTTGCCTGGCCCTAGGCCACCCGGTCGTGGCGCGATGCCGAAAGAAACTATCGCGCCGCTAGCGCCGTCAACCAGAAGCGCACGAAAATTCCGATACTGAGGAACAGCGCCGAGATGGGAAAATTCAAGCGCAGCCACCCCGCCGCAATACAAATTGCTTCACCAAGCCACGGCACCCACGCGATCAACATAATCGGTTGGCCATAATCGTGAATCCGGCCCAGCCAGCGCTTCGCGTTGTCCGGCAGCGATTTTCCTTGTGGCAACAATCGGCCGATCCAATAAGTCGTCATGCCGGCCAACACGTTCCCCAGCGTCGCGACGGCAATGGCTTGCCAGAACATTTGAGGATGGAGTCTAATCGTGCTGAAGAGGAAAATTTCCGCGCCGCCGGGGATGAACATGGCAACGAAAAACCCCGACAGGAACAGCGCGATGAGGCCCGATTGCGATCCGAAAAGATTGGTGAGCCAGGCTTCCATCGCGCTGCGGGGAATTGAATTGCCCGAAGCATAGCAGTATTTTGTTGAAGCTCACTCGCGAGGAGAGCGACATGAGACGCAGCATTGCATACGATCCGACGCGTCGCGCCTTGTACAAACCGTGTGCGGATGCGGTTTCCCTCCACGCCAACGCGACGCTCAGCGAGGCGCTGTTGTGCGCGGAACTGTCGCGCCTGGCGTATTGCGCGTTTGACAAAGATGCCGCTACTCGACATGAAGTTGCAAGCCAGCTCACGGCGATCGGTTTCAGCGGCTGCGAATTTTTCGACGCCAACGGATTGCAGGCATTCTTCACGGTCGACCCGGTGAAACGGCTTGGCGTGTTGGCCTATCGCGGCACCCAGGTCGATGAGCTTAAAGACACGTTAACCGATGCCAACGCTTTCCTCCGGCCGTGGCTCGGAGTGGGTCGTGTGCATAAAGGCTTCGGCGATATGCTGGCGGGAAAATGGCGCGATATTTTCGCGGTGATCGAGAGCCATCAGAACATTCGCATGCTCTACACCGGCCACAGCCTCGGCGCCGCGCTCGCGACGCTATCCGCCGCCCTGCACCGCCCCGACGCGCTCTACACCTTCGGATCGCCGCGCGTCGGCGATGCCGCTTTCGCCGCTTCGATGGCCGGCGTGAGCCACGAACGATACGTCGATTGTAGCGACATCGTATGCCGCATTCCGCGTGCGAGGTGGTCCTATGAACACGTCGGGGTACTAAAATATTTTGATCAAGCGGGGTTGCTGCGCGCTGGACTATCCGATGCCCAGATGCGCTCGGATCAACGCAGCGCCCAATTCGCCTATGCGTTGCAATACGCGTGGCGGCAACCCGCTAATGCAATCCTGCGCAGCTTCGCCGACCATGCGCCGATCAATTACATCCACGCGTTACGCGCGCTGGTGTGATCCTCATTGCCGCGGGATATGCGTCAAGAGCCGCTCTGGTACTGCCTCTGCGGGCATTGGTCAGATCAATGAGCGCGCTCGCACGAGGTGACGGTAAAAGAACTTTAAGTTTCTGGCGACTCGGGCTATGCTTCGCCGGTGCTAACAAAGATTGATTATCGCCGTGCCTTAAACAGCGACTTCCCGCAAATTCTGGCATTGCAGGCGCAGAACCTGCGCTGGAATTTGGATGAGGCGCAACAGCAGCAAGGATTCCTGTCGGTGGAATACAACGCGCAAGACCTCGCGGCGATTAACCAAGGTTTGGGAATTTTTGTCGCGCTGGATGGCGGTCGCGTACTCGCCTACGCCATGGCGGAGACCGCAGAATTCGCCAGCGGCGTGCCGCTGATCGCACACATGGCGAGCCGGTTTGACGGCGCGAGGTTTCAAGGTCAGCCGGTCAGCGGCCAGCGATACCTTATATATGGCCCGGTGTGCATAGATCGCGCGGCGCGCAGCCGTGGCCTATTGAACGGCCTGCTACAGACGATCAGCGCCGCGCAAAGTGCGCACTTCGATTTGGGCATCGCCTTCATCGCGCAGAGCAATGTTCACTCCTATCATGCCCATGTTCGTAAGAACAACATGACCGTCATCGACGAATTCGAGTTCGACGGCCGCCAATTTTGGACCGTGGCATTTCGCTTGTGCGATCGAGTCGCGTAGCTCATGAAGTTGCATCACGGGCGAAATGTACTTATTATCGCGTTCCTTGCCGTGACCTCGGTGACCCCGATGACTACAAATTTCACGCAAACGTTTTTATTTCGTGAGCTGCCATGTCAGAAAATTTACTGATCGTCGAATCTCCTTCCAAAGCGAAGACGCTAAAAAAATATCTCGGAAAGAGTTTCGACATTCTTGCCTCCTACGGCCATGTGCGCGATCTCGTGCCGAAAACCGGTGCGGTGGATACCGAAAATGGCTTCGCCATGAAGTATCAATTGGTCGAGCGCAACGAAAAGCATGTCAAGGCGCTGGCCGACGCGGTGAAGAAAGCCGATCGAATTTACCTCGCGACTGACCCGGATCGGGAAGGCGAAGCGATTGCCTGGCACATCGCGGAAATTCTGAAATCGAAAAAATTGCTCAAGGGCAAGGAACTGCACCGCGTGGCGTTTTACGAAATCACGCAGGCGGCGGTGAAAGCCGCGGTCGATAATCCGCGCGAAATCGCTATGCCGTTAGTCAATGCCCAGCAAGCGCGCCGCGCGCTGGACTATTTGGTCGGTTTTAATCTATCGCCGTTGTTGTGGAAGAAGATTCGGCGCGGACTTTCAGCCGGTCGTGTGCAAAGCCCGGCGCTGCGTTTAATCGTTGAGCGCGAAGATGAAATTCTCGCGTTCAGGAGCGAAGAATATTGGAGCATCCATTTCGATAGCCACAAGGCGACGCAGAATTTCACCGCGAAGCTGACGCAGTTCAAAGGTGAGAAGATTACGCAGTTCAGCGTCACCAACGACGCGCAACAAAAAGACATCACGGAATTTTTGACGAAGAACGCCAAGGGTACGGCGACCGTCGTCAACCTCGAGAAAAAGCGTAAAACCCGCTCACCCGCGCCGCCCTTTACCACGTCGACGTTGCAACAAGAAGCGGTGCGAAAACTCGGCTTCTCCACCGATCGCGCCATGAAAATTGCGCAGCAGTTGTACGAAGGCGTCAATATTGGCAGCGGGCCGGTGGGCCTGATTTCCTATATGCGTACCGATTCGTTCGTGTTGTCGAACGAGGCGCTGAACGATATTCGCGGCTACGTCACGAAAAATTTCGACGCGGATTATTTGCCCGGCAGCCCGGTGTTTTACAAAAACGCCTCGAAAAACGCGCAAGAGGCGCACGAAGCCATTCGCCCCACGGCTATCGATCGCACGCCGCAAAGCTTGAGAGAGTTTTTGACGCCGGAACAATTTCGTTTGTACGAAATGATTTGGAAGCGCACGGTAGCGTGTCAAATGAGTCCGGCGAAATTCGACACCGTCGCCGTAGATCTCGCGGTGGGTGGTGAGAAAAATTTGTTCCGCGCCACGGGCCAAACCATGGTTTTCCCCGGCTTCATCGCCGTGTATTTGGAAGATGAAGACGACCGCGAAGCGGAAGGTGAAAGCAAGTTGCCCGCCCTCGACATGGGCGAAGTGGTGCCCATCGACAAGCTGTACGGTGAGCAACATTTCACCCAACCGCCGCCGCGTTACACCGAAGCGACCATCGTCAAAACCTTGGAAGAACACGGCATCGGCCGGCCGTCGACTTACTCGAGCATCATCTCCACGTTGATCGCTCGCGAGTATGTGATCCTCGATAAAAAACGCTTCTCGCCGACGGACGTGGGCAAAATTGTCAGCAAATTTTTGACAGAGCATTTCACTCGTTACGTCGATTACGACTTCACCGCCAAGCTCGAGGACAAACTCGACGATATTTCCAACGGCAAGCTGGAATGGATACCGGTGTTGGAAGAATTCTGGGGTGACTTCAATCGCGCGATCGAAGAGAAAAGCAACGTCTCGCGCGCTGAAATCACCCATGAAGCGCTCGACGAAGCCTGCCCGAAATGTGGCAAAGGTTTGTCCATTCGCCTCGGAAAACGCGGCCGCTTCATCGGCTGTGCCGGCTATCCCGAATGCGACTATACGCGCAACTTAGACGGCCCCGACGGCGCTCCCGCGCAGACTGGCCCAGTGGAAATCGGCGCGACGGATGCGGGCATTAAAGTGTTGTTAATGAACGGACCCTATGGCCCTTACGTGCAACTCGGCGAAGCAGCGGAAGAGGGCAAGAAACCAAAGCGCGCGTCACTACCCAAAGGCATGCTGCCCACGCAAGTCACAATGGAAGTGGCGGACAAACTATTGTCGCTACCGCGCGAGTTGGGCATGCATCCCGAATCAGGCAAAAAAGTCATCGTCAACAACGGCCGTTTCGGTCCGTATATCCAGCACGAGAAAGAATTCCGCTCGATTCCAAAGGCCGATGACATCTTCACCATCGATTTGGCCCGCGCGCTCGAAATCATGACGCAACCGAAATCCGCCGGACGCGCCGGCGCTACGCCGTTAAAAGTCTTGGGTGAGCATCCCGACGATCAACAAAACGTCGGCGTCTTTTCCGGGCAATATGGGCCTTACGTTAAACACGGCAAAGTCAACGCGACTATTCCGCCGGAACTGACGCCCGATACGATTACCTTGGAACAGGCGATTAATTTGTTGGAAGCAAAAGCCGCCAAGCCGGGCAAGGGTAAGCGCACTAGCAAAGCGCCGGTCAAGAAAACGACAGCAAAAGTTGCGGCGAAAAAACCCGCGGCGAAAAAAACGACTGCTACGAAGCTAAAGAAAGCCGCCTAACCAGCCTGTTGATTTCGAGCTGGTTGCGGGTGATAACGCAGCCGGGCTGTCGGACTTACCTGACATGCTTAAAAACCGTGTCCGGCTCATGATCGGTTTGCAGCATCGGTAGTCCCGATAGAGGCAACCCACAATGACAAATGCACTCCTTGCCACGACCCGCGGGCCCCGGGATACTGGGCGGCCTCGGCCGCTGGCTCGCGGCGTTGTAAGGCCTGCGATCCAGTATCCGCGGGCACCCCCCAGGCACCGCCATTCAGAATAATATTTTTCACTTTCCCCATCTTCAGTTAAAGTTACAACATGAATGTTGCCTACGCTAATGCTGATGATTTAAAGATTGCCCGCGATATCGTGAATCGCTTGCTGGCCGGCACGGGCGCTAAGGCAATCCTGTTCGGATCGCGGGCGCGCGGTGATGCGCGACAATGGTCGGATATCGATTTGGCGATAGGCTGCGCAACGGAAATGCCTCCAGATATTCTTTCCACGCTACGTGAGGCATTTGAAGAGAGCAATATGTTGTTGAACGTTGATGTGGTCGATCTGCGCGATGCGTCGAAGGGTATTCGCGCTGCCGTGTTACGCGAGGGTGTGACATGGATCGGCTGACCTGGCGTTTGCAGCAGGCGAGGCGAGCGCTGATGAGCTTCAAGCAACTTGCATTCATTGCATCGCCGAGCTTGATTGAGCGCGATGCGGCGATCCAACGTTTTGAATGTACGACTGAAGCCTGCTGGAAAGCGGCGCAGGCCACGTTGTTGGAACACTTCGGTGTTGGGGCTGCAAGCCCTAAAGCGGTTATTCGCGCCGCCGCACAAAACGGTTTACTAAGTGAGCTCGACGCGCGCGCGGCGATGGGTTTAATCGATGATCGAAATCTGACTTCGCACACTTATAACGAAGGGTTGGCGGTTACATTGTTCTCTCGTTTGCCGGGTCACGCAGGCGTGTTCGAGCGTTTGTTGGATGGCTTGCAACGCCATTGCCAAGTGTAGAGTACAGGAGCGGCGAGATTGCTTCGTCGCTGGGCGCGTTTCCATTAACCAGTGGTGTGTGCGCCATACGCCGGCGCCGGAACCTTCCGCTCGCAACGATCTTCAAAAACGGTCGTTCTTCGCGATGTTCGGGATGATATGCTTAAAAACCGTGTCCGGCTCATGATCGGTTTGCAGCATTGGCAGCGACGATACGTGCAACTCTCAATGAGAAATCCAATCTTTGCCACCACCCGCGTGGATACTGGATCGCGGCAATGCATAGTCGGGGGCTATTAAAGACGCGCCTTTCCACCCGCCCTAAAAAAGCGCATAAAAATTCAATTGGCACCGAATTAGCGCCGTCCCATTTTTGTTCCGCGAGCCTAATGCTTTGTGGCAAAATGCTCGATTCGTTTTTGTTTGCTGGCACGGTTTCTGCTGCTAGTGGTCGGTTGCTCTAATTTTTATTGGAAATTTCGGGAGAAGATGATGGTTGTTGCTGATGTAATGAAAATGATGAAGGACAACGAAGTTAAGTTCGTTGATTTCCGCTTTACCGACACGCGCGGCAAGGAGCAGCATGTAACGGTTCCGGCGAAAGCGTTTAACAATGAGAAATTCACCGAAGGCCATGCCTTTGACGGCTCTTCGATCGCCGGTTGGAAAGGCATTCAAGCCTCCGACATGTTGCTGATGCCCGATCCCGATGCGGCGGTGATGGATCCGTTCCGCGATGAGCCGACCATGAATATCACCTGCGACGTGGTCGAGCCGTCCGATGGCAAGGGCTACGATCGCGATCCGCGCTCCCTGGCTAAGCGCGCCGAAGCTTATCTTAAATCTTCCGGCATTGGCGACACCGCCTACTTCGGTCCTGAACCTGAATTTTTCATTTTCGATTCCGTTACTTGGAATGTCGGCATGTCCGGTTGCTTCGTCAAGATCAATTCGGAAGAGGCGCCGTGGTCCAGCGGCCTGGACATTGACGGCGGCAACATGGGCCATCGCCCGCCGGTTAAAGGCGGCTATTTCCCCGTGCCACCGGTTGATTCATTCCAAGATATGCGCTCGGCAATGTGTATCGCGCTAGAGCAAATGGGCGTCGAAGTCGAAGTCCATCACCACGAAGTCGCTGCACCGGGACAGTGCGAAATCGGCACCAAGTACGAAAAGCTGGTGAAGCGCGCCGACTGGCTGCAGATCATGAAATATTGCATCCACAACGTCGCTCACTCTTACGGCCATACCGCAACGTTTATGCCTAAGCCCATTGTCGGCGACAACGGTTCCGGCATGCACGTGCACCAATCAATTTGGAAAGAAGGAAACAACCTGTTCGCTGGGAATGGCTACGCGGGCCTGTCGGAAACGGCCCTGTATTACATCGGCGGCATTATCAAGCATGCCAAGGCACTGAACGCGATCACCAACCCCGGCACCAACTCCTACAAGCGCTTGGTGCCCGGTTTCGAAGCGCCGATCAACTTGGCCTATTCCGCGCGCAATCGTTCCGCCTCGATCCGCATTCCATTCGTGCAAAGTGCTAAAGCACGTCGCATCGAAGTACGTTTTCCGGATCCGACGGCGAATCCGTACTTGGCCTTCTCCGCCATGATGATGGCGGGCCTGGACGGCATTCAGAATAAGATCCACCCTGGCGATCCGATCGACAAGAACCTGTACGACTTGCCGCCGGAAGAAGCCAAGAAGGTCCCGAACGTGTGCTCGTCGCTGGATATGGCGTTGGAGCATTTGGACAAAGACCGCGAGTTTCTCACCCGCGGGGGCGTGTTCTCGAACGACATGCTCGATGCCTACATCGAGCTGAAGATGGAGGAAGTCACGCGCTTTCGCATGACCACGCATCCGGTTGAGTTCGATATGTATTACAGCCTGTAATCGCCGCCCCAAGCGATTGCGTTATACTAAGGCAAGCCTTCGGGCTTGCCTTTTTAATTTGTAAAATAATTTGAAATGACATAGACTTAGCGGGCATTCTTTGAGATAAACCTGATGAATCGTGTCCTGCCCTTTGCCATCGCGCTGTTGCTTGCATGTTCCTTGCGGGCAGAGACTATTTATCGTTACCTGGACGATGGTGGTGGCGTGACGTATACGAATATTCCGTCGCAGTTGCCACGCAAGGGCGTGGAAAAGATCAATGTCATGATTCCCCCCACCCCTACCGCGCCGGGTGTACCAGGCGATGTCAGGCTACCATCTGCTCCGGTGGTGAAGGTGAAACCCAGCGCGCCGATCAATTTCCCCAAAGTTGACAGCCAAACGCAACGCAAGCGCGATCAGTCGCGTAAGCAAATTTTGGACGATGAATTGCAAGCCGAAGTAAATTCGCTGGATACGGCGCGCAAAGCGCTGGCCGAAGGCGAGTCGGTAAAAATTGTCGCCACCGTCAAGAATCATCAAAAGTATGTCGAGCGCTTACAAGCGCTCAAGGAAACCGTATCTCTGCACGAGAGGAACGTCGACGCGCTGAAGAAAGAAATCGCCGGCATGAAATAGCGGCTAGGCGCGGTTCGCCCGGCGTTTGCAGCCGGGATCCACTGATTATTTCCCAACCTTTTTATCTGGCGTGGTTATTGCTAGGTAGAATAGCATTTGCATGATACTAAACGCCCTGTCTTGATGGTTTCGAGCACGTTCGGTGGACTTGAGTTTCTGTCCAGCGCCGTGATTCTGCTTGACCGCAATCTGGCTATTCTTTATCTGAACCCGACCGCCGAGCAATTGTTCGAAATCTCCCGTAATCACGTCGCTCATTTGCCCATCCAGCAAGCCCTGTTCGGCGCCGAAGCCTTGGCGGTGACGGCGCGCCACGCGCTGGACGTGCAATCTGGCTTTCTGGAACACGAAGTGCATATCGGCGGTGGCCATCATCCAAGCTTGCAGTTAAGTTGCACGATTACACCGGTGGATTTCGATGCCGCGGCTTTGCTGTTGGAATTTCGCCCACTGAGCCAGTCGCTCAAAATCGCCCGGGAAGAGCGCGTCATTCATGATCAACAATTGAATCGCCAGTTGATTCGTAATCTGGCGCACGAGATTCGCAATCCACTTGGCGGCATCAAAGGCGCAGCGCAGTTGTTGGAGCGCGAGCTCGATCGCAAGGAATTGCACGAGTACACCCAAGTAATCGTCAAGGAAAGCGATCGGTTGCAGGCCTTAATGGATCGGCTGGTTGCGCCGCCGCGCTTGTTCGTACTGGGCGAAGTCAGTATCCACGAGGTGTTGGAGCGCGTACGCAGTTTGATTCTGGCCGAGTTTCCAAACGGCGTTCAAATCGAGCGCGATTACGACTTAAGTTTGCCGGATCTGAGCGGCGACCGCGAGCAATTGATTCAATCGGTTTTGAACGTCGTTCGTAACGCCGCCCAAGCGTTCAACGGCGTGGGCTTGATCCAACTGCGCACACGCATCGCGCGCCAAATGACGATTGCGAAACGGCGTTTTCGTCTGGCGCTGAATATCGAAATCATCGACAACGGCCCAGGCATTCCAGTCGAATTGAAAGACCGAATCTTTTTTCCCTTGGTATCCGGCCGCGAAGGCGGAACGGGCCTCGGGCTGATGTTGGCGCAGAATTTTGTCCACCAACATTGCGGCATGATCGAATTCGACAGCGAACCCGCACACACACGCTTTAGCCTGCTGTTACCGATCATCAGTAGCGAATATCTCACCCAAGCGCAACAAAGCACACATCATGAAACCCATTTGGATCATTGACGACGACCGCTCCATACGCTGGGTGTTCGAGAAGGCGCTCACGCGCGAAGGCCTCGCCTTCAAATCGTTCGCGACTACCAGCGCCGCCCTCGCCGCCCTAGATCACGATCCACCGCAAGTGGTCGTCAGCGATATCCGCATGCCTGGCGGTTCGGGCCTAGACTTGTTGAAGGAGCTGAAGGCGCGCTATCCGGAGTTGCCCGTCATTATCATGACCGCTTATTCCGATCTGGAAAGCGCGGTGGCTGCGTTCCAAGGCGGCGCCTACGAGTATCTGCCGAAGCCGTTCGATGTCGATCACGCGATCGATTTAGTGCGCCGCGCGCTGGACGAAAGCATGCGCCGCAGCGAGGAAGTCGAATTGACCACCGAGGTGCCGGAAATACTCGGGCGCGCCCCGGCGATGCAGGAAGTGTTTCGCGCCATCGGCCGCCTATCGCATTCGCAGACCACGGTACTCATCACCGGCGAATCGGGCACCGGCAAGGAATTGGTTGCCCGTGCGCTGCATCGCCATAGCTTGCGCGCCGGCAAGGCGTTCATCGCCATCAACACCGCGGCGATTCCGAAAGAGTTATTAGAATCGGAATTATTCGGTCACGAACGCGGCGCCTTCACCGGCGCACAAACCATGCGCCGCGGCCGTTTTGAACAAGCCGAAGGCGGCACCTTGTTTCTCGACGAAATCGGCGACATGCCAGCGGATTTGCAGACCCGATTATTGCGCGTCTTGGCCGATGGCCAGTTCTATCGTGTCGGCGGCCATCAACCGCTGACCGCGAATGTGCGCATCATCGCCGCGACCCACCAGGACATGGAGCAACGCGTTAAGCAGGGCTTGTTCCGCGAAGATCTCTATCATCGGCTCAATGTTATTCGCCTGCGCCTGCCGTCGCTGCGCGAACGGCGCGAAGACATCGCGCTACTTATCAAACATTTTTTGCAGACCAGCGCGCGCGCGCTCAACGTCGACCCGAAACGACTCACAGACGATGCCGTCAAATTTCTCTCGGCATTGGATTTTCCCGGCAACGTGCGCCAGTTGGAAAACATTGCCCATTGGCTCACCGTCATGGCGCCGGGACAGAATGTCGATGTCAACGACTTGCCGCCCGAAGTGCGCGAAACCAAAGCCGCACTCGGCGAGGGCAATTGGCGCGAACTACTCGATCGCGAAGTCGGCTATCAACTGGCGCTGGGCAAACACGGCATTCTCGACGAGTTGATTCGCGATTTCGAGCGAGTGCTGATTACGCGCGCGTTGCAACACACGGGTGGGCGGCGTATCGAAGCGGCGACGCTGTTGGGCTGGGGACGCAATACCTTGACGCGTAAAATTCAGGAACTGAAGTTGGATGAAGAAATCTCGGCGCCCTCGGAGGCTCCAGAAATCCAGTAGTATGGCCTATAGATGCCTATGGATATTGCTTCTACAGGGATGCATTGCCACGAGGTAGACTGCATATGCCTCGTGGCACGGTCTATTAAAGTCCGAGCCGCTGCCAAATCATACTAGTCGTTCCCGCTTGATTAAGCGTGTAGAAATGCAAGCCTGGCACGCCCTGCGACAACAACCGATCGCACAACGCGCAAATTACCTCCAAACCAAACGCGCGAATCGACGCCGTGTCATCGCCATAGCTTTGCATCTTGAGGCGCATCCAACGCGGAATCTCCGCGCCGCAGGCATCGGAAAAGCGCGCCAGTTGGCTGAAATTATTGATCGGCATAATGCCCGGCACGATGGGAATCGCGATGTTCATCGCTTGGCACTCATCGACGAAATTAAAGTAGGCGTCGGCGTTGAAAAAATACTGCGTGATCGCGGCGTTGGCGCCGGCGTCCACTTTTTGTTTGAAGTGCTGCAAGTTTTCCTGAGCGGAGCGTGCTTGCGGATGGAACTCCGGATAGGCGGCCACCTCGATCTGAAAAAGATCGCCGGTTTCTTGGCGAATGAATTCGACCAACTCGTTGGCGTAACGAAATTCGCCGACGCCGTAGGTGCCGGATGGCAAATCACCGCGTAGCGCGACGATGTGTTTGATGCCGTTGTCGCGATATTTCTGCAGAATCGCGCGAATGTTTTCTTGCGTCGACCCGACGCAAGAAAGATGCGGCGCGGCGTTCGAGCCGTCGGCTTGGATTTCTAGAACGGTTTCGAGGGTTCGATCTTGCGTTGAGCCGCCGGCGCCGAACGTGACCGAGAAGAATTCGGGATTCAACTGCGCGAGTTGTTTGCGAACGACGCGGAGTTTTTGCGCGCCTTCTGGGGTTTTTGGGGGGAAAAACTCGAAACTAAATGTGCGTGGGGGAGCAGTCATGTTGGTTGGGTACATTTAGAACGAAGCGTGAGATACATCCAACTGAGTCATTGCGAGCAACGCGAAGCAATCTCGTATTTCCGGCACCACAAAATCGCGATTGCTTCGCGTTGCTCGCAATGACATAGGCAAGGATGGTTGAAAATTCCAAGGCGGCAAGTGCGACGTTCGCTTTACCGCCTTGATCCACCCGAACTTAGTAGCGGTAGTGATCCGCCTTATACGGCCCTTGCTTCTGCACGCTGATGTACGCCGCCTGGGTATCGGTCAGTTCCGTCAACTGCGCATTGAGTTTTTTCAACTGCAGACGCGCGACTTTTTCGTCGAGATGTTTCGGCAGCACATGCACTCCCACCGGATAGTTAGCCGTTTGCGTAAATAACTCGATCTGGGCAATAGTTTGATTCGCGAACGACGAACTCATCACGTAGCTCGGATGCCCTGTGCCGCAGCCCAGGTTTACCAGGCGGCCCTTGGCGAGCATGATAATGCGTTTGCCGTCGGGGAAGATGATGTGGTCGACTTGCGGTTTGATCTCTTCCCATTGGTATTTCTCAACGCCGGCGACATCGATCTCGTTGTCGAAATGGCCGATGTTGCAGACGATGGCTTGGTCTTTCATTTTCGCCATGTGGTCGTGGGTGATGACGTGAAAGTTGCCTGTTGCCGTGACGAAAATATCGGCTTTGTCGGCGGCATAATCCATGGTCACCACGCGATAACCCTCCATCGCCGCTTGCAGCGCGCAGATGGGATCGATTTCCGTCACCCACACTTGCGCCGACAACGCACGCAACGCCTGCGCCGAGCCTTTGCCCACATCGCCGTAACCGGCGACGACGGCGACTTTGCCGGCGATCATTACGTCAGTCGCGCGCTTGATGCCGTCGACCAGGGATTCGCGGCAGCCATAAAGATTATCGAATTTCGATTTGGTTACGCTGTCGTTCACGTTAATGGCCGGGAAGGCGAGCTTGCCTTCCTTGTGCATTTGATACAAACGATGCACGCCGGTGGTGGTTTCTTCGGTCACGCCTTTGATTGCGGCCAAGCGTTTGGAATACCAACCCGGATGCGACGCCAAGGTTTTTTTGATCGCAGCGAACAGGAATTTCTCTTCTTCGCTACCGGCTTTAGCGATCAACGAGGCATCTTTTTCCGCGCGTGCGCCGAGGTGCAGCAACAACGTCGCGTCGCCGCCGTCATCCAAAATCATGTTGGTGAATCCACCATCGGCCCACTCAAAAATGCGATGGGTGTAATCCCAATATTCTTCCAGCGTTTCGCCTTTGTAGGCGAACACCGGCGTGCCGGTCGCGGCGATAGCGGCGGCGGCGTGGTCTTGGGTCGAGAAGATGTTGCACGAGGCCCAGCGAACTTGCGCGCCGAGCGCTTGCAGAGTCTCGATCAGCACGGCGGTTTGGATGGTCATGTGCAGCGAGCCGGTGATGCGCGCGCCTTTGAGCGGCTGGGTCTTGGCGAACTCTTCGCGAATCGCCATCAGGCCGGGCATTTCGGTCTGGGCGATTTTGATCTCTTTGCGACCCCAGTCGGCCAACTTCATGTCGGCAACAAAGTAGTCTTTATTGGATTGTTCGAGGATTGCGTTCATAGGTCGTATCTCCATTCAAGTTAATGAATGAGCGCGGTTGAAGCTTTACCCTTGCAGCCCTGAGCCTGGCGAGGTGTTGAAACTTCCCCCGTCGCAGCGCCCCTCAGAGCAAGGTAGACATACGGGGTAGCGTTGCGCTACCCCAAAAAAATTAAGCGACGGCTAAAATCGGCCGCGCGCCTTTCAACCCGGCTTCGGCGCGAAGTATATCCGCTTTGTCGGTCAGTTCCCAGGTAAATTCCGGTTCTTCGCGGCCAAAGTGTCCGTAGGCGGCGGTTTTGCTGTAAATCGGACGCAACAAATCGAGCGCTTGGATGATGCCTTTCGGACGCAAATCGAAGTGTTTTTGGATCAGATCACAGATTCTGTCGTCCGAGACTTTACCGGTTCCGTAAGTGCTCACCATCACTGAAACCGGCTTGGCAACGCCGATGGCGTAGGCCACTTGAACTTCGCATCGATCCGCCAGACCGGCGGCGACGATATTCTTGGCCACATAACGCATCGCGTAAGCCGCCGAGCGATCGACCTTCGACGGGTCTTTTCCGGAGAACGCGCCACCGCCATGATGGGCTGCGCCGCCGTAGGAATCGACAATGATTTTACGGCCGGTTAGGCCACAATCGCCGTGCGGGCCGCCGACGACGAAGCGGCCGGTCGGGTTGACCAAATAGCGTGTATTGGCTTTGAGCAATTCCTTCGGCAACACCGGTTTGATAATTTCTTCGATGACGGCTTCCGACAACTGCGCGTGGGACACGTCCGGGCTATGCTGGGTGGATACCACCACCGTATCGATTTCCGTCGGCACGCCATCGACGTAGCGCACCGTGAGCTGGCTTTTGGCATCGGGGCGCAACCATGGCAAGCGGCCGTCGCGGCGCACTTCAGCTTGGCGCTGCATGACGCGGTGTGCGTAGTAAATCGGCAGCGGCATCAGCGAGGCCGTTTCGCGGCAGGCGTAGCCAAACATCAGACCTTGATCGCCCGCGCCTTGGTCGAGATCCAAACCTTCGCCTTCGTTGACGCCCTGGGCGATGTCGGGCGATTGGCGGTTAATGGCCGTCAACACGGCGCAGGATTTGTAATCGAAGCCGATGTCCGAATCGGTATAACCGATACGCCGTACGGTGTCGCGGGCGATTTCGATATAGTTGATATGGCCTTTGGTGGTGATTTCACCGGATATCACTACGAGTCCCGTCGCAACCAAGGTCTCGCAGGCTACCCGACCGTGCGGGTCTTGCGCTAGAATCGCGTCCAACACCGCATCGGAAATTTGGTCCGCGACTTTGTCGGGATGGCCTTCAGAGACGGATTCGGAAGAAAATAGATAATTGCTCATGGTCGGGATCGGCCTATCGGTTAAGTAGTTATCAAACAACTCACAATCCTAGCAAACTTTTGCTGGAACTCAAAAAATTTGCTGGGATGATTAAGCACCTCGCTTTGTTGTTTGCCCGCCTGCCACTGCCGTTTGTCCACTTGCTGGGTGTCGGGCTGGGCTGGGCGGCTTATGGGCTTGCACCGAGTTATCGCAAGCGATTGTGTGAAAACCTGGGCGCCAGCCGGATCGCCGAAAATTCCGCGCAACTGAAGGCGCTGATTCGCGCCAATGTGGCGGAATCCGGCAAAGCGATTCTCGAACTGCCGTTTGTTTGGCTTCGACCCACCGGCGATGTGCTTGCTAAGGTGAGCGTTGCGGACGGATGGCAAGCGGTTCAATCGGCCCACGCAGAAGGCAAAGGTTTAATTATGTTGACGCCCCATCTGGGTAGCTTTGAGTTGATTGGCCGCTATCTGGGGGCGCAATTTCCGATTACGGTTCTTTACCGACCGCCGAAACTATCCTGGCTTGAGCCGATCATGCGCGCCGGGCGCGAACGCGATCAAGCGCGGTTGGCGACCACAGACGTAAGCGGCGTGCGCGACCTGCTAAGAGCGCTTAAGCGTGGCGAAGCACTTGGTATTTTGCCCGATCAGGCACCTGGTGCCGGCGAAGGCGTGTGGGCGGATTTTTTCAATCGTCCCGCCTATACCATGACGTTGATTCGGCGTTTGCAACAACGATCCGGGGCACCCATTATCGCCATGTACGCCGAACGATTGAATGAAGGACGCGGCTATTTGCTACATTTTAAGCGAATATCGGCACCGTTGGCCGACGAAGATGTGGCAGCGGCGCGCCAAATGAACCTCGCGATGGAGGATTTGATTCGCCAATGCCCGAGCCAATATCTATGGAGCTACAACCGCTACAAGGTACCGTCCGGCGCGCGCGCGCCGAATTCGGCCGCGCCCCCATGAGAAATCCGATTGCTTTAATAACCTGCCTGGCTGCAACCCTTATGGATACTGGCTCGTGGCAGCATAGGCCTGGAAAGGCGCTTCTGTATTGGGCCTTTGAGGCATGACCGAATTCGGCGGTCGCCTGGTTCTCGGTCTTTCCTGGCTGCTACATTGGCTACCGCTGCCGTTGTTGGCGTGGCTCGCCCGGGGGCTAGGCAGCATGCTTTACCTAGTCGGCCGCTCGCGTCGGCGGGTCGCGCTGAAAAACCTCCGCCTATGCTTTCCCGAGTTGTCGGCGCAGCAACAGCGCCGCATCGCGCGCGATCACTTCCGCTCGTTTTCCCAAGTGGTGCTCGAACAGGGTTTGCTGTGGTGGGCGTCTGACCGGCGTTTTCATCGGCTGATTCGCGTGCAGGGCATGGAACATTGGCGGGCGGTCGAATCGCGCCCCATCATTTGGCTCGCGCCGCATTTCTCCGGGCTCGATTGGGCCGGCGTTCGGCTCAGCGCCGAGCGGCCGGTCGCTTCGGTGTACAGTCGGCAAAATAGCGAACTGTTGAACCGCATGCTGCTCAAAGGCCGCAATCGCTTTAATCAATCCGTGCTGTTTTCGCGTCAGGACGGATTGCGCGGGGTGGTGAAAGCATTGCGTCAGGGCGCCTCGTTTTACTATTTGCCGGATCTCGATTTCGGCCGCCGTGACGCACTGTTCGTGCCATTCTTCGGCGTGCTTGCGGCGACCGTGACCGGCCTGTCGCGCATCGCGAAACTAACCAATGCAGTGGTGTTGCCGGTGATCGCGCGGCAACTGCCGGGCGGCCGCGGTTACGACGTGACAATTTATCCCGCGTGGGCGGATTTTCCGACCGACGATGTGGCGGCAGATACGCGCCGCATGAACGCTTTTATCGAGGCGCGCATTAAAGAAATGCCGGAGCAATATCTGTGGACCCACAAACGCTTTAAGACACGTCCGGAAGGTGAGCCGAGTTTTTACCACGAATAACCAGGCCATTGGTAAATCTTGGTTATAATCGTTTGATGTCAAAGACGACCATTCAATGCGGTTGAAGTTTTCTAAAATGCACGGCTTGGGCAATGATTTCGTTGTGCTCAACGGCGTGACGCAAGCCATCCAACTCAGTCGCGAACAATTACGCTACCTCGCCGATCGGCATCGCGGTGTCGGCTGTGATCAGATTTTATTGGTTGAATCCGCCACCCAGCCTAATGTGGATTTTCGTTATCGCATTTTCAACGCTGACGGCGGCGAGGTCGAGCAATGTGGCAACGGCGCACGCTGTTTCGTGCACTTCGTTCGCGATCAAGGGCTCACAACCAAGGACGAAATTCGGGTCGAAACCAAGAGCGGCATCATCGCACCGCGCCTCAATCCTAACGGCGAGGTTAGCGTCGATATGGGTGCGCCGCGCTTCGCGCCGGGCGATATTCCGCTGCGTCGCGCCGCTCGCGCCGCGCGCTACGAACTCGACGTTGCGGGCGTAAAAATCAACGTCAGCGCGCTTTCCATGGGCAACCCCCACGCGGTGCAGGTGGTCGACGATGTCGACGCCGCGCCGGTGCTCGCGCAAGGTCCCTTGATCGAGCATCATGCCGATTTTCCCGCGCGTGTGAACGCGGGCTATATGCAGATCCTTAACCGCGGTGAAATTAAGTTGCGCGTCTGGGAGCGCGGCGCCGGCGAAACCTTGGCATGTGGGACTGGCGCGTGCGCGGCGGTGGCGGCGGGCATTGCCCTTGGCTCGCTCGATCCTCGCGTCGTCGTGCACACCCGCGGTGGGCAGCTCGTCATTGAGTGGCGAGGCGAAGGCACGCCGGTTATGATGACGGGGTCCGCCGAGACGGTCTTTAGCGGCGAAATAGAACTATAAAACTCAGGACAATCCATGCTAATCAGCGCTGAACAGGTTGCCGTTTTTCTGCGTGACAACCCAACTTTTTTTGAAGACTACGCGCCGATTCTGGCGGAAATTCAGTTACCCCATCCGCACGGCGGGCGCGCGATTTCCATCAGCGAGCGGCAGATATTGACGCTGCGCGAGAAGACTAAAATTCTCGAAGCCAAGCTCGCCGAACTCATTCAATACGGCGAAGAAAACGATAAGCTGAGCGAAAAAATCCATCATCTGGCCGTCGCCTTGCTCGGCGAATACGATCCCGAATCGGTCATCGATATGATTTGCGCCAGCCTGGAGGAACAGTTCAATGTGCCGCATGTCACCATGCGCCTGTGGCCGCAATCCGCGCCGTTGGCAAACCGCGTGGAATTCACCGAGATCAGCCAGGAGATCAAGCAATTCACCGCTGCCATGACCGCACCCTATTGCGGCCAACACGCGGTGTACGAGGTGGATCACTGGTTTGGCGAAGCGGCGAGTCACTTGCGCTCCTTCGCTTTGATTCCGCTTAAGCGCGACGAGGTGTTGGGGCTGCTGGTTCTCGCCTCGGAAGATGCCACGCGCTTCTATCCGGAAATGGGTACGCTGTATCTGCATCGACTGTCGGAACTCACCAGCGTCGCATTGATGCGGGCGCTAAACAAGGCTTAAGTGCCGACGCCCGCGGATTGGCGCGCTGGATACTTGGCCTATTTGGCCCATGAGCGGCGCCTATCCGCGCTGACTTGCCAGCACTACGGCCGCGATATCGGCACGTTGTTTGAAATCGCCAAAGCGCGGCCGCTTGAGTCGCTGCAGGTTCACGATATTCGGCGCTTCATCGCCACGCTGCACGGCAAGGGCCTGGGCGGTCGCAGTTTGGCACGGATGCTCTCGGCTTGGCGCGGTTTGTTTGGTTACCTGCTGCAAAATCACGGGTTCAAAAATAATCCTTGCGTCGGTCTGCGCCCGCCGAAGAGCGCGAAACGCCTGCCGCAAGCGCTCTCGCCCGATGAGGCCGCGCGGCTGATGAACGTGCCCGCCGATGATGCGCTGGCGATACGCGACAAGGCAATTTTGGAGTTGGCCTATTCATCCGGTTTGCGCCTGTCGGAAATCACCGGATTGACACTGCAATCCGTGAACCGGGCCGAGGGCCAGGTGAACGTGACTGGCAAAGGCGGCAAGGCGCGGATCGTGCCCGTTGGGCAAAAAGCGCTAGAAGCGCTGGAAATCTGGTTGGGCTTACGTGCAGGACTTGCCAAGCCGGGCGAAGCCGCACTGTTTGTCGGGCGCACCGGCGCGGCGCTCGGCGCCCGCGCCATTCAACTGCGGCTGAAGCGCTGGTCAGTAACACAAGGCATGCGAATTCCGGTTCACCCCCACGTGTTGCGCCATTCGTTCGCGTCACACGTCTTGCAATCGTCGGGAGATTTACGCGCGGTGCAGGAAATGCTCGGCCATGCCAGCATCGCCTCGACACAAGTCTATACCCACTTGGATTTTCAACACCTTGCGAAAGTGTACGACGCTGCACATCCACGCGCCAAGCGGCGCTGAAGGTGGGTTACTCTAAGAGTAAATATCGGTGCGGCGTTTCAGGTATGCATTGAGAAGAGATAGTATCCATGAGCCTCCTGGCGCAGGACGATTTACGCACCCCGAATTCGAACGATAACGTCCACGCCTTCGGCCACCTTGCCTACCGGCAAAGGTGGCAATCCGGCCACAGTGATTTCCGAGGCATCGATATCCATGATTTCACCCGTCTGAATATCGTAAAAATGATGGTGGGGATCGGTGTTGGAATCGTAAAACACCTTGTCCGGATCGACGATCACTTCCCGGATCAAGCGTCTTTCCACGAATAATTTCAACGTGTTATATACCGTTGCCTTGGAAAGCTCGGCGCCCGCACGATTCGCTGAGAGCATCACCTGATCCGCCGACAGATGTTGGTGGCGGGCGAATAACACTCGGGCAATTGCCAAGCGCTGCCGGGTCGGCTTCACAGCGCCGGATTCAAGGATTTTCGCCGTCAGATCAAGGGCGTTGGAATTTTCTGGAGTTTGCGACATATCGCGATTCTAAAAAATATCGCCGTCATTGTCTAATCTATTCCACTCAGCCCGAGTCGCCGCGAAACAAAATTATCTCGGCCGTTAACATTTCAGACACATTCTCTCCGCTTGTTCCACCTATCCCGCCGTTCGTCGGAACACTTTTGGCACATCTTCGCCCCGCCCCTACTATTCGCTACATCTACTGATAGGGGCGTTACATGAAACACCAACAGGGGTTTTCGCTGATCGAATTGATGATCGCCATCGTAATTATTTCGATCATTACGGCAGTCGCTTTACCCAGTTATCGAGACTATATTACGCGGGGCCGAATTCCCGAAGCGACTGCGGGTCTTGGTGATACCCGGGTTCGGATGGAGCAGTTTTATCAAGATAATCGAAGCTATCCGGTCGATGGATGCGCAGTTGCGCCGACGGCACCCACCGCAACACAAATTCCTGTGGCTGCAGGGAATTCGTTTGATCTTACCTGTGCTGCTACCGCCACCACCTTTACCGTAACGGCAACGGGTAAGGGCCCGATGGCTGGATTTGCATACACTGTCAATCAACTTAACAATCAAACCAGCGCGATCACCGGTGTCCCACTTGGCCAAGGCTGGAAGGCCCGCACGCCTAACAATTGTTGGGTGACGAAAAAAGGTGGGTATTGCTAATGTCAAATTTGCGTCAATGTGGTTTTAGCTTGATCGAATTAATGATCGGGATTGCCATAGTTGGAATATTGTGGGCAATTGGCATGCCCGCGTATTCGACGTGGCTTCTAAACCAACAGATTCGTAATCGCGCTGAATCCATCAACTCTGGATTACAAATCGCGCGCGCCGAAGCGATTAAACTCAACACAACAGTAGAATTCGTCTTGACAAATTCGGACGTGGCCTTGGGCAACGTAAACACTATTATTCCGAGTTCGACCGGAAAGAACTGGATGATCAGGCAGTACCGGCGTGTCACCGACGATTATGTCTTTGTGCAAAGCGCGGATGGTGAGGTCGGTGCAAAATACGCCACAGCTGTAACAACGCCAGCGTCGAGTATCGCGACTTTCGATGGCTTCGGGCGCGTTAGCGCCAATGACGATGCGTCGGTTTCCTTGCAACAAATAGACATAGACTCATCGAAACTAAGCGCGGACCAGAGCCGCAATCTACGAGTTTTGGTTTCACGCGGCGGCAATATGCGTCTGTGCGATCCGAATGTTATTGCGCCGGATCCACGTCGGTGTGTGTGGTAATGGAGACAAAATTGAAAAGACAATCTCGACTGCCTCTAAAGGGACCTCGCGGTTTTATCCTCCTGGAGGGATTGATCGCCGTACTAATATTTTCCCTAGGGATATTAGCGTTGGTTGGAATGCAGGCCATCGCCATAAAACAAAGCGCGGAAGCCAAATATCGCGTCGACGCCAGCTTTTTGGTAAACAAACTGATCGCGCAAATGTGGGCCGATAACTCGACTACGCTGGCTGCGGACTACGGGCCTGCCGGGGCGAAATTTAAGTCATGGCAGAGCGAGTTAAACTCCGTGCTGTCCGGACTGCCCGGCGCGACGGCGGAGATCGCGATTACCCCAATTGTGACGCCACAAGGAAATCAAATCACGATCACGGTCCTGTGGCGCCATCCGCAAGACCCTTCGACTCAAATGCGTCGTTATGTTTCTGTGGCGCAGATTCCGGTGAACCCGATATGACAAATAATTTTTCCTCAATTCACGCGCAGCAGCGCGGCATGGGTATTGTCGAGTTAATGGTTGGAATTGTTATCGCCCTATTGGGCACTTTGGTGGTAATCCAAACATTTGCTGTTTCAGAGGGCTACAAACGGACCACTGTAAGCGGAAATGAAGCGCAACAAAGCGGAGCCGTCGCCCTTTATACGGTCGAACGCGACGTTCGCCAAGCCGGATTTGGTCTGGGTGCTTTGCTTACATTAAGTTGCAAAATTCAGGGCTATGACGAAACCGGCGCAATGACTTTTCCGCTTACGTCGGATCAATGGGGTCCTGCGGTAATTGTCAACGGCGTCGGCACCGCACCGGATCAAATTCGACTCAACTACGCGAGCAGTGATGCCATCCCGTTCGCCGCGAAGTTATCCGGTGATTATGGTGGAGCTGCAGCCAATATTAAAGTCAATAATCGCTACGGCTTTAAGGAAGGCGACGTTTTGTTAGTCGTAGACCCAACGAATCTGGCGACGGATTGCTCGCTGATGCAGGTGACCGGGGTTCCGGGAACACCTGGTGGTACCGACAACATCATACACAACTCCGGAATGTACACAGACGCGTTCGGAAAGAAAGTCCCGGCGCGCTTCAATCCGCCCGGTGGATTGGGAATTCCTTATCCCAGCGGTTCTACGGTGCTTAATCTGGGCGCGCTTCCCGAAGGTAAGACTTACTCCGTCGCCAATAATAGCTTATGGGTTGCGGACACATTCCAACCAGGCGCGCAATCGTTCGCAGATAACATTGTTAATCTCCAAGCACAGTATGGTCGAGATACCAATGGCGATGGAAGAATTGATACTTGGGACGAGAATACCGTGGCAGCGCAGGCCGATTGGACCCGGGTGCTGGCACTACACGTGGCGATCGTAGCGCGCAGTACGATTCGCGAAAAGCAGATAGTCACCCCCGGAAGTTCGCTTACTTTATGGACCAATCCCGTAGCCAGTGCGGCTGCGCCTACTCACACCCTCGCCGGCGACGATAACTATTTTCGCTATAAGGTCTACGAAACCATTATCCCGCTGCGCAGCATTATCTGGAGAGAATGATGCATATCGCAACTGAAGTAACGAAATCATACCGCCACACCTTTGATTCGAGATTCTCGCAACGTGGTCTAGTGCTGTTTGTTGCGTTGATCGTGTTGGTTGTAATGTCACTGGCGGGTATTGGCCTGATGCGCTCCTTGGATACGACAACCGGTATAGCCGGCAATCTCGCCTTCCGAGAAAGCGCGATTACCTCTGCCGACGCAGCAATCGAACGCGGGATGGCGTTCATAGAAGCCAATCGTAACTCTGCCGTCTTAAATAACGATGTCGAAGTGGAAGGTTACTACGCAGCAGCAGACTTGACGATTTCCGGCTCGAGTAGCGCGGTATCGGATTGGTCGCGGTACAACTGGGCAGGGCGCTCAAAAAAAATTCCTGGCGCGGATGCTTCGGGAAATGCTATTCAATTCGTGATTGAACGTCTTTGTAGTGCATCTGGCACGTTCGGGCCCACTAATGCCTGCGCGAGTAAAGAAGTCGCGGCAACAGATGCTTACAATAGCAAGGGTGCCGGTGGGGATCTACCTTTTACGACAAGTTACCTGAGTTACCGCGTTACCACGCGGATTACAGATCCTAAAGGTTCCACCACTTATGTTCAGGTCATGGCCTATTAACAAGTTAACGTATTGCAAATATTTGGAGCAAACATGAATACTAAATCCTACTTTTTTCTCGCTGTGACGCTTCTTGTTGTAAGCGGCAAGTTTGCGCTTGCGGGAACCATACCGATCTCACAAGACCCGCTTTTCACAGCAGGAGCGGACAAAGTCAAACCGAACATCATGTTCCAACTCGACGATTCGGGGAGTATGAATTTTGAATACATGCCAGACTACGTAGTCGAAGCGCACTGCAAAAGCAGTGCCTGCGCCTTTGCCGACCCGCCGTACAATAGCAACGAATTCAATGGCATTTACTACAATCCTACGGTCACTTATCAGCCCGGCGTAACTAACGATGGCGTAACCTCCATGGCCAGCCAATTCCGCATGGTGGGGACTACAAAACGCTGGGACCAAGTTCAAACGGACCCCTACCTGAGCCCTTCGAGCAAGGTCAGTGTTGAATCCATAAGCGATAAGATTTATTGTAAGGTCAGCAGCCCCACTGCAGGGCAAAAATCAACGGCAGACTCGACGGGAGTGGATTGCCGGAAAAATGGAATGAAGTACGGGTCCACGGCCGTGGGGTATAGTTATCCCGATGCCACCTATAAGTCTACAATCTCCATTTCAAGCCCACCCTACTACTACGATATGACCGTAGAGTGGTGCAAGGCAAGCCTCGCACAATGTCAGTCATCAAAGGATGCTACCTACGCCTACGCAAAATTTTCTAACGTGACTCGCGTCGACATAACGCCTACGGCCTGCACGCCCACCTGCAAGAGCGGCCGGAGTTATGAGAATGAGATGACAAACTACGGGAATTGGTACGCATACTACCGGACACGGTTACTGATGGCGAAAACCTCATCGGGCTTAGGATTTAGTATCTTAAGCGATAATGCGCGAGTTGGATTGATGACCATCCACGTCACGAGCTCTTCAAGCAGCGGATATCTCAAAATCGCTGACTTCGTGCCAAGCGGACATCGGAAAATTTGGTATGACAAGTTATATGGCGTGACCACCAATAGCTTCACACCGTTAAAACCCGCGCTTTCTCTTGCTGGCCGTATGTACGCCGGTACCGCTTTGGATGATCCCATTCAGCAGAGTTGCCAAAAAAATTGGACGATCATGACCACGGACGGGTTCTGGAACAGCGGCTCTGGGGTGAAGATCGACGGAACCTCACCGGTAGGTAATCAAGATAACACGAATAGCGGTATCTCGATCCGCCCAAAATATGATGGTGGTAACGCATTAGCGACGGATACGCTCGCAGACATCGCCATGTATTACTACAAGACCGATCTTAGGCCTACGATGCCTAACGATGTGAGTGGCAATAGCCGCGATCCTGCCTCGCACCAACATATGACCACCTACACCATCGGTTTGGGCGTTTCCGGACAACTGGCATACCGCCCCGACTACGAAACGGCGACCGCAGGCGATTTCGCTCTTCTCAAGAGTGGCAGCAAAGATTGGCCGGTCCCTGTTGCCAACAGTCTGACAACCATCGATGACCTTTGGCACGCAGCGGTGAATGGCGGTGGCGTCTACTACAACGCACGTAACCCGCAAGCCCTGGTGTTAGGTCTAATGGACGCGCTGCGCTCAATTAACGCGGATGTTGGCGCCGCCGCGGCGGCCGCCACCAGTAACCCGAACGTAGTCGCAGGTGATAACTTTATTTTTAGTAGCACCTACCAAACCAAGGTATGGGATGGCGACCTTACTCGGCAGCAGATCGACCCGGCCAACGGTAGTATCAGTTCAACGATCGATTGGTCCGCGCGCAAGATGCTAAATGAGAAAGTTTCGGCTGCATCCGATGCTCGCACTATCTATATGTGGGCAGGGAGTGGCCCAACGAATGTAACGAGTTTTGAATGGGGCAATCTGAGCGTGGCTCAGAAGGCGTGGTTCTCGCCAACACTTACCTCCCAGTACGCCAGCCTCAGCGTGGTCGGCAAGCCACTCGCGGATACGGCCGGTAGCATGATCGGATACTTGCGTGGTCAAACGGGATTGGAGGATGATGCGGGGAACGCCGATATTCCTTATCGCGGCCGAGACTATGCTCTTGGTGACATCGTTAGCGGTGAAGCAGTATATGTTAAAAAGCCGCGATTCAAATATTCCGATGCCGGCTATGGTGACTTTGTAAGTGCTAAAGCGTCACGTCAAGCAATGGTTTATACACCCGCAAACGACGGTATGCTGCACGCTATTAATGCAGACACCGGCGAGGAAGTGTGGTCCTACGTTCCCAGCATGGTCATGCCGAAAATGTATAAGCTTGCGGATAAGCTGTATGAGCACCAGTTCTATGTCGATGGAACGCCCGTGGTCGGCGATGTGTACGACGGGTCGAAATGGCGAACTATCCTTGTCGGCGGCTTAAACGCAGGTGGAGTAGGTTACTTCGCGTTGGATGTGACGGTTCCGTCTTCACCCATCGCTTTGTGGCAGTTTTGTAACGACGCGGCTCTTTGCAACAAAATGGATGCCAATATCGGTTACAGTTTTGGTAACCCGACCATCACCAAGGTCAAGGGCCAATGGACGGTGCTATTGACTTCAGGATACAACAATGCCGACGGCAAGGGCTATTTGTATATGCTTGATCCGATCACCGGGGCGCACCGCACCGATTCTCCAGTACTTGTTGCAAACAGTTGTACCGATGGACATTGCGGGTTCGCAAAGATCTCCGGCTGGGTGGACGATAGTGCTAACAATTCCACAACGGATGTCTATGGTGGCGATCTGAGCGGTAATCTGTGGCGAATTCAGGTCGGGAAAAGACAGTACGAAAGCGTTGATCCCTCTAAGCCTATCGTAACGCTCCTCGCGGAGCTATACGGTGGCAGTGTTGCTAGGCAACCGGTCACGACTAAGCCTGAACTAGGTGAATTCAAGGACAAACGCATTGTCATGGTGGGCACCGGTAAATTTCTTAGCAAAAGCGATAACACGGACAAGTCGCTACAGACATTTTATGGCATTAAGGACGCCCTTGTTGCTACAGGTTGGGGCCCGGTGCGCTCTGGTGGAATTTTAGTAGAGCAAAAACTAACAGAAACCACACGTGAAGGGGCGCGGGTTCGATCAAGCACCAACAACATTGTGGACTGGGATTCCAAAGCGGGATGGTATGTCGACTTGCCAGATGCCGGTGAGCGCGTTACCGGCGACCCGTCACTAGCGGTAGGTACGATTTCCTTTACCACCAATGTCCCTACAACAACCGTAACATGTTTGGATACCGATGGGGGTTACAGTTTCTTGTACAACCTTGATTTTCGCACCGGTGGGTTCGTCACCGGCACAAACCTTGCGGCGAACGGACAACCTGTGGCTTCACAATTTCTAACGAATGCGTTAGCAACGCGCCCTGTAGTTGTAAAACTTCCTGATGGCAAATTAGTGGCAATTATTACGCTATCGAACGGGCAGAAACTCGTCGGCGAGGTTCCCTATCCCAAGGGATTCAAAGGGCGACGCTCAAGTTGGCGCGAGATCATTATTAAATAACGGATAGGTATGGCGATTTGAAAACGAGGAAGGGGCTGGCACACCAGCCCCTTTTTTCCTGCAGGGCGATTGTCTGCGTCAATAGTTCTTCTCAAACGACGGATAGAAACCCGGCCCCGCGACCGTGATCTTCCGATGAGTTTAAAGGTGTCGATTCTTACGTCGACTACCCCCGGCAAGTCCCTTCGGAATAGGAAATACAATAGTCTCCAGGCTCCCCGACAATTCGCGCACGTTTTTCGCGCCCAGTTGTTTCAATCGACTGATCACTTTTTCGACCAACACTTCCGGCGCCGATGCGCCGGCGCTGACGCCGACACGCTGTTTGCCGTCCAACCACGTGGCGCGCAATTCACCCGCGTTGTCAACCATGTAGGCTTCCACGCCTAAATTCTCCGCAAGCTCGCGCAGACGATTGGAGTTGGAACTGGTTGGCGAACCGACTACGATGACGAGATCACATTGCGGCGCCATGAATTTCACCGCATCTTGGCGATTTTGCGTGGCGTAGCAGATGTCGCCGCGCTTCGGGCCGCGTATGGTTGGGAAGCGCGCTTGCAACGCGGCGACGACTTTGCTGGCATCGTCGACGGATAACGTGGTTTGCGTGACGTAGGCGAGTTTGTTTTCGTCTTGCACTTTGAGATTGGCAACTTCGCTTTCGGTTTCAACCAAGTACATCCCCGCGTTGGATTGGCCCATCGTCCCTTCGACTTCCGGATGGCCGGCATGGCCGATCATGATGATTTCCAATCCCTTCGCGCGCATGCTCGCGACTTCCGCGTGGACCTTGGTAACCAACGGGCAGGTCGCGTCGAATACGTTGAAGCCGCGTTGCCGCGCCTCTGCGCGTACCGCTTGTGAAACACCGTGGGCGCTGTAAATAAGCGTGCTGCCGGGCGGAACTTCGCCCAGATCTTCGATGAAGATCGCGCCCTTGGATTTCAAATCGTCGACGACGAATTTGTTGTGCACGACTTCGTGGCGCACATAAATCGGTGGGCCATAACGTTCCAGTGCGCGCTCGACAATCTCGATCGCGCGATCGACACCGGCACAAAAGCCGCGTGGATTGGCGAGCATCACTTCCATGATTTTTTCCTTCCGTGCCACGAGGCAACAGCCGTGTGCCGTTTCAGGCATGCATCGCCACGAGGCAGTATCCGCGCGCCTTCTGGCTTGCTCATGGTTGTGAATTCACTAGTGCTGGTTTACGAAAACTATCCCAAATCAGGAAGGCGGCGCCGACGGTGATCGCCGAATCCGCGACATTGAACGCGGGGAAATAATATCCCGCCGCGTGAACTTGAATGAAATCCACGACATGCCCCAGACGCACACGATCGATCACGTTGCCAATCGCGCCGCCGAGAATCAATGCCAACGCGGCGTTCATCAGCGTATCGTTTTGCGGTTTACGCATGAGATAAACGATGACGATCGATGCCACCACTGCGATGGCGATAAAAAATACCCGTTGCCAGCCACCGGCGCCGGCGAGAAAACTGAACGCCGCGCCCGTGTTGTAGGCCAGTACCAGGTTAAAAAAAGACGTGATCGTGATGCTGTCGCCCAACTGAAAGCCGGACGTGATCCGACTTTTCGTGAGCTGATCCAAGCCGATCACGATCGCGCTCAAAGCCAGCCAGCGCAGTCCTTTAGGCATAGCGTCGAGGCTCCCCATCGCCGTACAAATTTTGAACGCAACGCCCGCAAATTGTCGCATGCTCGGCGTTCCCACCGACATCGGCGCGGTAATGCCAGCAGCGTTCGCATTTCGCGTGGGGGCTGGCTCTGGCATGCAACGAGATTCCGTCAATTCCACTCGCCTGGGCCTGCGCGTTTTTTTCGCTGTGCACGCGCGCTTGCGAGGCGATGAAAATAAATCGAATGTCATCCTCGAACGACGCGAGATATTGTGCTGGTTCGCCCTCCGCGTAAACGTCTAGTTCCGCCGCCAGCGACGAACCGATTTTGCCCGCGACCCGAAGTTTCTCGAGCTGTTTGGTCACCGAGGCGCGCAGTTCGCGCATTCGCGTCCAACGGTGCACAAGTTGCTCACGATCATTTATCGCAGGCAATTCGTTGGATGTGTGTAGAAAGACACTGTCGTCCGATTTACCGCTCAACACCACCCACACTTCCTCTGCCGTGAAGCTCAAAATAGGCGCCATCAAACGCACCAATGTATGCGTCATGTGATGCAGCGCGTTTTGCGCCGAGCGCCGCGCGCTGGACTTTTCGCCGGCCGTGTACAGTCGATCTTTCAGCACATCCAAATAAAATCCACCCAAGTCTTCCGAGCAGAAGCCTTGTATTTTCTGTACCGCCGAATGAAATTGATAGCGCGCGAAATCGTCGCCGACATCGGCTTGCAGCTTGGCCGTCAGCGCCAACGCATAGCGATCTATTTCCAGCCATGCATCAGGCGCGAGCTTGTCGCGTTCGATATCGAAATCGGCGATATTTGCCAGCAAAAATCGCAACGTGTTGCGAATGCGCCGGTAGCCTTCGACCACGCGCTTTAGTATTTCATCGGAGATGGTCAACTCGCCGGAGTAGTCCGTTGCCGCGACCCAAAGCCTCAGAATTTCCGCCCCTAGCGAATCGGAAACTTTCTGTGGCGCGACGCCGTTGAAGGCGGATTTGCTCATCTTGCGCCCTTGCGCATCGACAACAAATCCGTGCGTCAAAATTGCCTTGTAAGGTGCGACGCCGTTCAACATGCAACTCACCAGCAACGAGGAATGAAACCAGCCGCGATGTTGATCCGACCCTTCGAGATAAAGATCGGCGGGAAAGCGCGAGCTGTCGGCGTGGGAACCGTTACCGATTTTCTCGCCGTTCGGTCCGCCCATCACCGTCTGATGGGTTGAACCGGAATCGAACCACACGTCCAGCGTGTCTTTGTTCTTTGCGTAGTGCTCGGCATCGGCGCCGAGCATATCGACTGCGGTAATTCGCTGCCAGGCTTCGATGCCGCCTTCTTCCACGCGCGCGGCGATCTGTTCCAACAATTCCGGCGTGCGCGGATGCAGTGCGCCGGTTTCTTTGTGCTGGAAGAATGGCATCGGCGTGCCCCACTGGCGCTGGCGCGACAGGGTCCAGTCCGGCCGGTTGACGATCATATTGTGCAGTCGCGGCTTGCCCCATTCCGGGAAAAATTCTGTGGCCTCGATCGCCTGCAATGCGGACGTCCGCAATGACGACCCGCCGTCGCGATTGGGCAGCTTGTCCATACTCGCGAACCACTGTGTCGTCGCGCGATAAATAATCGGCGTTTTGTGACGCCAGCAATGCATGTAGCTGTGAACATAATCGACGCTGGCAAACAGTGCCCCGACTTCGCGCAGCTTGTCTACAATCAGCGGATTCGCTTTCCAGATCATTTGCCCGCCGAAAAATTCCAGGCTGTCGGCGAATTTTCCGCTACCTAGAACAGGCGTAAGCATTGCATCGTCCTTCATGCCGTAGCGACGGCAGGATTCGAAGTCCTCGATGCCATAAGCCGGTGAACTGTGGACGATGCCCGTGCCGGTATCCAGGGTCACGTAGTCGCCGAGGTAAACCGGCGAGTAGCGATCGTAAAGCGGATGCTGGAAGCGGAGGTTCTCAAGGTCCTTCCCTGCCGAAATTCCCTCGATATGGCCGCCCAAACCATAAGCCGCCAAGCAGTTCTGCACGCGCTCATGCGCCAGTATCAACATGATTTCCTGGTCAGCGCGCTGTGTCTTTACCAACGCATAGGCAAAATCAGGATGAACATTTAACGCTTGGTTCGACGGAATCGTCCAGGGTGTGGTCGTCCAGATCAGCGCGAATACCGGCACATCGGTCGGCAAGGCCGTAGCAAAAACATGCGCCAATTTCTCGCGATCTTCATCCGCCAGCTTAAACCCAACATCAATCGCAATATCTTTTTTGTCCGCATACTCCACCTCCGCTTCCGCCAAGGCCGAGCCACAGTCGAAGCACCAGTTGACGGGCTTCAGTCCGCGATAAACGTAACCTTTCTCCATGAGCTTGGCGAGCACGCGAATTTCATCGGCTTCGTTTTTGAACGCCATGGTGGTGTAGGGATTGTTCCAGTCACCCAACACGCCCAATCGAATAAAATCTTTTTTCTGTCGCTCGATTTGTTCCGTTGCGTAGGCGCGCGCGAGTCGTTGAGTTTCTTCGACGGGAATATTCTTGCCGTGGGTTTTCTCGATTTGGATTTCGATCGGCATGCCGTGGCAGTCCCAGCCCGGCACATAGGGCGCGTCGAAGCCCGCCAACGTTTTGCTTTTGACGACGATGTCTTTGAGGATTTTGTTGATCGCGTGGCCGAGGTGAATATCGCCGTTGGCGTAGGGCGGCCCGTCGTGCAGAATAAATTTCGGCCGGCCTTTGCTCGCTTCGCGAATGCGTTGATACAGCTTATTGGATTGCCAAGTTGCGACCCAGCCGGGCTCGCGCTTGGCCAGATCGCCCTTCATCGGGAACGCCGTATCGGGCAAATTCAACGTTTTCTTGTAGTCAGTCATACATCGCTTTTGAGATATTGTCTTGCGTGTTCCACATCGCGCTCGATTTGTTGGCGCAATGTTTCCAGGTCGGGATATTTTTCTTCGTCGCGGAGTTTGTGCAAAAATTCGACGCGTACGCGTCGGCCATAAATGTCCGCGCTGAAATCCAAAATATGAACTTCCAGCACGGGCACAGCATCGGCCATTACCGTGGGCCGCACGCCAAGGCTCGCCACGGCGGGCAATGGCATCGATTCGATTCCATGCAATTTTACCGCATAGATTCCGGTGAACGGGGTGCGATTTCTTTGCAAATGAATGTTCGCCGTCGGAAAACCGAGTCGGCGTCCTAATTTTTCGCCGTGGGCGACACGCCCCTCGATGGTGTAGGGGCGGCCGAGCAGGCGTTGCGCGTGGGCGAAATCGCCGCGTGCCAATGCCTCGCGCACGCCGGTGCTGGACACCCGTTCCCCGGCGACATTCACGCTATGCATCGCTTCGAGTCGAAATCCATATTGCTCGGCGGCTTGCGCTAACTGAGCATAATCGCCACCGCGCCGCGCGCCGTAGCGAAAATCGTCGCCGACCAACAGCCAGCGCACGTTTAATTTTTCCAGCAGAAGCCGAGCGACGAACGCGTCGGGGGACAGCGCTGCAAATTTACGGTCGAAGCGGATGACATGGGCGTGGTCCACACCGTAGTTCGCGAGGCATTCGAGTTTTTCACGCAACGTTGTCAGACGAGCGGGCGCGCTGCCGGGTGAAAAGAATTCGCGCGGCTGCGGTTCGAACGTCAGCACCGCCGCCGGCAAGGCCAACTGGCGCGCGGCTTCGCATAAGCGCGCGAGCATGGCTTGGTGGCCAAGATGAACGCCGTCGAAATTGCCGATGGTGAGTGCGACGGGTACGCCGAGCGCGCCCCGCGTGCCGCGAAAGACCTGCATGAGTGCTGGGGAAAGCCCGTATGCTAGCTTATTTCATAGTGCTTTGCACGACGACGGGTGCTTGCGCCGTCGTCTAGAACGCGTTGTAGTTTGATTAATTGTTAGGCATTGACCTGAGATAAAGCCGTGGCGCGGCTCTCAAAGGATGCATTGCTGTGGCCCAGTATCCATGCGGCTTTCGGCAGGGCATCAATTTTAATTGCGGCGCAGCCGTTTTGTTTCGGATGGCGTTGCGATGCGGCCGAAACCCTGGACACGCGCGGTATCCCCGGCGAGCAACGGCATATCAGCGTCGTATTTTGCATCACTTTCCATGGCGTCGATCTTGAACAACTTCACCGCTTCGAGCAGGTGATAGGACTGCTCCTCCAGCGACTGGGTAGCGGCCGTGGCTTCCTCAACCAAGGCGGCATTTTGCTGGGTCACGTCGTCAAGCTGGCCCATGGCTTGATTGATCTGCTCGATGCTGTTGCTTTGATCGCGCGAACCATCGGTAATCTGGCTCATGAGTTGGGTCACGACCTGGATACTTTTCTGTGTCTGTTCGCTCGATTTTGCGACCTCTTCCGCAAGGCGAGTGCCGCTTTCCATGCTCGCCGTCGATTGGGCGATGATGGCGCGGATGTCCTTGGCGGACTGACTGCTGCGCTGGGCAAGGCTGCGCACTTCACTGGCCACCACCGCGAAGCCGCGACCCTGTTCGCCGGCGCGCGCCGCTTCGACCGCTGCGTTCAAGGCGAGAATGTTGGTCTGGAAAGCCAGACCATCGATGACGCCGACAATCTCGCTGATCTGTTTCGAGCTTGCGTGCATTGCCTTCATCACCTCGCCCAGACGCGTCATGGCCGCAGCATTGTCCGTCGCGGTCGCAACTGCGTGGTTAGCGAGTTTGCTCACCTGCTCCGCGGTTTTGGCATTCTCCCGCGCCGTGGCGTTCACCGATTCCACACCCGCAGCAGTTTCTTCCAGCGTCGAGGCTTGTTCTTCGGTGCGCTGGGATATGTCCAAATTGCCCATGCTGATTTGTCGCGCCGCCTCGCCTATCGTCCGGGCGCGCTCATGGACGGTGCGCGCGATGCGCGCCAGGTTATCGCTCATGGTCTGCAGCGAGCCCAGCAGCTTACCGGTTTCGTCATTGCGAACGACTTCGATTTTCTGCGTCAGATTACCGGCCGCGACGCCCTCGGCGATCCTGACGGCGCGATTCAGCGGCGCGCCGATCTGACGCGATAACAAGTAATACAGCAAGCCCGCCAATAGTAATCCGCTCAACAGCGTGGCAAACGCCAAGCTCTTCGCCAACAAACGGGCGTCGTGAGTGAATTCTTCCAAATAGCTGCTACCGAAAATCAGCCAATGCCAATTCTCGTCCGTGGCGAATGCGCCCAATTTCTCCCGTGGCACAGTCTCGCCGATCTCCTTGTCGATCCAAAAATAACGCCGCGTCCCTGATTTTTGTTCCAACAACTCCTTGATTAAGAAATTGCCATCCGCATCACGGGTGCCGAGACCATTTTTCCCTTCTAGAGTGGGGTGAATCAGGATTTTGCCGTAGTTCGCGCCGGGTGTCGCATCGACGACGATGAAATAACCGGTTTCGCCGAACTTGATGCTGGCGATTTTCTGCTTCAGTGCCCGCATCTCCTTGTCGAAATCCATACCCACGAACAGCGCGCCGATGATCTGTTGTTTATCGTCGCGGATCGGCTCGTACGCGCTCATGTAGCTTTTGCCGAACAGAGTCACGGGTCCGACGTAACCCTCACTGCGCAGCAAAGCGGCATAAGCTGGATTGTCCCTTTTCAGCACGGTGCCGACCGCGCGTTGATTCTTCGCGTCGGTCAATGAAGTGCTGACGCGAAAAAAATCATCGTCGCTTTTCACGAACACCGTACCGATCGCCGAGGTGAGGGTTTGAAAGCGATCTACAAGGTACGTATCGTTGTTCAACTCCTCGTCGCCGACGAGCAATACCGGAAGATCGACTTCACCCGTGCGAATCTTCTTACTTCCGGTCGTGTAGCCTGCGGGCAGCGTGGCGCGAAACACGCCGAGCAAATTCAACGTCGGCCGATTTAGGCTTTGGCCGTAGACGTTGATCATGTCGCTGACCATCTTAGTTTGAACGTCAAGCGCCTTAACTTGCAGGGCTAGCAACGCCTTTTTCGAGACACTCGCGACGTAAAAGGTGAGCGCGGATAGAATGAGAACGATGCACAGGAGACTGACCAGGGAAACCCGGGCAGCGATTGACATAGGGTGCCGTTTATTGGGCATAGCGCGTCCTTAGTGTTCCGGCGGCGATGTCGATTCGCCCCAACCTGTAATTGTATAGGATTGGGTGGCGTCGAGCTGTTAGTTGGCGCTGCGCCGCGAGAAATGTCGCAGCCGAAAACCGAGTAATGCGAGCGTCGCGAAGTACACCGCAATACCAAGTGTCACCAGCAGAGAAAGCCGCGTGACCTTCGTGACGGCCGATGCCTTTAACCATTCCTGTGGATCGCCCGCCATCCACCACAATACCAGCCCCATGGCCGCAAGCGCGCACGCCAACTTGGCAAAGAACGCGTACCAGCCTGCCTGGGGACGGTACATGTCGTATTGGCGCAATTTGTAAAATAGAAACGCGGCGTTAAAGCACGCGCCCAATCCGGTCGCCAATGCCAAGCCGACGTGTTGTAGCGGCGCCAGGAGAATCAGATTCAGCGCCTGGGTTACGCCGAGGGTGATGAGGCCGATCTTGACCGGCGTCTTGATGTTTTGCTGCGCGTAAAAACCCGGCGCGAGAATTTTGACCAGAATCAGCCCCGTCAGACCGATGCTGTAGGCCATGACTGCGTTACGCGTCATCCAGGCATCGTTAACGCTGAATTGGCCGTAGTGAAATAAAGTCGTCACCAGCGGCATGGCCAGCAACGCGAGGGCGAGCGCGGCGGGCAAGGCGAGGAGAAAAGTCAGGCGCAGTCCCCAATCGAGTAGCTTGGAATATTCGGCAAAATTTTTAGTCTGAAAGTGCTTCGCCAGGCTCGGGAGCAAGATGGTGCCCAGTCCCACGCCGAGCAGGCCGGTTGGAAATTCCATCAGGCGGTCGGCATAGAACAGCCAGGAGACACTGCCGGTGACCAAAAACGAGGCGAAGATGGTGCTGATCAGGAGACTGATTTGGCCGATGGAAACGCCGAAAACCGCTGGCCCCATCAATTTCAAAATGCGCCGCATGCCGGGGTCTTTTAGATTCAGGCGCCAACGCGGCAATAGTTTTAGTTTGAGCAAAAAAGGAATCTGGAAAACGAGCTGCAACAGGCCGCCGAAAAACGCGCCCCAAGCCAGTGCTTTAACCGGTGACGCGAGGTGGGGCGCAACCACCAGCGCGAAAAAAATGAACGAGATATTTAGCAATACCGGGGTGAAGGCCGGCACGGAAAATTTGCTGTGGGTATTAAGAATCGCGCCGGAAAAGGCCACCAATGAAATGAACAGAATGTAGGGAAAGGTAATGCGCAACAATTCAACCGTAACCTGAAACTTGTCCGGGTGCGCGGCGAATCCCGGCGCGCTGACGTAAATAATCACTGGCGCAATGACGATGCCGAGGAGCGTGACGATAAATAGCACGAGGGCCAACGCGCTGGCAACGTGGTCGATTAAATCTTGGGTGGCGTCGAAGCCCTTTTGATTTTTGTACTCGGCCAGGACCGGCACGAACGCTTGCGAAAATGCGCCCTCGGCGAACAATCGCCGCAATAAATTGGGAATACGAAACGCCACAAAAAACGCGTCAGTCGCCATGCCCGCGCCAAAGCCACGCGCAATCACCGTGTCGCGCACAAAACCGAGGATGCGCGAAAGCAATGTCATGCTGCTAACTTGTGCCAGTGTTTTAAGTAAATTCATTATTAATGATTGACCTGGGAGCGGCTATGGGAGCGGCTCTCCGGGCAGTCTTCGAGAAGGATTCGAGTGCGCGGGAGAGGTTTGAACGTTACGCTTTCTCGTTGAACACCACTAGCGTTCGCGCTTCGATACTTTCTCTTGGGGTGAATTTTTCCGGGCAGGCCGGATTCAAAAAGCCGGTGTGGGGCATGAAGCGCGCGCGGCCATCGTTTTGCGAATCGTAGCACTTCAACAACAACACTTCGTCCGGGCGCATATCCGACACGAAGAACCATTGGTGCGCCGGGTTGTGCCGCACCGAATAGATTTGTCCGCGATGCCGTGGTGTCGTGAGGTCATCCTCGCCGAAGTGGTGAATATCCGTTGTGACCAAATCATCCGGGGCGACACTGCGCGCGTCGCACACGGCCAGCGGATTATCTTGCACCGGGCCGATGATCGGTCGCCACAGATTCACAAATGCAACGCGGCGATCGGCAAGATCGGGGCGCCCGGCCGCGTCGAGCACTTCATCTTTGCGCCGCGGTCCCGATTCTTCCGTATAGTCGTTGTGCACCTGATCAACCGGAACGCGAACCCCCGCTTCGCCGCGCGCGGCGCGCACCGCGCTGCGCACGTTATGGTCGAACACGAATACTTCCATTGCGCCGGTCAGCGCACGCACCGCGCCGCTCACTTCCGGGTAATAGCGCTCGCGCACCGCGGCGTCGTTATAAAAATCGGTAAACTTTGACGGCGACACATGCAACGCGAAGCCCTGCTCGTCGAGCCGCAGCGACGCGGCGATCGGTCTGGCGTCGCGGATTGCGACCGTATGTTGTGTCGCTGCCGGCCGCGTAGTTTGGATGCCGCTGCTCAGCGGATAAACGCGAACGCGCGCCGGCGCATCGCTCGGCGCGATGTAGGTGATCGTGGCGTTTACTGCGGGTAAATTGGGCGTAGACACGTTGATCTCCACTAGATTAGCCGATCTTCATCGGCAAGATCACCATCTGCTGGCCGCGCAAATGCAGAATGCGCTGCATGGTCAGGGAGGTTTGATTGTGCAGCCAGCGGGTGAGCCAATTATCGTGAACGAAAATGAGCTTGCTGGCGAAAAAAACCGAGTTGGGAAACTCAACCGAGACTTGGTCAACCAGTTTAGTCAATTCATCGACACGATCGGTGCCGTAGCTTGAATAGGCTTTGGCGGCAATGCCGTGGTGATGACAAAAATTGACAAAGTAATCGAGAGTTTTTTCCACTTCGTTTTGCAAGCGTTCGATTTCACCTTCGGCCGAATAACTCGCCGTATCCACGGCGCCGACGCCAAGAAAAATGAAATTCTTAAAGTTGCCGGGAAACAAGCGCTGCACCCAAAGCAAGGTATGCATGCCGGCGCCGCGATTGCGGCTAACCATGAAGATCGCCGTCGGCGCGTCGGCATCGAGCGCTGGCGGCGTTTCCAATTTTTCGTAGCTTTGGCCGGTAAAAATTTCTTCGACTTTTTTCAGTTGCGCGCGGGTTTCGTTGTAGTGTTTGCGGATCAATAGGCAAACCACAACGACCGCGCCGGTTATCAACACCGTTTCCCAGGCGCCGTGGGAGAATTTTTCGACCAACAGCACTACCAAAATACTGCCGGTCACCGCGAAACCGATCGCCGATAGAGCGAGACGCCGCCGCCAATGGTGTGCGCGCTTTCGCTCGCGCAGCCAGTAGATACATAAGCCTAACAGCGACAGCGAAAACGTCAAAAATACGTTTATGCTGTAAAGCACCGCCAGCAATTCCACTTCGCCGCCGCTCCAGACCAAGACCGCGAGCGCGGCGACGCCCATCAAGATCACGCCGTTTTTCGTGACCAGGCGGCTTGACAGCGAACCGAATTGATTCGGCACCCACTGATCCATGGACATGTTCGCCAGCACTGCGGGGCCGCCAAGGAAGCCGGTGTTTGCGGCGACGAATAACAGGCCGGCGGTGAAAAACATCGCGATGGGCAGCATGAAGGTCGTCCATGAGATACCGCCGAGGTTCCAGCTGTCGAAAATCGAGCGGAACACGACCGCGTTCAGCGTCTCACCCTCGACCGGCTTTGCGTCCCACAGCAAATACAGCAACAAAATCCCGGTGGCGGTGAATGCGAGCGACGACGCCATGTAAAACATCGTCCATTTGCCGGTTTGCACGCGCGGCTCGGCCAAGGTGTTGACGTTGTTCGATACGGCTTCCAACCCGGTGTAAGTGCCACCGCCCTGGGAATAGGCGAGCAACAGCGTCGAGACGACGAAGAACCAGCCGGTTTCGGCTTTCACCGAAAGCGTTTCGTCCCAGGTGGCCGGCAACAACCCAGGCAGGCGCTCGGAGCGCGCGGCAATACCATACACGATCAAAACGATATGAATAATCACGAAGCCCAGAAAAATCGGCAGCAAAACCTTGATCGCTTCTTTTAGTCCACGCAAATTCAATACGATTAGCGCTACGATCAATACGAAACCGAAGGCGAGTTTCAAATGTTGCGCGCCGAGCGGCAGCAGGCTGAACAATTGATCCGCGGCACTGGCGATTGAGATGGAAATCGTCAGCACGTAGTCGACGATCAATGCGGCGCCGGACACTAAGCCGGCCTTCGGTCCGATCAGTTGCGTCGCGACTTTGTAACCGCCGCCGCCGCTGGGGAACAACTCGATGACTTGGTTGTAGGCGAGCGAAATAATGAATACCGTCACCGCCGTGGCCAGTGCCAAGTAAAGCCCGAAATGCGCGTGACCGCCGAGTGCAAGAAAGCCGAGTTCGGGGCCGTAGGCGGCGGACGACAGGCCGTCCGCACCCAGTCCGATCCAGGCGAAGAAAGCGATCAACGCGATGTGGCGGCGCGTCTCCGGATTCATCGGATCGCGCGGTGGGCCGAAACAAAAATTGCGAACGCGGCGAAGCAGGTGGGTGGGCAAGATTGGGGTTATCCGGCGTGTTTTAGAATCATGCCTGTAAAGCCAATGGCCATGCGGCTCTCCAGATGCATTGCGCCACGAAGCAAGCTCCGTGCGCCTCGTGGAAGGGTGGTCAATCTATACTTCTTCAATTCGATTTTGATGGCTTGGTCGAATGCCGAGTTGCTTGAGCTTGCGATACAAGTGGGTACGCTCCAACCCGACTTTATCCGCGACCCGGGACATATTGCCATTCTCGAGCCGGATGTGATGCTCGAAATAAATTTTTTCGAACACGTCGCGCGCCTCGCGCAAGGGTAAGTCCAGCGGCAGCGCCTGGGCCAGCATTTGCGCCGGCGTTTCCGTCGGCGAGAACTGTGGCGCAATGCGCGCGACATCCTCGGCGCCGATTTCTGGCGCGAGTCCGGTCAACGCCAAGGTCTTGACCGCATTGGCGAGGGCGGGCAAATTGCCGGGCCATTCCAGATTGCGCAAAGCGTTCAACGCGCCGCTGGAAAAATGGCACAGCGGCACATCTTTCGCCTCGACCAACTGCGCCAGCATCATGCTGGCGATGTCGATAATATCGTCCGCATGCTCACGCAGCGCCGGCACGGGCACGGTAATGATGCTCAATTTCGCGGCCAGGTCGCCATCGAATTTATCTTGCTGCACCAAGCCGGGCAACGGTTTGGATGTTGCGCAGACCAGGCGCACATTGTTTTTGTCGATCTTGCCGATGAGATGCTGCAGGCCCCGTTGTTCGCCGCGCGTCAATTCGGCGACTTCCTGCAGAAACAAAATGCCGTCGCGGACGTCGTTCAAAATGGCAAATGGATTTTCCGTCAACCACGTCGTGTTATCCGGCGCTGACCAAGCGGCGTTCGACTGCTGCAAATAGCGCGCGCAAATCTCGACGCCGCAGCCTTTTTCGCCGACCAGCAACACGGGAAATTTGCGATTGGCGATTTGTTCCAAGCGTTTTTTCAGATCCAATATGATTTGCGATTTGCCGAGGTTGCCGAGCTCCATGCCGGTGCGCGCGAAACCTTGGCCGCGCAACAAGGCGCGTTCCACGGCGGCGAGCAGCTTGGGCAGGGCGATGGGTTTTTCGAGAAAATCGAAGGCGCCGACGCGCGTCGCCTCGACCGCCGTATCGATGGTGCCGTGGCCCGACATCATCACCACCGGCATGGTCAACAAACCCGCCGCCGACCATTCTTTGAGTAGGCTGATGCCGTCGGTATCGGGCATCCAAATATCCAGCAGCACCAGATCGGGACGCGCTACGCGCCGCAAGGCGCGCGCCGCCGTGGCGTTTTCCGCTAGCTTTACCTCATAGCCCTCGTCGACCAAGATCTCCGACAACAACTCACGGATGCCGACTTCATCGTCGACGACAAGTATTTGGTTACCCATTTTTTAACAATTATTGCTCGGGGCGCCGTGCCCCTGAAACGCCTGTAAACGGCGAAATAGTACACCGGAATGCGAAGGCGTAGCGAGAAAGCTACGCGAATCCCAACGAAATCGCGTTCCAGCCGCGCACACTACGCGGCTTTGGCCAGCGGTAACTGGATGCTCACATTGGCTCCGCGCGGCTGCCTATTGGCGACTTGAATGCGGCCGTGGTGCTCTTCGATAATGCGTTTTACGATGGCCAGGCCGAGGCCCGTGCCCTTGGGTTTGGTGGTGACGTAGGGCTCGAACACGCGCGATAAAAGCGCTTCGGAAAAACCGCTGCCATTGTCGGATATCGATAGACGAATGCCGGAATCATTTTGCTCGGTCTTGATCAGTACGCTTGGATTGCTCACTTCTGCCAAGGCATCCAGCGCATTTTGAATCAGGTTATGCAGCACCTGGCGCAGTAGCTTTACGTCGCCGTTGATTTTTGGCAGGCCGGGATCGAGTTCGAGGGAAATATGCGCCCCCATTGTTTCGTATAGAACCAGGATTTCGCGAATTAAACCGTTGAGATCCAGCACCTGCGGGTTCATGCGCGAGGTGCGCGCGTATTCGGCGAAATCATCCACCATGCTTTTCAACGCACCGACTTGGTTGACGATGGTGCGGGTCGCACGATTCAGCATCGCGGCGTCGGCCGCATCCAGGTGATCGGCGAGTTTGTATTGTAAGTGTTCCGCGGCCAGTTGGATCGGCGTGAGCGGATTCTTGATTTCGTGCGCCAGGCGGCGCGCTACTTCGCCCCACGCGGCATCGCGTTGTGCCTGCATCAAGTGGGTAATGTCGTCGAATACAACAATGTAACCGCTTTCGATATGGGCCGGCAGACGCGTGCCGCGCACTAGCAACGTGCGTTCGCCGGCCTTGCTCAGAAACTCGATTTGCTTTTCCCACGACTTGCCGCCAGTGCTGCCGAACTCGCCGACGATCTCCGCGACCAGGGACTTTAGCTCCGGCAACACGTTGCCCCAGTCTTGTAAATGAATGCCGCGCAACTGGTTCAGTTTGATCTGCAGAATTTCCGTCGCGCTCGGATTGACCGTGCGCAACATGAAACGCTCGTCGAAGGCGAGCACACCGGCCGACAGGCGGCCGAGAATATTTTCCAAATAGGATCTGGCATTTTCCAACTGTTGTTGGTTGCGCGTGACTTGTTCGGACGTTTCGCCCAAACGCCGCATCATGGTGTTGAACGATTGCGTCAACACGCCCAATTCATCGCGGCTTTTCACCGGATTCACTTTGCTGAAGTCACCTTTGCCGACGGCGCGCGCGCTCTCTGCAAGCATGCCCAATGGCGCGCTGAGGCGCTCGCTGAGCAGAATCGCCAGGGCAACGGCGACCAGTAAAGTGAGCAGCAGCGACAGTGTTAACGCCAAACCAAATAATGACCGCAAGCCGGAGCGCGCGAACGCGATTTCCTTGTATTCGCTGCTGACGGCGCGGACGGTTTCCGCATCTTGCGCCAAACTCGCCGGCGCGAAGTCCAACACTTGTAGTGCACGAATGCCATCCTCGATGCCAACGTGGTCGATCGGCACCACGACACGCAACAGATAACGTCCTGGTGCGTCGCCGGCGTCGACGGCACGGTAGGTTTGAGAGTTGCGCACTTGGCGCAATATTTTCGAGTTCGGTATATCGGGCGCTAGTCCGACCCGCTCGCGCCCGGAGAACGCGATGACACGGCCGCGACCGGTAATAAGGGTGACTTCTTCTACTCCCCCGTCTTCGCGCAATTGATTGACGACGGACACCAAGTCGCCCGGCGGCACGTCGAGCAACTGGCTGCCCATGTAGGCCGCCTTGGCTTCTAGTTCGCGGAGCAAACGGTCGAAGGTGGTGCGACCCAGGTTAAGGCCGCTTTCCAAGCCCTTTTCAACTTTAACGTTGAACCAAGATTCGATGCTCTTCGACAGGAATTGCACCGACAGCACGTAAACCAAGATGCCCGGCACCAAGGCCATTAGCGCCAGAATGGTGAGCAGGCGCTGCGTCAGCCGCGAGCCGAACACATGGCTCTTTACCTTCTGGCGTAAGGACCACAACTGGGAGGTGATGATCAGGATCAGGCCGAACGCCAATACGCCGCCCATGGCCAGGAGCCACGGATAGCTGCGCGCGAACAAGGTCGTATTGGAGCTTGCCTGGGATATTAAGTAAACGAGTCCAGTGCCGATCGCCGCGCAGACTGCGACGAGCCAGCGCAGTCCGCGCGATCTGGCATTTTCAGAGAATGACGTCGAAAACCCACTCATTGGAATCCAGCTTCCAGTCCGTCGCCGTCACCGCTTTTACTTGGAACGGTTTCGGCAGTTGTGTTACGTCCAGCCACAAGCGTACCGAAGCACGATAGCGGTTCTCTTTGTTCAGCGCGTTCGATTCCGCTAGGGTTTGATTGCGTACCTGAGCGAGCGCCGTTTCGGCATCATCAAGGGCGTTAAAATTTTGGTACTGATTTCCCGCGCTCAGCCGATATTGCCGTGTTAGAGAATTATAAGAGAGCTTACGCGTTTCCCGGGCGCTCGCAATCGTTTCGTTAAACCACCACCAACGCGGCCGCCAAAGGTGGCTTTCGACGATAAAAAATAGAACCACGCCGCGCTCTAACGCCTCTTCAAGCGTGTCATTGAGTTTGAGGTCGAAATTGGCGTTGACTTGGTAGCCTTGCGGGCTCGGCGCGAGGCTGGCATTTTTAACCGACAATTCATTGGCGCGCGTAGCAGTTATCATTGCAAGTAATCCCACTAGTAGCGCGAGATGTCGAAATGCGAACAACAACGCGCCCGCAAAAACAGAATTATCGTTTTTGCAACAAGGCGTAAAAGAAACCATCCGCGCCTGGGTTGGGCAGCAATTGCAAGCCTTCGGCGCGGGCGTGAGAAAAGGGTAGTAACACTGCATCGGGGTGATGTCGACAAAAATCAACGACTTGGCGTTGGTTTTCGTCCGCAAAGACGGAGCAAGTAGCGTACAGCAATTTCCCGCCTGGGGTCAGGGTCTGCCACAAAACCGCCAGAAGTTCCACTTGTTGTTGTGCGAATGATGCAATATCGGTGGCCCGACGCAGCCATTTAATGTCCGGATGGCGCTTCACCACACCCGAAGCGGTACACGGCACATCGCACAAAATGCGGTCAAACGGCTGCTTGTCCCACCATTGATCAAGCTTGGTGGCGTCTGCGGCTTTTAGCTTGGCGGTAAGATCTAATCGATTGAGATTGTCGCCGACTTGCGACAGTCGTTCCGCATCTTTGTCGATGGCGGTCAGTTCCACGTCAGCGATTTCCAGTATATGCCCGGCCTTGCCGCCGGGCGCAGCGCAGGCATCAAGCACCCGTTGTCCTGGCGCGAGGTCGAGTAAATGGGCGGCGTATTGGGCGCCTTGATCTTGTACCGAGACGACACCATCGGCAAAACCGGGAAGGCGTTCGATCCCGACCGGATGGGCAAGGATGATCGAGTCGTATTCGCCGCGTAGCGCTGCGATTCCAGCTTCCGCCAATTGTTTCAAATACGTTTGCGCGTCGCCCCTGCGACGATTGACGCGCACGGTCATGGGTGGATGCTGATTCCCGGCCATGAGGATGGCTTCCCATTGCGCCGGGTACTGCGCCTGAACCTTCTCGATCCACCAGGCGGGATAGGAAAAACGTGCTTCGACATCGCCTTGTATCGCGGCAGAAAGTGTTTCGCTTTGCCGCAAATAATTGCGCAATACGGCGTTGACTAAACCTTTCAGATGCGGCTTGCCCAGCGCGACGCTGGTTTGCACGGCATGATCGACGATGGCGTGGGACGCGGCCTTGCTGTGGCGCAGTTGAAACAGCGTGATGACGAGGAGCGCAAAGATGTCCGGTTCCTTTAGCGGACGCGTCATCAACTTTGCCAGAATCGCTTTCAGCTCACCGTAACAGCGCAGCGCGCCAAAGCTAATGTCTTGAATAGCGCCGCGCTCGCTTGGGGTGAGCGTGGCGCTATGTTGCGCCCAGGTCTTCTTGAGGACGCGATCAAGATTGCGTCCGGCTAGAACCTCGGCAATCGCCTTGCTCGCCAGCCGCTGAACGAGGATCAAGCGCGTGCCATGGCCTCAAGCCGCGCGATACGCTCGCCGGTGTCGGGGTGGGTGCTGAATAGTCCGGCCAGGCTGCCGCCGGAGAGCGGATTTATGATCATCATTTGGCCGGTTTCCGGGTGAGCGTCGGCGGCGGCCATGGGAATGCCTTTGGCGTAGCGATGAATTTTGTCCAGTGCCGAGGCCAGGGCCTGCGGGTCGCCGGAAATTTCCGCGCCGCCGCGATCGGCTTCGAATTCGCGCGCACGGGAGATGGCAAACTGAATCAGCATCGCTGCAATCGGCGCCAAGATCATGACCAAAATGCCACTCAAACCACTGCCGTGGCCCCCTTCGTTGGAACGATTCCCACCGAAGAACATGCCGAATTGCGCGATGGACGAAATCGCTCCGGCGACGCTGGCGGAAATGGTCGAGGTGAGAATATCGCGATGCTTGACGTGCGCCAATTCATGCGCCATGACGGCGCGCAGTTCGCGTTCCGACAGGACGCGCATGATGCCGGTGGTCGCTGCCACGGCGGCGTGTTCCGGATTGCGGCCGGTGGCGAACGCATTCGGCTGATCCTCGTTGATGATGTACACGCGCGGCATCGGTAACTCGGCCTTCGCCGCCAGTTCCCGCACCATGCGATAGTAGCTGCCGCCGCTGGTTTCGTCGACTTCCTGTGCGTTGTACATGCGCAACACCATTTTGTCGGAGAACCAATAGGCGTAGAAGTTCATGCCGACGGCCAGCAGCAGCGCGATGATCATGCCGTTGTAACCGCCCAACGAAGCACCGACCATGCCGAACAGCGCGACAATGCCCGCCATTAATATGCTGGTCTTGAGCCAATTGCCTAACATTGCGTTTCCTTTCTTTGCAACGTGAACAAAATTATTCAATAGATAAATGGGGTTGGGTGTGACATTTTCAATCGCCGAAACGCTCGCCGACCTGAATCGAAATTCCTTGTAGAAACGCCCGCGCGGCGAGGCGTTTACCCCCGGCACGTTGCAGTTCCGTCAATGCCAGCGTGCCTGCGCCGCAGGCGACGACGATGCGATCTTTTTCGACGCCGACGATGCTGCCGGGGCAGCGATTTTCTTCGCCAGCGAGTTCGGCTTTCCAGATGCGCAGGGGCTCGCCGCGCCATCGCGTTTGCGCAATGGGGAACGGATTAAATGCGCGCACTTGTCGCTCGATTTCGGCGGCCGACAAGTTCCAATTAATTCGCGCTTCCGACTTGCTGATTTTGGTGGCGTCGGTGACACCTTCATCGGGTTGCGGCGTGGCGGCGAGCGTCCCATTTTGCAGTTGCTGCAACGCACGAACGATCAACTTTCCACCGAGCGTCGCCAGTTGGTCGTGCAATGTGGCGGTGGTGTCCTTGGCGTCGATTGGAATCGACTCGCGCATCAACGTCGGCCCGGTATCCAGCCCCGCCGCCATTTGCATGATGGTGATGCCGGTCTCGCGGTCGCCGACAAGTATCGCGCGATGGATTGGGGCCGCCCCGCGCCACCGAGGCAGCAGCGAGCCGTGGATGTTAATGCAGCCGAGGCGGGGAATGTCGAGCACGGCCTGCGGTAAGATTAAGCCGTACGCCGCGACGACCATGACGTCCGCCTTCACCGTCGCGATTTTGGCCTGGTTATCGGGGATTTTGAGTGTGATCGGTTGAAACACGTCAATGCCGTACTGCTGCGCCAGACGTTTGACCGGGCTTGGCGTTTCGCGCAACCCGCGACCCGCCGGACGATCCGGCTGCGTCAGCACCATGGCGATGTCGTGTTTGGCGTCGATCAGCGCCGCCAGCGCCGCAACTGCGAATTCCGGCGTACCGGCGAATATTAAGCGCATTTATGTTCCCGGCGATAGGCTGAAGAGGCATTACCAGAGCGGCGTTCCGGGCATGCACTGCCACGAGGCAAGCTCCTAGCGGCGTCTGGCAAGGTGGCTACGCGGCGCGACGCTGCGCCTTTTTCATCCTGGTTCGTATGCGATTTTGTTTGAGCGGCGACAAATACTCGACGAACACTTTGCCTTTAAGGTGATCCATTTCGTGTTGGATGCATACGCCGAGCAGATCCCTGGCGTCCAGGGTGAAGATGTTGCCATCTCGATCCAGCGCTTGCACGGTAATTTTTTCTGCGCGCGTGACGTGATCGAAAACACCGGGAACCGACAGGCAGCCTTCCTCGTGTTCGGCGCTGCCCTCGGTTTTAGTCAAACGCGGATTGATGAACACCTTCAGGTCATTGCGTTCGTCGCTGATGTCCATGACGATGATTTGTCGATGCACATCCACTTGGGTCGCGGCCAGGCCAATGCCCGGCGCGCCGTACATCGTTTGCGCCATGTCGTCGATCAGCTTACGCACTTTGTCGTCTACTTTATCGACCGGCTTGGCAACGGTATGGAGCCTTGGATCGGGATACTTGAGAATATTGAGAATTGCCATAAAATCTTGCAAATTTAACAAATTATGTGCACAATCTAGTAAATCACTTTAGGCTTTTTGCCTGACATTACGATAGGACTGACTATGCGACGCATTATATCCTTTGTCGTTCTCGCTTGCTGCTTTGCGCTGCCCGTAAACGCGGATGAACTCCAGCTAAAAGAAAGTGCGCCAGACATCTACACGGTGAAGAAGGGCGATACCCTGTGGGATATTTCCGCTCAATTTCTGGAAAGCCCGTGGCGCTGGCCGGAGATTTGGAATCTAAACCGCGAGCAGATTAAAAACCCGCATTGGATTTATCCCGGCGATGTGATCGCGTTGGACAAGAGTGGCGCCAACCCACGCTTGCGTTTGCTGCGCGGCGGTGTTGAGGTGGCCAACGGCGGTGCCGGCGGAACGGAAAAATACGACCCGCGTATCCGTAGCGAAGCCTTGGAAGCGGATGCGATTCCCAGTATTCGCGCCCAGGATATCGAGCCGTTTTTAGCAAAACCTTTGTTTATCCAAGAAGGGGCGCTTGATTCCGCGCCGGCGATCGTGGCGTCGGAAGACAATCACGTTATCGTTGGCAAAGGTAGTATCGCTTACATCGAAGGTATCGACAGCAGCAAGGGTCGCGACTGGCAGATTTATCGTCCCGGCAAGAAATTGCTCGACCCGGATAACGAGCGTGTGGTGTTGGGTTATGAGGCAATCTATGTCGGCGATGCCTACGTGAAACGCTTCGGCGATCCAGCGATCGCCGATATTGTGCGTTCGAAATTTGAGGTCAATCGCGGTGATCGCGTAATCAATACCGAAGAGGAATCCTACATTGCCTATGTGCCGCATGCCCCTGACAAGGCGATCAAGGGACGCATCGTCTCCGCTTACAATTCCGTTAACGAAGTCGCACAAAATTCCATTGTCACCGTTAACCGCGGCAAACGCGACGGCATGGAAATCGGTCATGTGTTGGCCGCGTATCGTAATGGCGAATGGGTGCCATCGGAACTCAAACGCGGCAAAAAAGTGAAGCTGCCGGATGAGCGAGTCGGGCTGATTTTCATTTTCCGCGTGTTCGACAATCTGTCTTATGCCTTGGTGTTACAAAGCACGCGTCAATTTAGCCTGGGTGACGTCGTCCAAACGCCTTAAGTACTCGCAATGCCCAGCCACGATGAGGCCGCGAGTTGGATCAAAGTAAGCGTCGTTCCGGGGCTGGGCGACCACGGTCAGAGGAAGCTACTCCAGCATTTTGGGTCACCGCAGGCCATTGTTGATGCCAGTGAGTCGTCTTTAGCTCAGGTGGTCGGCGGTAAGCTTGCCGATCATATCAAATCCCACGACAGTGAAGCGATCGTCGCCAAGACATTGGCATGGCTGGAGCATCCTAACCACGCCATGGTTACCCTGGGCGATCCCGCTTACCCACCGTTGCTGCTGGAAACCGAAAGTCCGCCGCCACTTCTCTACGTTGTTGGAAGTATCGACTTACTTCGCGCGCCCGCAGTTGCCGTGGTGGGGAGCCGTAACGCCACCGCGCAGGGCGCCAGCAATGCGGAAAATTTTTCCAAGAGTCTGAGCCAGAGCGGGTTGTGCATCGTCAGCGGCATGGCGCTGGGCATCGATACGGCCGCGCACCGAGGTGGTTTAGCGGGTGCCGGGAAGAGTATCGCGGTGGTCGGCACGGGCTTGGATCGAGTCTACCCGGCGCGCAATAAAGAACTTGCTCACCAGCTTGCCCAGCACGGTGCGCTGGTATCTGAATTTCCGCTGGGCACGCCTGCCCTGGCGAACAATTTTCCGCGTCGCAACCGCATCATCAGCGGGCTAAGCCGGGGTTGCCTGGTGGTGGAGGCCGCGGTGTCAAGCGGGTCGCTTATTACCGCGCGCCTCGCCTTGGAACAGGGCCGCGATGTCTTCGCTATTCCCGGATCGATTCACTCGGCGCTGTCGAAGGGTTGCCACCAATTAATCAAACAGGGGGCGAAACTGGTCGAGCGTGCCGAGGATGTTTTGGAAGAAATAAACTGGTTACCGCGCGTAGATTCATCTCCTAGTGCAGTTGCGGCGACAGACGACCCTGTCTTGATTCATTTGGGTTTCGATCCGGAACCACTTGATACACTGGTCGCCCGAACGGGCCTCAGTCCGGAATATCTCGGCGGACGACTTCTGGAGCTTGAACTCAGAGGCCTAGTGCAAACGCTGCCGGGTGGGCGCTATCAACGACTGGTGAAATGACGCTGGACTTTAGGATCTAAGGCACAAGAAAAAAGCCGTCCAAATCGCGACGGCTTTTTTTGTTTGCAGCGCTTGGCTACTTAGGTCATTATTTGTGAGGCTTGATTACTTCGCTCCGACAGCCAGTGCTTTCACCGTTGCGACATTGATGTAGCGGCCGGAATCCACGGGCAGATTCTTGGACTGCTGATATGCCTGAACAGCGCTAAACGATTTCGTGGTCATCACGCCATCGGTGCTACCCGGATCGAAACCTGCGGTTTTCAGCGAGCTTTGAATCTCGGCTAACTTGGCCGCGGTGCGATTGGTTTCGCGCCGGATCTGACGCCATTCGGTTGTTAACAAATGTTAAATCGGCTGGCTGACTACTCAACAGATCAGTTAACTATGTGTATACACGTCATATTGTCAAGCCGATCCATACGCCGCCGCTGGAAATCGAGGTACGGTTAATTCTATATTTCAAAAAGCCGGAATAAGCCGTCAATTCGCTTGGCGATACCGTGGCGACGGTTCGCGTCGTGCTAACATTCACTCAATTTCCGCCAGTCGATTCGCCCGTGTCCCAGCCCACTAAAATCGTCATCGCTACGCGCGAGAGCAAACTTGCCCTGTGGCAAGCCCACCATATCCAAGATCGCCTGCACGGGCTTTACCCCGGCTGCGATGTTGCCGTTTTCGGCATGACCACGCGCGGCGATCAAATTCTCGATCGCACTTTGAGCAAAGTGGGCGGTAAGGGTCTGTTCGTAAAAGAACTAGAGCAAGCGCTGGAGCGCGGCGAGGCCGATATCGCGGTGCATTCCATGAAGGACGTTCCGGTCGAGTTGCCGGCGGGATTTGCGCTGATGGTCGCTGGTGAGCGCGAGGATCCGCGTGATGCCTTCGTTTCTAACCAATTTGCTACGCTCATGGAATTGCCCCATGGGGCAGTCATTGGAACCTCGAGCCTGCGGCGCGAAAGTCAGTTGCGCGCGCGCTTTCCCCGTCTCAAGGTCGAGCCGTTGCGCGGCAACGTTGAAACGCGTTTGCGCAAGCTCGATGAAGGGCAATACGCTGCCATTATTCTCGCGGCGGCAGGCCTGAAGCGACTCGGCCTGGCGCATCGCATCCGTGCGTCGTTGCCGCCGGAGGAAAGCATTCCCGCCGTCGGCCAGGGCGCCTTGGGCATCGAATACCGCGCCGAACGCGATGACCTTGCGGCTTGGCTGGCGCCACTAACGGAACAAAACGCAATGGTCGCGGTACTCGCCGAGCGGGCGTTTTCAAGGCGCCTCGGCGGCAGTTGCGAGGTGCCGCTTGGTTGTCATGCCATTCGCGACGGCGACCTGTTGTCGCTCACCGGCTTTGTCGCCTCGCCCGACGGTGCACAATTGATTCGCCGCTCACTGTGCGGCGAGCCGACGCAAGCGGAGGAACTGGGCACGCGACTCGCCGAGCAACTGATGGCCGACGGCGCGGCGGAAATTCTTGCCTCCCTCGGCGCTGATCCGCTTCCCCTTGCAGAAGTATAGTGTTACCGAATACGGGCATTATTCTCACCCGCCCCGCCGCTCAAGCACAGACTGTGGCGCGCTTGATCGAGGCCGCGGGCGGCCGCGCCCTGCTTTTCCCGGCGTTGGAGATTTTTGAACACGATCCGCCGCCGGAAACCCGTGCCATCCTCAATGACGCCGACGTTGCGATTTTTATTAGTGCCAACGCGGTTGAATTTGGGCTGCGCTACGTTAAGAATTCATTGCCGAAACGTTTGCGACTGGCTGCCATCGGTAAAACAACGGCGCAGGCACTTGAAGTCAAGGGTTACCGCGACATTATCGTGCCCGATAGCGGCGCCGACAGCGACGCGTTGCTAGAATCCAACGCGCTACAAACGGTTTCAGGCGAACGTATTGTCATTTTTCGCGGTGTCGGCGGGCGCGAAGCTTTACGCAGTGTGCTTTGCCAACGGGGCGCAAAAGTCGCGTATATTGAGTGCTATACGCGCCGCTCCCCGGACGTTTCGACGCGCCAGGTAGCGGATTTATTGCAACGTAACGATATTGCTGCGATTCAGGCGTCGAGCCGCGAAACTTTGGAAAATTTCTGTCGCATGATAGGTATCGAAGGTATGACGTTACTACGCCACAAGCCGTTATTCGTGCCGCATCCGGCTGTCCTGGAAGGCGCGCGGATACTGGGCTTTGACGATGTTATCGTAACCGGTTTCGGCGATTCTGGCTTGATCGCCGCGCTGCAACAGCGTTTCGGTTGAGTGCCCGATTATGAGCGAAGAAACGACACCTCTACCCCAGCCGCTGGCGGCGCCGAAGCGCACCTTTAATTGGGTCAGTGGCATCGCGCTTGCCGCGCTCGCTTTGTCGCTCTGGCAATGGTGGGACAATCGCCAGCAATACACCCACTTGCAACAGGAGCTCGCGCGGCGTTTGTCGGAAGCCGACAGCGCGATGAAGCAAAATGGCCTCATTGTGCAGCAATCGAACGAGTCGGTGAAACTTGCCCACGGCAAGCTAAATAGCTTGGAAGTTAAAATCGCCGAATCGCAGAATCAGCAAGTCGCCCTCGAAGCCATGTATCAGGAGCTATCGCGTAATCGCGACGAATGGTCGCTGACCGAGATCGAACAAATCTTGAGCATCGCCGCGCAGCAGTTGCAATTGGCGGGCAACGTACCGGCCGCGCTGATCGCGCTGCAAGCGGCAGATAGTCGATTGCAGCGCATCGACAAACCGCAATTGGCGAGCTTGCGAAAAGTCATCGATCAGGACATCCAAACCTTAAAAGCGTTGCCGTTTATCGATCTAGTCGGTATGAGTGTGAAGCTCGATAACCTGATCGCGGCCGCGGATAAGCTGCCGCTTCTGAGCGAGGCGCGCGCCATTCCCGAGGGCGAAGCACGGCCATCGTCCGACAACGGCGCCAGCACGTGGAACCGCTGGATCGGCGGGATCTGGCAGGAAATTCGCCAACTGGTGCGCGTGCAAAATTTGGAAAGTAGCGACGTTCCGCTACTCAGTCCCAACCAAACATTTTTTTTGCGCGAGAATTTGCGCTTGCGGCTGCTCACGGCGCGATTGGCGTTGCTGCGCTACGATGAGGCGACCTACAAGACCGACCTCAAGGCCGCGCGTGATTGGTTAAATCGTTACTTCGACACGGCCAACCGCAATGTGCGCAACGATGACGCGGTGCTGGGGCAGTTGATCGACAGTTCCATCAGCATCAAGATCCCGGACATATCCGGGAGTATGGATGCGGTGCGCAACTATAAGCTGACGGCACGGGAAAAGCCCGCAGAATGAAGTGGCTGTTCGCATTTTTACTCCTTCTCGCGATAGCGGTTGCGGCGGCGCTTGCCGCCGGTTTTAGCAAGGGCTACGTCCTGTTGGTCTATCCGCCCTACCGGCTCGAGATGGCATTGTCCTTCGTAATCGTCGCCTTGAGCGTCGGTTTCGTCGCGCTATATGGATTCCTCCGCCTCGCTTTTCGCACGCTGCAGTTACCGCGCCAAGTCCGCGACTATCGCCTGCGTCGCGCCCGTAGCCGCGCGCGTAACGCCATGGATCAGGCGTTGACTGCCTACTTTGAAGGCCACTACCGCCGCGCGGAAAAGTTCGCCGCCATCGCGCTCAAGTTGCAAGAGTCGCCGGCGCTGTCGGCGGTTGTCGCGGCGCGCGCCGCCCACGAGCAACGCAATATCGAAGCGCGCGATAATTATTTGAAAGCGGCGGAAATCGCCGCGCCGGAGAGCCGGCTGTTGCAACTTATCGCCCAGGCGGAATTTTTCGTTGAGGATCGCCGCGCGCGCGAAGCGCTGGATGTGCTCGAAGCCGCGAAGCTGATCGCGCCGCGCAACCCGGCGGTTATGCGCTTGGAGGTGCGCGCCCATAGCGCGGCGAAGAATTGGTCCCAAGTGCTTGACTGCCTTGCGCAGCTGAACAAGTATAAAGATTTCGATCGCAAGCAAATGGAACCATTGCGCGTCAATGCCCTGCGCGAAAGCCTCGCGGCGAAAACCCACGATAGCACGTCGCTGAAGGAGTTTTGGCGCAAGATGTCTGCCGTGGATCGCCTCGACGCCGGGCTTGTCGATGCCGGCGCGCGCGCCTTTATTGCCCACGGCCTGGGCGACGAGGCTCAAGACACGATTGAGCGCGCCTTAGCGAAACAATGGGATTCCGATCTCGCATTACTTTATGCTGACGTTCCCTCGGAAAAACCCCTGACCCAAATAGAACACGCCGAGGGCTGGCTGAAAAGCCACCCGAACGACGCAACGTTGCTTCTGGCGCTGGGTAAACTTTGCGCCAAAGAAAAGCTCTGGGGCAAAGCGCAAAGCTATATCGAAGCCAGCCTATCGGTAGAACCATCGCGCGCCGCCCACGCGGCCTACGCTCAACTCATGGATAAAATGGGTAAGCCCGAAGAAGCGTTGCACTACAATCGACGCAAACGCTAACCTCTGCCTGGAGAGGTAATGCCAGCGCGGCTCTCAGATAAGGCATCGCCGAGAGGCAATCTGGGAGCGGCATACACGGCAGATCTTTGGCAGACTGTGCTGCCAAAGAGGTCGACACGTCACGGCCCTATCAAGTCTCGCGTAAGTCGCCCGGCGGTTTGCAACGGCATGTCACCGCCAGGTTGAAATTTCAGAATGGTGAATAATGTTGTTTTAGCGTGGGGCTAATTGAACTCACCGGTCAAGGCCGCGATTTCAAAATCATCATGGTCAGCACCGCCACTAGCACATGTTTTCCCAGACAGAATTTGTAAATGAGCGTCCGCATCGGCAGCCAAGTCACTCAACGAAAATGTGTGCGTAATTTTGGTGAACGATCCATCGGCCGCCGTCGCCATCAGAGTTTGCGGCGTAATACCCGTCAATGCGCCGTCTAGGTCGACATTATTTCCTAGACCGATTAGGTCACAATAGAATTTTGGCGCTTCGGATTGGATGCCGCGGGCGTATAGCGTAACGGTGAACGTCGTGTAATTTGTTTTCTGTGCTGCGGTCAAGGTAAAACGGTCGCGCCAGAGCAGGCCGGACGCCTGTACTTGCAATTGCGAATTTTCCGTGCCACTAAAATCGCCGTCGCCCAAATGCACGATACTCAGACCATTGAGGAAGACCACATCTTTGCCCACTCTAATGGGCACCAGCGCCGCATTGTTCGCGCCGGCAGTTAGCGGCGTCAGTTGGCCGTTGCCATACTCGAAGAGCACAATGCCGGGCAAGTAGTTGGCGATATTCACCGTACCAGCAATAAACTGCGGCAAACCGCTATTTGGAAGGGTCAGCGAATAGTGACCATCGGTACCGGTATTTCCGGTGGGGGTGGTGGTCTGCAGCGGTATGTCTACCACGGCGCCTGGAACGACGGCGCCAGACGAGGCATCGGTGACGTCCCCGCTTACTGTTAAGTTTTGCGCGTTCGTGCCTCCGCCTGTTTCACCGCCACCACCGCCGCCACAGGCAGTCAATACTATTAGCATACCCATGGCGGCCGCGAATTTGTATGTGATTATCATTTTTGTTTCATCCGGGTTATTGAAAGAAAGACTGAAAAGGTGGTTTTGAACGGCATTCCACTAAATTACAGTCTAGGTCAATGACCACCACAACTTTGTTAACTTTTGTTACCGAGGGCGTTGCGCGCCCGGGAAGATGGGGCTGATAAGCAGTCGTAACGCCTGCCCCGCATATACCCGAGTCACACGCCACATCCAGCGTGGCTCGCGGCGATGCATGCCCTGCAAGGCAATGGCCCGAGGCCAGTGGCTAGCCTAGGGCTACCCGGTATCCATGCGCCTCGTGGCGATGCCTAGGTCTTGGCTTTCGGATCGATTGCCGATGTGAAAGAATCGGCGAAAAATTCCTCCGCGGGCAAACCATGTTCCGCGAAAGTTTTCTGCGCGACTTCGATCATGACCGGCGCACCGCAGGCATAAACTTGATAGCCGGACAGATCGGGAAAATCGTCGAGAACGGCTTGGTGAACCAAGCCGGTGCGGCCCGGCCATGTGTCTTCCGGCAATGGCTCGGACAACACGGGAATGAAGGTAAGGTTTGGGTTGGCCTGTTGCCACGCGCTCGGAATATGGGAATAAATGTCCTGCATGGAGCGCACGCCCCAGTACAACACCATGGGCCGCTCGATTTTTTTGTAAAGCATATCTTCGATGACGGCTTTGATCGGCGCGAAGCCGGTGCCGCCGGCGAGGAAGATGATGGGCTTGTCGGATTCTCGCAGGAAAAATGTGCCGTACGGACCTTCAAAGCGCAGGATGGCTTTTTCTTTCAGTTCCGTAAACGCAAATTTGCTGAAGGTGCCGCCGGGAATGTTGCGCAGGTGCAGCTCGATCAAATCGTCATTGTGCGGCGCGTTCGCCATGGAATAACTACGGCGCTTGCCATCTTTGAGCAAGATGTCGATGTACTGGCCGGCGAGGTATTGCATGCGCTCGTTGGCCGGCAATTTGAGCAACAAGATCACCACATCGCTGCTGGCGTGAATGATTTTTTCCACGCGGCATGGCAGCTTGCGAATTTGCAGATCCGTTGCGCCGCCGATTTCTTTTCCTTGAATGACTAAATCCGACAACGGCGTTGCGCGGCACAGCAACGCTTTGCCCGCTTGCTTTTCCACATCGGTCAAGGCGCCGCTCAGATGCTCGCCGTAATCGACTTGCCCGAGGGAGATGGTTGCCTTGCAGGTGCCGCAGGCGCCGCTGCGACAGCCGTAGGGCAGGCCGACGTGATTGCGCAGCGCGGCTTCGAGCACGGTCTCGCCGTCCTCGACGGTGAAGGCGTGATCGCTCGGTTGGATGGTGACTCGGTGCGGCATGTCTTTATACTTACGCGATGTGGCGAATCTTGATTATAGGGCCTGGCGATGTGGCGTTACGTTTGGTCCTACAACTGACTGACAAATTTCGCGTCTATGCGCTGACGCGGCGCAGCGCAAGCGCGGCCGCCTTGCGCGCCCTCGGCGTCACGCCGATCGTCGGCGATCTCGACGATCGGCGTTCGCTGCAACGCATCGGCGGCGTCGCCGATGTAGTGTTGCATTTCGCGCCACCGCCGTCTTCCGGAACAACCGATACACGTACGCAAAACTTGATTGCCGTTCTCAATTCGCGCGGCGGTCTACCACGGCGCTTGGTGTACATCAGCACCTCCGGCGTGTACGGTGATTGCGGCGGCGCCTGGGTCGATGAGACGCGGCCGGTTCAGCCCGGCACAGCGCGCGGCGCACGGCGCGTCGATGCGGAAAGCCGCTTGCGCGATTGGGCCGGCACGAAAGGCGTGCGTCTGAGTATCTTGCGCGCGCCGGGCATCTATGGCGACGGGCGCTTGCCCGAAGCGCGCCTTCGCGCCGGCACAGCCGTTTTGGCAGCAGCCGACGACGTCTACACCAACCACATTCACGCCGACGATCTGGCTCGCATCGCGTATATGACGATGTTCCGCGCCACGCCGAATCGCGTTTACAACGCCAGCGACGATAGCGAAATGAAAATGGCGGATTACTTCGATCTGGTTGCCGATGGTTTGAAATTGCCGCGGCCGCCGCGGGTAAACCGCGTCGCTGCGCAAACGCAATTGCCGAAAGAATTGCTGAGTTTCATGGCTGAGTCACGGCGCTTGCGCAACGACCGGCTGCACCGGGAGTTAAAGGTGAAACTGCGCTACCCGACGGTGCGAGAGGGGATCGCTGCGGCGCTTCGGGCGCGCTAGCTGAAGAGCCAATGCTCGGGGGCTGGCCTGGGGCCATGCGACTTGTAGGCAATGCATCGCCACGAGGCAGTATCCAAGCGCTTCCCGGCGATGCGTCCAATAGGCGCTATCGCGGGATATGGAATTGCGTTGCCCAGTGCAGGTAGGTTAATCTTCGTCATCCAACGTTCAAATCCCATCGCAAAAAATAAGGAGCCGCAGTGAGCCGTAACGCCGCTTGGAATGTAGTGCGCAGCATTGTTTTGCTGGTCGCGATGGCCACCGCCTGCGCCGCCGATTTTCCGCAGAAAACCATCCGCCTGATCGTGCCTTTTCCGGCTGGCGGCACATCGGATATCGTCGCGAGAATCGTTGCCGAGCGCGCCGCGAAAAGCCTGGGCCAGCAAATTATCATTGACAATCGCGCCGGCGGCGGCGGCAATATCGGCATGGAAGCCGCGGCGAAAGCGGCGCCCGATGGTTACACGTTGGGCTATTGCAGCATCGGCACCTGCGCCATGAACGTTGGCGTCTACCGCGAGAAATTGCCGTACCATCCGCAGCGCGATTTCGCGCCGGTGATGTTGATCGGCATGATCTCCAACATTCTTGCCGCGAATCCGAATCTGCCGGCGAAGAATATCGCCGAGCTGGTTGCGCTGGCGAAATCCAAACCCGGCACGTTGACCATCGGTTCGTCCGGCTATGGCTCCTCGCCGCATTTTTGTGCCGAGCTGCTGAAAGATTTTGCCGCTATCGATATCACCCACATTCCCTACAAAGGCTCGGCGCCCGCCATCATCGATTTGCGCGGTGGGCAAATCGATTTATTTTTCGACAACTCGCCATCAATGTTACCTCACATCAAATCCGGTGCGTTGCGCGCGCTGGCGGTGACCGGCAGCAAACGCCTGCCCGCGTTGCCGGATGTGCCGACGTTGAAACAAGCCGGCTTTGCCGAGTTTGTGGTCGAGCCGTGGTTCGGCATCGTTGCGCCGATCAAAGTACCGGCGGCGATCGTGACGAAACTGAATCAAGCATTCGCCGAAGCGGCGAAAGATCCCGCCGTCATCGCGAAACTACGCGACTCGGAAATGGACGTCGTCGGTGGGCCGCCGGAACGTTTGGGTGCGTTGATTAACAGCGAAATCGAGAAATGGAATCAAGTGACGCGTAAGCACAACATCCGTTTGGAATAAGCGGACGCCAAAAAACAAACGCCCCGCGGTTGCGGGGCGCGTGGTCTAAGACAATAAAAATTTACTTCGAGTTAATAATGACTTCCACGCGGCGATTGGACGAGAGGCAGGCAATCAATGCTTTGTTCGCTTTGCCACCGGGACAGTCGGTAATGGGATCGGCATCGCCTTTGCCCATGCTTTGCAAAATGGCGGCATCGACGCCGCGGCGCACCAGATAGTCCATCACTGTCGCGGCGCGCTTTTCCGAAATTTTCATATTCCCCGAAGGTGATCCCAGGCGGTCCGCATGGCCAACGATGGTGATGCCGGCAATCGAGTTTTTCTCCATCGCCATGATCTTGTCGGCTAATTCGTCGAGCCGTTGCTTGCCGCCCGGCAGCATGCCTTTCTCGTCCGCCTTGCCGAATTGGAATAAGGCATCGCCCTGCAACGTGACTTTTTCCGTCGTCGCGCCGTTTTGTACTTGATCGGCGGAACCGTCGGGTGAATCTTTCATCGGCGAGACTTGAGCGCCGCCGGCATCGCTGCCGTTAGCGGCGGTTGCGCCGCCCGTGCCACTGTTCTGATCCGAATCCGCCGCCGGCATCGGCGTTGTGGTGGCCGCTCCCGAATCGGCTTGCGAACCGCTGGCTGCCGCGGCGCTCGCCGCAGCCGCAGCCTCAGCGCGCACCTTTTTCTCCTCGTTGGCGAACGTCACATCCGCACCGGCGCTGTCGATGGAGCTGCGGTCGCGAGCGGGCTCGCTTGAGCGCCAATGGATCCAGCCGCACCCACTAGTCAGCAATGCGACGAGGACTCCCGATAACAACAATTTTTTATGTGAAGAAACGGCCATGTGCACTCCTTAGTGAATAGTTCAACAAATCTTATGATAACCGGAAATCTCAGGCCTGCGTCAAAAACCCCGGCAGGGGATTGCACCTGGCGCGAGGATTCTTCATAATGCTCCACAGAAACAATAGGTAACTAATCAAAATCCGCTTAGAAAGTGCGTATGGTCCAGTCGGACCTGCGCCGATCTTATGTCCATTTTGGAGTTGTTCTTTTAATCAGCTCCGTGGTTGTAGGATCGACGGCATGGGCACAGTCGCCGCCCGGCGGCGGCACGATATTGCGCCAGATCGATCCGCCATCGCCATCCCCCGTTACGCCGATGCCGCAAATCAAAGCGATCGAAACTCGGCCGGCCCTGCCAAATTCGATGGACAGGACAGTCGATGTACGCGGCTTGCGCATCACCGGTTCCACGGCGTTCAGCGAAAATCAGTGCTCAAAATCATTCCTTGCTCGATTCCGAGCATTTCGCCGGCTACCTTACGCTGCTGCAAACGACTCCGGTTATTCATGACCAGTTATTGGAACGCAGCCTGTTGCTACTCGGCGCCGCCGCCGATATCGGGGCCATTACGCCTGCGCTGACACCGGGCGATCAAATTGGCGGCGCCAATTTGAATGTGTAGTTGGAAACGCGCCGCGCTTTAGCGGTAGCTGGGCGATCCCTTCGCGCTGTTGGCTGCTAGCGGTGCAGCAAAAATCACCTGCATTTATCTCGCTTATCCGTTCGTTAGCGTGAGTTGGGCGCTGAGCGGCGATGGTCGCGATGGCTTGCTCGGCGGTGGCCGCAATCGCTACGGCATCGCGCTAACGGTCGGCGAATTGAAAGTGCAAACACCCGGCGCGCGCGCCGATGACACCGCGAACCTTCGCACCCACGGCAGTTTCAGCAAAGCCTACGTGAATTTCGAGCGCGATCAGCGCTTGAGCGAAACCTGGAGTCTTCACCTTGCCGCGTCGGGTCAAGAGAGCAACAAGAATCTCGATGCCACGGAGGAGTTTCCTCTTGGCGGCCCGTACGGTGCGCGCGCTTATGCGCAAGGCTATCTCGGCAGTGATGGCGGCTATGTGGCGACATTTGAATTGCGCAAGACGTTCGAAACCCCGCAGTGGGTTCAGTTGCTGGCGTTTGTCGATCATGGCGCGGCACACATCGATCGCGATCCATTGCCCGGCAACACCGACAACAACCGTACATTGGCCGGCGCGGGAGTCGGATTCATGGCGGCACTGCCGAATAATTTCGCGCTGCGTTTTCATCACGCCTGGCGCGTTGACGCCGACACGCCAGACAAGCGCGAGGCCCATCACCTTGGATGCAAGCGGTGAAATATTTTTGAACATGATATCTAAAACCCGCCTCGCCAGAACCCGCATCAGGATTGCTCTCCAGGCCTATCCTCGTGTGAAGCCGCTTGTACTGGCGCTGTCAAGCATGGCGCCGTGGAGCGCCGCACCGGTATTGGCGGTTGAGGGCGGGCAGATCGTTCAGGGTCAAGGCGATGTGCAGATCAACGGGCCGACCACCACGATCAATCAGCAGTCGAACGCGCTGATTCTGAACTGGGCGAATTTCAATATCGCGCCGAACCAGCGCGTGCAATTTTTGTAGCCGTCGTCGTCAGCGTTCGCGTTGAATCGCGTGCTGAGCAGCGATCCCACCGCGATCTTTGGTCAGCTTTTGGCGAATAGCCAAATCTTTCTGATCAACCCGAATGGCACTACCTTTGGCGCGGGCGCCCAGGTGAATGTCGGCGCTTTGGTGGCGAGCACGCGGAATATTTCCGACGCCGATTTTTTGCGCGGCGCCAGCAGCGGTCAATTTACTTTTTCCGGCGCGAGCAACGGCAGCATCGTTAACCACGGCGCGATCAATGCCGGCCACGGTGGCTACGTCGCGCTGATTGCCAAGCAAGTTAGCATCCAGGGTTTGCTCAACGCGCCGCAGGGAACCGTTGCGTTGGCGGCGGGCGAGCGCGTCAGCTTGTCCCACGCCAGCGGACTGCTCAACGTCAGCGTCGAAGCGGCGACCCTCGATGCCCTGGTCGAAAATCAACAGGCGATCCGCGCCGACGGCGGCCAGGTGATCTTGAGCGCGAAAGCAGAGCGCGCGCTGCTCAATACCGTCATTAATCAGACTGGCATTATCGAAGCGCGCGGCATCGAAAACAAAAATGGCCGCATCTTCTTGAGCGGTGGATCAAGTGGCGTGGTAAACGTTGCCGGGACGCTGGACGCCAGCGGAAAAAATAGCGGCGAACGCGGCGGCGAAGTGAATATCACCGCTGAAAATATTGCGCTGAACAAAGGCGCGTCGATCGAGGTTCTGTCGCAATAAGGAAAGCCAGACATAGCGAAGCGCCGCGTTGGTTATGGATCAGAAGGCCAAGCGGTAGAACTGCTCGGCAGCGGACGGCGTTTGGCCCGGCGGGTTCAGCC
>JBKJHT010000210.1:0-10479 GCA_046598945.1 Burkholderiales bacterium | reverse complement strand
GCGCGTAAATGGCTTCGGCCCGGCGATCGCATGGTGTTGACGGAACTGAATAAGGATGACTGCGCGGCGCTGACCCAACTCTTCGCCAGCGATCGCCACGTTCACGTGCACTGCATGGACGCCTATCAGGGATTGAAGGCGTTTCTGCCGCCGCCGGAGCGGCGCGGGCTGGTGTTGATCGATTCATCGTTCGATCGCGCGAAAGAATTTTCGCGCATCGCCGAGGCCTTGGGCGCGGCGCATAAACGCTGGGCGACGGGGTGTTACGCGATCTGGTATCCGCTGATGGAGCCCAGCGCTATGGCTGCGTTCGATCGCGCCATCGTCGCGACGGGAATTCGCAAGATTCTCAAACTCGATTTCGCGTTAGAGGACGAGGACTGGACGTTGACCATGCGCGGTTGCGGCATGCTGGTGGTTAATCCGCCGTGGCATTTTGAAGACGACGCGCGGGCAATGCTGGAATGGTTATGGGGTGTGTTGGCGGTGAAGCAAAGCGGCGCGGCGAGTGTCAGTTGGCTTGCGCGGGAGTAAGGTCCGCGGCGTTTTTTAGTTTTTCTTGTTTCTTGCCAAGATAGCAACCGACCGCCGCCGCGCCAAGCGCCAGTGGAATGGCGAGCGTTGCAACGCTCGCCAGACCCACACCCGCGCCTTTGAGAAGGCTCGACAGCCAGCCGCTCATGGCATCGCCGCCGCGATAGATTACGGTATCGATAAAGTTTTTTGCTTTGTATTTTTCTTCACGCGAGACGACGGTGAATAAAATTTCGCGCACCGGGCGGGCGAGCGCATATTCGACCACGCGGCGTAGCGCTTGAAACACGACGAGGACGGCGAGGGTGGGCGCGACCACCAGCGCGCCGAATCCGAATACATTCATCAGCGGCATTAGCATCAATAGTAGCGCCACACCGAGGCGACCGATCAGCCGATTGGTAAGGAGAATTTCCACCAGCAAAGTGAGCACATTCACGGTCAAATCGATTTGCGCGAACAGCCGCGTGCGTGCGGCCGAGTCGTGCAGTTGGTCGGCGACCAGGCGCATCTGTTCAAAATAAATCAGCGTCGCCAGTAAGGTGAGGAACAACAAGTAAATTGACATTCCGATCAAGTAAGGCGATTTGAGGGTGAGTTTGATACCGGCCCAAATGCTGCCGCCGATCGGCCGTGATTCGCTCTTGCCGCTACCGTGAATTCGCGCCCAGGTGTTGAGCCTGGCGACGGCAAGCGTGCTGAGCAACAGCAATCCAATCGACAACAATAATAAATGATGGGTGCCGATGTGACCGACCAACAACGCCGTCAGTAACGGTCCGGCGATCGCGCCGGTGCTGCCGCCCGCGGCGATGACGCCAAACAATCGTCGCGCTTGCGCGTTAGAAAAAATATCCGCCATGAAACTCCAGAATATGGAGATGACGAATAGATTGAACACGCTGACCCAAACGAAAAATGTGCGCGCGAGGATCACTTTATCGACGCCGCTTTGCAGCAGAACGAAAAACAACAATAGGTTTGCAGCGAAGAAATAGTAGGCCAAGGGGATCAGGCGTTGACGCGGAAAGCGCGCCGACAAAAAGCCAAAAAACGGTACGGCGACGAGCATGCCGACGAAAGTTGCGCTGAATAGCCATTGCAATTTATCGACACCACCCTGGATGCCCATTTCGTCGCGCACCGGACGCAAGATGTAATAGCTACAGAGTAAACAAAAAAAATAGAAAAATGCCCAGAGCAGGGCGGGCAGTTCGTGCTGTTCGGTTTTAAGGACGCGCGCCAGCCACACAGTCATAGAGAAATTCGCAACTCAAACACGCCACGATCGGGTAGCCCTGGCCTAGGGCCATGCGGATCCTGGCATGGACTGCGTTACGGCGCAGAGATCTTTTGCAAAATTTGTTCCATCAATGCGCGCGATACGTCACCGCGGCGCATCTCATAGATCGGGCTGAAAAAGACGCGATGCGCCATGGTTTCGTGATAAACGGCTTGCAAGTCTTCCGGCGTCAAAAATTCGCGGTTTTCCAGCCAGGCCTTCACCCGCGCCGCGCGCATCAGCATGCCCATGCCGCGCGGACTGGCGCCGGCTAGAATCAGATCCTTCATATTCACGCCGCTGATGTTGACGCCGAAGTCGCTCGGTGTCCGGGTGGCCTGCCACAACTCCATCGCATATTTTTGCAAGGTCTCGCTGGCCTTGATACTGTCCTGAATGGTGGCGCCGATGTCATTTAATTCGGTGAAAGGAATCATGCTTGGCGAGACGCGCTCGATCAGACGATCGACATCGTGAAACGCGGTATCGAACATCAAGGCTTTTTGCGTGGCGATGTCGGTCGGCGTTTCGATCAACAACTCCATGGAAAAGCGATCGCGCGCCGCGGCAGAGATCTCGAATGTTTCGTCTTTCTCGACGCGATTGCGATCGGCGAACACGATCATGTGGGGGAAGCGATACTCACGATTAAAGGCGTTGGCGCTGCGCTCGGCCATGACGCGCAACAACAGCGAATGCACCTGCGGCCGCGCGCGATTGATTTCGTTGAAAAAGAAAATCGATAACGCGTCGCCGTGTTTCAACACCGGGCCGGGATCAACGCGCGGTTTACCGTCTTCGTTGATGTAGGTGTAGTAAATCAAATCATTCGGCATCAGATCGACCGTGCCTTCGACGCGCTCGAAGGCGCCGCCGATGGCCCGGGCAAAGGCGCGCAGCACGGTCGTTTTGCCGACGCCAACATCACCTTCGAGCAACACGTGGCCGCGCGCGAATACAGCGATGTTGATGTGGTGAATCACGTGATCTTGGCCGATCACCGCTTTTTTGACTTCCGTTTCCAGCGCGAGCGCGCGGGTGCGCCAATCTTGCAGGAGCGCGTCATCTCGATTCATTATTTCGCTTTCTTATTTTCTCGGTGCACAATCGGTCGTAGCGATGCAATCGCGCGTATCATCGTGATAATATTGTCAACGCTTTGAAAACCATCCAGATTCTACACCATCCCCCTGCGCAAACCCAGGCCGACGCCCGCTTCGATGTGGCCTGTCGGCGCTGCTTGCGGCTGGCCGATTTTCTCGACATGGTGCGCGAAAAGAATCCAGATTATTGGTGCAAGCCGGTACCGCAATTCGGCACGGCGACGCCGAAGCTATTGATCGTCGGCCTTGCGCCGGGCATGCACGGCGCGAATCGCACCGGTCGACCTTTTACCGGCGACTATGCCGGCGCGTTGCTGTACACCACGCTACACCAATATGGCTACGCGACCGACGCCGTTTCCGTCAGCGCCGAGGATGGCCTGCAACTCATCGACTGCCGCATTACCAACGCAGTGAAATGTCTGCCGCCGCAGAACAAGCCGACGCCGGCGGAAATAAAAACCTGCAACAGCTATTTGCGCGCGGAGCTGCTATCGCAAGCGCCATCGACGGTAGTGCTCGCGCTCGGCCGCGTTGCCCATGACTCGGTGCTGATGGCGTTAGCGGTCAAGGCGAGCGCGGCGCGATTCGGCCATGGCGCACGACACGACATGCCGCGCGAGCTGATTCTGTTCGATAGCTACCATTGCAGCCGTTACAACACGCAAACGAAACGTTTGACCGTGGCGATGTTCCATGGGGTATTCGATCAGGTTCGAGCCGCGTTAGAGAATCGCCGATGACCGATTCCGCCGATCTGGCGTTTGATCACAAGCCATTCCTAGCGACGCTTCCCAGTCTGCCGGGCGTGTATCGCATGTTAAATGCTGCCCGCGAGGTGCTTTACGTCGGCAAAGCGCGCGATCTGAAAAAGCGCGTGTCGTCGTATTTTCAGAAAACCGATCACGGGCCACGCATTCAAGTCATGGTGCAGCAGATCGCGCTGATCGAGACCACGGTCACGCGCTCGGAAGCTGAAGCGCTGTTGCTGGAAAGCAATCTGATTAAGTCGCTGAGCCCGCGTTACAACATTTTATTTCGCGACGACAAGAGTTATCCATACATCCTGTTTACCGGCCACGCCTTCCCGCAGATTCGTTTTTATCGCGGCGTGTTCGATCAGCGCAATCAGTATTTCGGACCGTTTCCCAATGCCTGGGCGGTGCGCGAGACGATACAGATTTTGCAAAAGGTTTTTCGCCTGCGTTCGTGTGAGGACTCGGTGTTCAGCAACCGTTCGCGGCCTTGCCTCCTGCATCAAATCAAGCGCTGCTCCGCGCCCTGTGTTGGCTCGATTAGTGGCGCGGATTACCAGCGCGATATCGACAATTCGATTTTGTTTTTGCAAGGCAAGGAAAACGAGATCATCGACAATCTGTCGACGCGCATGACGGCGGCGGCGGATGGTTTGGAGTTCGAAGCAGCCGCCGTGTTTCGCGACCAAATCAGCACATTGCAACGGGTGTTAACCAAGCAATTCGTCGCCAATGACAACAGCGCGCGCGACGCCGACATCATCGCTTGTCATGCCGAAGCCGGCCAGGTGTGTGTTAACCTTGCCATGATCCGCGCCGGTCGCCATTTAGGAGACAAAACGTTTTTTCCGCAGAACGCAAACGATGCCGACAACGCTGCCGTGCTTGAGGCATTTATTGGACAGCACTACACCGAGCGAATGGCGCCGCCACTGATTATTGTGAATCAAGATTTCGACAGCGAGAACCTTTCTGCTTTGTTAGCCGAGCAGTGCAATCACGCCGTGCAAATTCTCACTCGCCCCTCCGGCGAGCGGCGCAATTGGCTGACGATGGCCGTATCAAATGCGAAGCTTGCACTGGCGCAGAAACTAGCCAACGAAGCGGCGCAAGAAACGCGGATCGCCGCGTTGCAGGTGGCGCTCGACTTGCCGACGTTACAGCGCATCGAATGCTTCGACATCAGCCACACCATGGGCGAGGCGACGGTGGCGTCCTGTGTCGTATTTGATCACGGCAAGATGCAGTCGAGCGAATATCGTCGCTTTAACATTACCGGCATCACGCCGGGCGATGATTACGCCGCGATGCGCGATGTGTTGCAACGCCGCTATCGCAAAATTGCCGAAGGCCAGGGTGCGCTGCCGGATTTGATTTTAATCGATGGCGGCAAGGGACAAATCAGCACCGCACGCGAGGTGTTTAATGAACTCGGAATGACCGATGTCAACATGGTGGGCGTAGCGAAAGGTGAAGAGCGTAAAGCCGGGCTCGAGCAACTTGTGTTCCCGGATGGCCGTGCGCCGCTTGCGTTAGGCCACGATCATCCGGCATTGCATTTGATTCAACAAATACGCGACGAAGCGCATCGCTTCGCCATCACCGGCCATCGCGGCCGCCGCGCCAAGGCCCGCGTCCAATCTCGGCTTGAGGACATCGCCGGAATTGGCGCAAAACGCAGACAAAAATTGCTCGCCCAATTCGGCGGCATCAAAGGCGTTACGTCGGCGAGCATTGACGATCTGGCGTTGATCGAAGGTATCAGCCAATCGTTGGCAGAAAAAATTTATCGCGAGCTGCATTGATTGATCGCCCTATGACGCTAAATTTACCCAATCTTCTCACCTGGTTTCGCATTCTGCTGATTCCGCTTTTTGTTGCGGTGTTATACCTGCCAAGCCATTGGCTGACGCAACATCAGGCCAACGCCATTGCGATGTGGATGTTTATTTTCGCGGCATTGACCGACTGGCTCGATGGTTATCTCGCGCGGCGCTTGAATCAAACCTCGGCCTTCGGCGCGTTTCTCGATCCCGTTGCCGATAAGCTTATGGTCGCTGCGGCGCTAATCGTGCTGGTCGAGTTAAATCGTGTGTCAGCGATTGTGGCGTTGATTATCATTGGCCGCGAGATCACCATCTCCGCGTTGCGCGAATGGATGGCGAGCGTAGGCCGTAGCAAAAGCGTGGCCGTTTCCATGGTCGGAAAAATCAAGACGGCAACGCAGATGACGGCGATTCCGTTCTTGTTGTATCACGATCGCATGGGGCTTGGCTTAAATTGGGACGCACAGTGGATTGGAACCTTTTTGATTTGGGCAGCGGCGGTGTTGACGCTGTGGTCGATGATTTACTATCTGCGTATGGCGCTGCCGCATAAGGCCAAAGTGAAGCGCGGCGTTTGACAGTAAACCGTTGTTAACGCTACAATTGCAGTCTGTTCAATGCGGGAATAGCTCAGTGGTAGAGCACAACCTTGCCAAGGTTGGGGTCGCGAGTTCGAGCCTCGTTTCCCGCTCCAGCATCCGCGCGGGGTTCCACGAAATGTCGGAACCCTGCGCCTCTCCAAGTCTGGCAGACGTTTGCCTGGTGGCGGTAACATTAAAGCCACATAAAATTCCTTACACCATCGGATCATCGGCTGAGCAATCGCGCCGAACATGCCTATCGATGTGGTGTGCGCGACCGGCGGGACCACGATATATCCGAAATTACTTAGCCGATGACTTCAATTCATCAGCGGGGGTGGCTTAAATCCACCAATGCGCTGCTCAATCAGAGCGGCGAACTTAATGGTCGTCCGATCCTCCAAATATGGCCCAACAATCTGCAAACCTACCGGCAGATCTTGCGCTTGCCCAACCGGAACAACGGTCGCGGGCAAATGACACAAGGTCGCGAGGTTGATCCAAAAAAAGTTATCGAAATAAGGCTGCGGCTGATCGTTCACGCGGATCACGCGCTCCATTATGTTAGGGCTGTGGTTGTGAGGAAACGCGGGCGTTGACGTGACCGGCATGAGCAGCACATCGTAATGTTTAAAGAACGCCATCATCGCCGCGCGATAACGGGCGCGTGCCTCGTTCGCGCGTAACCAATCGCGATGCCGCGCCGTCGCTTGGCGGTTAAAGCGCGCCTTGAAACTGGGGTCGTCCGCAGCGAAGTTTGCCGCCAGCGCAACATGTTGTTCGAACACGACGTCGGATGTTCCGGCGATCAACAACGGCCAAAGCAGGCGCAAGTAGGTTTGAAAGGCATCGGCCAGGTTGATCGGCAATGTCGGCTTGTCGTCCACATGCACACCGGCTTTGCGCAGTGCGTTAACGGTAGATTCCAGCGCGGAGCGAACGCTGCCGTCGATCGGATAGTTGGGCTCATCGAGCCATAACGCGACGCGAAAATCCTGCAATTTTTCATGCCGGGACGGCGGCAATTTTAGTTGCCACGCCACACCCTCCTGCTCATTGGGCGCAGCGAGAATATCGAGCAGCATATCGAGGTCGTCGGCGCTGCGGGCCAAGGGCCCGGCGACCGACAGATCACTGGCGGCGAGCGTACCTGGCGGACCGGGAACATGACCGCGCAGGGAAATCAATCCGTAACTCGCTTTGTGCCCATAAATGCCGCAAAAATGCGCCGGGGTGCGGATCGAGCCTCCGATGTCGCTGCCCAATTCGAATGGAGTCATGCCGGATGCGACAGCGGCAGCCGCGCCACCAGATGATCCGCCGGGCGTGCGGCTGAGATCCCAGGGATTATGGGTTGTGCCGAATAAATCGTTAAATGTTTGTACGTCGCCGGCGAAAATCGGCGTATTGGTTTTGCCGACAATCACCGCGCCGGCGTTGACTAGGTGCTGCACCGCATCCGCATTGCTCATTGGCACATGATCGCGCCAGACCGGTGCGCCGCAGGTGGTTTTCAGGCCCGCGGTTTCGAAGGAATCTTTGATCGTGATCGGCAGGCCATGCAGCGGGCCACTGAATTCCCCCCGGGCCGTCGCCGCGTCCAATTCCGCGGAGCGCTGCCGCGCACGCTCAATATCAAACGTCACGATCGCATTGAGCTTGCCGTTTAGGGCCTCAATGCGAGCGAGATGAAGATCAAGCAGTTCGCGGCTAGAAATTTCTTTTCGTCGGACTGCGGCGGCCAATGCAGTCGCCGATTGCCGATGAAGGTCAATCATACGTTCGAGGGCGTCATAGATTTCCGGCGACCGGCAAAAATTAAAGATATGTCATTCTGAGCGAAGCGAAGAATCCGCTTTCGCGCGCAGGCAAAAGCAGATTCTTCGGCCCAAAGGCCTCAGAATGACAATTAACTAGTTAAATAGATCAGGCTGCTCGCGGCTGATACGATCCCATAGCGGCTGAAACTGATACCAACCCGCTTCGTGGGTGCCGATCTGTTTGCGCGTCAGTTCAGCGTTGGTACGATCGATCAAGATCGGTTTCCCTGCTGCTTCTGAGAGCAATTGTGCTTGGCAGGAACGCTCCATGGTGATGAACCACCAGACGGCTTCATCGACGCTGGCGCCAACCGTCAAGTTACCATGGTTTTGCATGATGCAAGCTTTCTGTTGGCCTAAGGATTCGGCAATGCGGTCGCCCTCCTCCACGTCGTACACCACGCCATGAAACTCGCCGTACACCGAGTGATCCTCGAAAAATACGCAAGCATCTTGGGTGAGCGGATCGAGCGGACGGCCCAAGGACGACCACGCTTTGCCATACAGCGAATGAGAATGGGCCGCCGCGATCACGTCGGGGCGCGCTTTGTGGATACGCGAATGAATCGCAAACGCGGCGGTGTTATAGGTGTGCTTGCCTTCCAACACTTTACCGGCGTGATCAACCACGATCAAATCCGAGACGCGAATCTGGCTGAAATGCATGCCGAACGGATTCACCCAAAAACATTCTTTGTACTCGGGGTCGCGCATGGTGATGTGACCGGCGACGCCTTCGTCGAAACCAAATTTCGAGAACAAACGAAATCCCGCCGCGAGGCGTTCTTTCATATGGCGGCGCTGCTGCTCGACCGTGGCGAAGGTCGGCACTTGGTGCATGGGGCGGTTTACGTCGAATTCGTTCATGAATTTCTCCTTTCGTTAAGGAACCAACACTACTTTACCGGTGACTTTTCGTTGCATCATATCGTTCAACGCCGTAGCAACTTCATGCAAGCGATATTGTTTCGACACCAGCGGTTTTAATTTTCCGGCAGCGTACCACGCGCCGAGTTCTTGCAGCGACTCGACGTTGAGTTGCTTCTCGCGGCGGGTGAAGTCTCCCCAGAATACGCCGACGATGGAATTTCCCTTGAGCAACGTTAAGTTCAATGGAATTTTTGGAATTTCGCCGGAGGCAAAACCGATCACCAAGAATCGTCCGCGCCAACCGGTCGAGCGCAATGCCGGTTCGGAATATTGGCCACCGATGGGGTCGTACACCACGTCCACGCCTTTGTCGCCGGTCAATTCCTTTAAACGCCCACGCAAATCTTCCGTGGAATAGTTGATCAACTCATCGGCGCCGTGGGCTTTGCAGACGGCGAGTTTTTCCGCGCTCGACGCCGCGGCGATGACTTTCGCGCCCATCACTTTGCCAAGTTCCACCGCGGCTAAGCCAACGCCACCCGCGGCGCCCAGCACCAGCAAGGTCTCGCCGGCCTTGAGTTCGGCACGATGCTTCAGCGCGTGGTGGGAGGTGCCGTAGGTCATTACAAACGATGACGCGATGGCGAAATCCATGCCCGCCGGCATCGGCAACAGCTTATCCGGCGTTGTGACGACTTCTTCAGCGAAACCGCCCCAACCGGTAAACGCGATCACGCGATCGCCGACTTTCACGCCTCTTACGCCCTCGCCGATTGATTTGATTTCGCCCGCGACTTCGCCACCGGGTGAAAAAGGCACGTCCGGCTTAAATTGATATTTGCCTTGGATGATGAGCGTGTCGGGAAAATTCACACCGCACGCTTTCACGCCCACGACCACTTGACCGGGCCCGGCGTTGAGCGCCGGAATATCTTCGACGACCAAACTCTCGGGCGCACCCCAGGACTTACACAATACAGCTTTCATTTTGACCTTAATGTCATGAGCGGCTAATTTGCTATTTTGCCATGTTTTGAGGGTGTCCCCGAAGGCAATTCTCCTTCCCCTTCAAGGGAAGGGATTCGCGCGAAGGCGAAAATCCGTAGGGTGCATTCCTGCACCGATCTTTCGCCATGGTGCATGAATCCACCCTACTCATCTGTGACCACGGTCGGCCTGGCCGCAAGACGCAACCCCCGCGGTGAAGCAACGCGCACCGGACTATCATCGCGCACGACATTCCTGAAGCGCCCCACGAATAGTGCGTCACGGCCTAGGCGCTGCTGCGAGCCAATATCCATGGGCTGGCCGAAGACCATGCACGTTCCGGCGCAGGTAACCAAGGTGAATTGGCAAATAATATTTAGCAATCCTCGGCGGGCAATAACCGACGGACATTGCACCATATGTGAAATAAATTATCCTGCTATTCGGCGCAATAACAATTGCTCTACTTTTTATATTTTGGCGTCAGGAAATTTTGATTATCATTGCGAGCAACGCGACGAAGCAACATCGCTTGAAAAACGAGATCGCCACGTTGCGGAGTTTGCCCTTAAGCATTGCGAAGGGCTCGTGATGACATTTCGCACCAGCTAAGCCAGGCGGCTTATCCCACCTTGCTCGTGGCATGGCATGCCTGTAGGCCCAGTATCCATGCGGCTTCTGGCGATGTCTCTAAAAACCCACTGCGTCATTCCCGCGCAGG
>JBKJHT010000170.1:0-4018 GCA_046598945.1 Burkholderiales bacterium | reverse complement strand
TCCTCAGCCGTGACGATGCCACGAGTTTCCGCCGCAGCTTTGAGTACCGCGTCGCGATCGAATGGTTTGATGGTGTGCATGTTGAGCACGCGCACACTGATGCCTTCGCCTTTCAATTGATCGGATGCCTTCACTGCCAAGTCCACCATTGCGCCGCAGGCGATGACGGCGATGTCGTTTCCGGTTCGCAATTCCAGCGCGCGGCCTAAGCGAAACGGCGTATCTGCGCCGGTATGAGGCGGTTCTTCGACGCGGCCACCGAGGCGCATGTATACCGGGCCGTCGATGTCGAGGGTGGCGAGCGTGGCGCGATAGGCTTCATCCGCATCGGCGGGAACGATGACGGTCATGTTTGGCAAGCTGCGCATCAGCGCGATGTCTTCCAGCGCGTGATGCGTTCCGCCGGCGACACCGAGGGAAATTCCGCTCGCGCCGGCGCCGATCACGACGCGCTGATTTGCGTACGCGACGTCGTTGCGCACTTGCTCCATGCTGCGCGCGGTGATGAAGGGCGCGTAGGCGCACACATAGGGACGCAAGCCCGTCGTGGCGAGACCCGACGCGACACCGATCGTATTCTGCTCGGCAATGCCCAGCTCCAAGAAGCGCTCGGGGTAGCGTTCGATATAGGTTCGGATGCCGAGCAAATCTTGCGTGTCGGCGGAGAGCACGACGGTGCGCGGCTCGCGCGCGCCGAGTTCCAATAGCGCTTGGCCGAACGCGAGGCGCGTTTGATTCGCGGCGCGTGCGCGCCAGTCATTTGTGGTTGCGTTCATGGCGCAAGCTCCGCGATCGCTTTGGCGTAAATCTCATCGGTTACGCTATTGCTGTGCCACACGTAAGTGTTCTCGGCGAAGCTCACGCCTTTGCCTTTGACCGTATGGGCGATGATTGCCGTGGGCCGTTCGCCCATGAGCGGCAACGCATCGAGCGTGTCGATTATTTCCGCCATGTTGTGACCATCGATTTCTTTCACTTCAAAACCGAACGCGCGCCACTTGTCCGCGAGTGGTTCGATGTTGATGAGTTCTTGCAACGGCCCGCTCTGGGCGATCTTGTTGAAGTCGATAATAACGGTGAGGTTCGCCAATCGATAATGTGATGCCGCCATCGCCGCTTCCCAATTCGATCCTTCGTGAAGCTCGCCGTCGCCAACCATCACAAACGTGTGGAAATCTTTTTTCTGCATGCGCGCGCCGAGCGCCATGCCCACCGCGATCGCGAGTCCATGGCCGAGCGCGCCAGTGCACATTTCGATGCCGTTCATTTTGATGTCCGGATGCATGCCGAATGGCGATTCGAAAGCGTAGAATTTATCCAGCACCGCTTCGTCAATAAATCCGGCCTGGGCGAGCACGGCGCCGAGCGCGGCGTTGGCGTGACCTTTGGAAAGCACGAAGCGATCGCGCTCCGCCCAATCGGGTTGTGAAGGCCGGATGCGCATGCGATGAAAATACAGCGCCGCTAAAATATCCGCTGCCGAACAGGAGCCCCCCGCGTGGCCGCTGCCGCCCGCGCGCAACGCGCGCCAGACATTGCGGCGCACTTGTTGAGCCTCAGACTCCAGGCGTTTGACGAGATCGGTTTTAGATTCTTCCATTAGTTTTCCTTCTTAGGCTTACCGTGCTTTTCATTTTATAGTGGCAATTTATTGTGCCCACCCTCATAGCCCAAGGCTACCCCGCCCCAACCCCCTCCCGCGAGCGGGAGAGGGAGTGCCCCATTCACAGCCAAGCGCTTTAGGCGAGTAATCGCGCCGTCATGGCTCATCTGTTCGACAATCACCGTATCGCCCGGCGACAGCAACACGCTGTTCACCAAATCCAGGCCTTGTAACGAGTCGCCGGTGATCAGGATTTCATCGGCGCTGCATTTTATGCCCGCATCCTTGGCGAGTTTGCGAACGAGAAATTCGCGCAACGGCCGATAGGCCAATGGGCCGCTTTGCATGCCATAGGTCGCCAGCGTTTTGCCGTCGCGCCGCAACACCGTCGTTGCCGCCGCGATGAGATTATCGACGAGCACGCTGTCGGCATCGTTATGCCCGCCAACGAAATTGTATTCAGGAAATCCCACCCACGGCGTAGCGGCCGGTGGCAAATCCGGACGCAATAATTTTTCGAAATCAAACGTGGAGGGGCACAAGATCATCATTGAACTTATTAGAATTGAATGAAATAGTACAGCGAATTTCACCTACATTCTTAGGGGATGCCGCTAAAAATCCAAACCTTGCCCGAGGCCAAACAGGGTGCGGCTCCCAAGGCGAAGGGCGAAGAACCCGCGAAACACCGCAAGCGCGATAGAGTAGCGCAGGCGCGCGGACATTCCGGAAGTGCCAAAGATCGCCGGATGCGAATTTTCATGGCGGTCTTTAGCGACGTGTCCAATAGCGGCCTGGGCACGTAGCTGCAACGAGTTTCATTTTATCGATAGCAACTTCAGCTTTTCGATCGAAGCAACTGTTCCAATTCTTCGGCAGGCATGGGGCGTCCGAAAAGGTATCCCTGGCCCCATTGACAGCCGTAGGCGAGCAGATGTTCGGATTGCCGAACTTCTTCGATGCCCTCGGCCGTCACCTCGATCTCCATGCTACGCGCCATGGCAATGATGGCCTTGACGATCGCGATATCATTGCGATCGCTGGCGATGTTGCGCACAAAGGATTTATCGATCTTGATGCGATCGACGTTAAAGCGCTTGAGATAACTCAGGCTCGAGTAACCGGTGCCAAAATCATCGATCGCCAGCCGAATCCCCAGGCCGCGCAGTTTCTCGAACGTATCCAGCGTCTGACTCACATGCTGCATCACGATGCTTTCGGTGATCTCAAGTTCCAGATAACGCGGCTCGAGGTTCGCCGCGCTGAGCGCGCGCTGCACGGTATCGCCAAAGCGATCGCTCCCGAGTTGGCGTCCGGATACGTTCACCGCGACGCTGACGTTGGGATAACCCTGGGCGTGCCAGGCAGCGACGTGCCGGCAGGCCTGGGTGACGACCCACGCACCGATTTCGAGAATCGCGTTGCTTTCTTCCGCGTAGGGAATGAACTCATCGGGCAGGATCACGCCCAGCTCGGGATGATTCCAGCGCACCAGCGCCTCCACGCCGTGCAACTTGCCCGTAGCTATGTTGACCACGGGCTGGTAGTACAACAACAATTCACCATTTTCGACGCCGGCACGTAGGGATTTTTCTAGCCTCACCCGCTGCTGCAGCGTTTCTTCCATCTGGCCGGTAAATACTTTGTAGCCGGATTTGCCCGCGGATTTGGCGATATACATCGCAGTGTCGGCATGCTTTAGTAATTCGTCCGCGTCGCTGCCGTGCTCGGGGAAGAAACTCACGCCGATGCTGGCGGAAACACGCGCCTCTTGCGAACCGATCTGAAAGGGAAGCCGCGACACCTCAAGGATCTTGTGGCACACGGCATTGACCTGCGAACCCTCGGACAGGCCGGGTAGCAGCACGATAAATTCGTCGCCGCCTTGGCGGGCAATCAGATCGCGCGTGCGCAATGCGCCGCGCAAGCGTTCGGCGAACTGCCGCAACAGGTCGTCACCGGCATGGTGTCCGAGCGAACCCGAGATCGTAGGTGCTACCGCTTTTCGGCAACGTCGGCCGCCAGCCAAGTTCGCTGGTAATTTTCTCCGAGAAAATTTGCATCGTCGATTGCTCCCCGTGCACGATGAAGGTTTGTTTCGGTGGTGGCGAAAAATGCCCGAGCCAGTCGAGTAGCGCGCGCTGATCGCCGTGGGCGGAGAGACCGCCTAAGGTGTAAATGTCCGCCGCGACACGGATTTCTTCGCCGTATATCGTCACGATGGACGCACGGTCGACGATGCGTCTTCCCAAGGTTCCCTGGCCTTGGTAGCCGGCAAACAAAATCGAATTTTGTTTGTGGCCGAGCCGATGCTTGAGGTGATGTTTGATACGCCCCGCCTCGCACATACCGCTCCCGGCGATGATGATGGCGCCGGAGCGAATTTCGTTCAGCGCCATGGATTCTTCCACGGTT
>JBKJHT010000224.1:0-2738 GCA_046598945.1 Burkholderiales bacterium | reverse complement strand
CTTTGCCGAACACGGCAAGGTCGGCGCGGCCTTGCCTGCCGATGGTGGCTACGCCGAAGCGGTGCTCGAGGAGTTCAGGCGCGAAGGCGTCGACGACGAAGCGCTCGCCGCGCGATTGCAGCAAGAAGGTGTCGAGGCATTCGCCAAGTCGTGGAGCGCCTTGATGTCGCGGATCAGGGAAAAGAGCTCGCAATCGGCAGCGTCGTGACCACTGCTGCGGCGCGCGATGTTATGCGGCCAGAATGATCGCGCCATCTTCTTACCAAAAGTCATTCCAGCCGAAGAGCTTCCCGCAATGCGTAATCGGCTCAGGTAGCGATTTTAGGTTGTAATTGGTATGTCGAATCATTTCGCCGGCTTGCAGCACAAAAGACGTGCGTGCATGGGTTGGCGATGTAGGTCTTACAGTTGATCCGGTAATCCTTACATCAAATAGCTCGAACGCCTAAGTTAGGTCGGATTTGTAGGCGAGGCCGATGGCGCAAAGCTGTGGCCTGAACCAATCCATCAACCGTCTGCCGCGTACAGATGGGGCGTTCTGCGCGTAGGTTAGGCGAAACCGTTCTCAGCAGGGTCCGCGTTGGCATACCTGTTGCTTCTTATCTAAAGTTGTAACGATCACGTCGATCAGTGTCCTTCGGCGAACTGAACAATTGGATTAGACCGAAGGAACAGGTCGACGGAAAACACCGTTCACTGTTGCAAAAACCTAGGAGATTCACATGAAAAGATTTGAAATCGCTGCGGCAATAGCCGTCCTTGGCCTAGTGCTTCCCATACCTGCGCTTGCGGCGGACACCACCACGCCCAAGAGCGATCAGCCATCGACGCAGAGCGGTAAACCCGACGAAAGCACCGGCCAGGGACAAAGCGGGAAACCGGAAGCATCTCAGGCGGACACCGCGAAGCCCAAGAGTGACCAGCCATCTACGCAGAGCGGACCACTCGACGCAACCACCGGCGAGGGACAGACCGGCCAAACGGATCCATCTAACGTGGACAACACGAAGCCCAAGAACGACCAACTATCAACGCCGATGCAGAGCGATGCATCATCGACGGGCGCCTCGGCGCAATCGCCGATCACCGTGCAAATCCAGCCGAAAGATAATTCCGGCGTTAGCGGAACCGCCACGTTGACTCCTCAAGGCAATCAGACACGTGTTGTTGTTCAGCTAAAGGGTGCTGCATCAAACGTGGCGCAGCCCGCGCACTTTCATTCCGGCACTTGCGACAAACTCGATCCGAAGCCCAAGTTTCCGCTCGCGGACGTGGTAAACGGAACCTCGACCAGTTTGGTTACCGCCCCAGTTTCGGAATTAGCCTCCGGCAAATACACAATTAACGTTCACAAAAGTGCTGCCGATATAAAGACCTCGGTTGCGTGCGGTAACGTTAAAGGTTAGCCACAGCGCCGTCAGTTTTTTGAAATGACGGCGATTTTCATTGACTGGACTATTGCCGCCCGGCGCGTTTCGGAGAGAAGTTTTGCTCAACGAGTAATCTTACGCCTACTGCTCGCGCCCGTGCTGGTCGGCGCCCTCGCCAGCGCAGGCCCAGTATGCGATTTCGCTGCGGGCGCGCCACGCCGAGATGCAGGCAACAAAAAATTGATGAGCGACCCGCGCACGAAGGCGCTTGGCGACATGCCTTTTGACGGCAGACGGATGGTCTTCGGTGGCTTTGACGCGCTGCTGGATTCCTGATCAATCGCAGTTAATTCAATCAGACCACTACAAAAAAGGAATTCATCATGAAAGTTCAAGCCTACGTCAATTTTGACGGCCGCTGCGAGGAGGCGTTGGAGTTCTACAAAAAGTCAATCGGTGCCGAAGTCACCAGCCTGATGCGCTGGAAGGAAAGCCCCGATGCGGCTATGAAGCCGCCGCCCGGCTATGAAGAAAAAATTATGAACGCCGCCTTTCGCATTGGCGAAACTGACCTGATGGCCGACGACGGCATGGGCGAAAAAACGGCAGAGTTCAAGGGAATGACGCTTGCAATCGGAGTGGCCGATGATGCTGAGGCCAATCGTGTTTTCACGGCGCTTGGCGAAGGTGGAAATGTGACGATGCCTTTGGCGAAAACGTTTTGGACCTCATCGTTCGGCATGCTGACCGATAAGTTCGGCGTGCCGTGGATGGTGAATGTCGAAGCGCCAAAAACGTGAGCACGGAACTTCCACGAGTACAATCCAACTTACGTCCGCAATGGATTTAGCCAAGCGGAACGGCGTTCGTTTCCCGAATGAAGGCGACGAGTACCGCCGTGCGCGCGCCGCGCTCCTGGCCGAGGAAATCGAACTTAGGCGCCTCATCAAGCGGTTGGCAGAGCAGCGCCCTGCGCTTCCGCTGGCGGACGCGGCAGCAACTGGTATCCGAAACTGGAATATTCAACAAGGAGCTAAACATGAAGTTCATGATCTTGGTCAAGTCCAACCCCGATCTCGAAGCCCGGTTGGCAGCAATGAGCGACGCGCAGATGAAGGACTCGATGGCCGCGATGGGGGTCTTCAACGAAGAGCTCAAGAAGGCCGGCGTGTTGAAGGACTGCGACGGCCTGCGCCCGAGCCGCGAAGGAAAGCGGGTGCGCTTCGACGGCAAGTCGCGCGCCGTCGTTGACGGGCCGTTCGCGGGGGATCTCGTTGCCGGCTATTGGTTCTGGGAGCTGCCATCCGTCGAAGAGGCGGTTGCGTGGGTCAAGCGCTGCCCGAATCCGATGCCCGCACCGTCGGAGAT